>NZ_JAMYNS010000004.1:0-475124 GCF_040319125.1 Mesorhizobium sp. M0938 | reverse complement strand
CTCGTCGGCACCATCAAGCCTGACGAATGCGCAAACTACTTCAACAACGCTGGATATGCTTCCGTAAAAACATGAAAGACTCTAGCGCCCGCCGAACCGCGCGGCCGCGGCCAAATCCTGCCGCGACGCATGCGCAAGGCTGCCTGATCAGCCAAATCATAGGCTGCTGGACGCCAAACCCGCACGGCACTTCGGATGGTTTAGTCGGCGCCTTCCTGGGGATCGATCGCCGAGGCCTCGGTGGCGAGGACCTCGATTTCCTTGTTCTGCCCGGCCACGACCGTCAAATCCTGCTGGTAGATGCGGTCGCGGTTCTTGGCGATGATGGTGTAGTCGCCCTCGGCCAGCACCATCGAGGCAAAGGCGCCGACGGTTTCCTTGATGGGATCGCCGGATTCGTTGAGCAACGACCAGGACGTGTCGGCAATTGCCTCTCCGCCCGGCTCGCGCACCAGCTTCATGGTCATCTCCGCCGCATGATGCTCGACCGCCGCTTCGGTCAGCTTGCCGGCCTCGACGCGGATGTCGGAGCGGATGACGGCATTCACCGAGCCGTAGGTCGAGACGACGTGGTAGACGCCCGCGTTCAGCCGCACGACACTGTTCGGCTCGACGTCGGGTATGATCAGGGCGCGATCGTGATTGGCTTCGGCTTGGCCCTCATAGATCGAAAAGCGCAGCTTCTTCGGCGGTATGCGCACGCCGCCCGACAGCACGGCATCGAGCTTCAGGCCGCCGGCATCGAGCACGAGGCTTTCGCGCTTGGCGTCCTTGCCGACGGTAATGCGCTTGGTTGCGCCGGCTCGGCCGTAGGAGGCATGGACCAGATAGCTGCCGGGCTCGAGCTGAAACACCGCGCTGCCGCCATGGGCGGAAGCGACCATCGGCAGTTTGCCGTCGCCGGTCGGTTCAGGCTTGAAGACGCGCCAGACGATGCCGCGCGTGATGTCGGCGCCCTTGTCCGTCAATTGCGCCGACAGCGTGATCGCCCCGCTGCTCCCCAGCGCCAGCGATTTCTCGTTGCTCGGAGACGCATAGCTCGAAATTCCGGGAAGCTTTAGATCGCTAAGGCCGTCCACATCCTGCGCGACGGCGGACGAAACCGGCACCATGAACAGTGCGGTGCCAAGCCAGATTGGGAAAAGACGCAGGAACCCCTCAAACATGCCTTGCTTTGAAGCCCAAGGCGGTGGCAATTTCAAGGCTTAAGAGTCCGGACCAAGTCTGTTTCGAGCTCTACCGTCCGGCGCGCCGCGCCAATGCCCAAGCCGCCCGATGTCCGATGGTGCGCTTCAGCTCAAATCCTAGGAGACTTGCGCCCATGGCGTCGCCGATCATCGACTTTCTGCTGACCCGAAATTCCGCGCCGATCCCGGAGTTGAAGGAACCGGCGCCCAGCGACGCCGACATCGCGACGATGATTGCCGCCGCCTCGCGGGTGCCGGACCATGGCCGGCTGGAACCCTGGCGCTTCATTCTCTACCGGGGCGAGGCGCGCGTGGAGATCGGCAAGAAGTTGGCAGCCCTTGCCGAACAGCGCGAAGGGCCTCTGCCGGAGGGCCGCCGCAACCAGGAATTGGCGCGTTTTTCGCGCGCGCCGCTGGTGATCGGCGTAGTATCGAATCCGAAGGAAAACCCAAAAATCCCGCAATGGGAGATGTTCCTGTCGGGCGGCATGGCGGCGATGAACCTGATGATATCAGCCAATGCGCTGGGTTATGGGACCAACATGATCAGCAACTGGTATTCCGATGTGCCGGAGGGCAGGGCGATCCTGGGGCTGGCGCCGCATGAGCGCGTTGTCGGCTTCGTCCATATCGGCTCCTACCAAGGGCCGGCGCCGGAGCGGCCGCGGCCCGATCCGACAAAACTCTACGCCGACTATGCAGGACCCTGGGTGGGCTGAATGTTCTACGAGCCGGCAAAGGGTCATGGGCTACCGCATGACCCGTCCAAGGCGATCGTGGCGCCACGGCCGATCGGCTGGATCTCGACGGTGAACAAGGCCGGCAAGATCAATCTCGCCCCCTACTCCTTCTTCAACGCATTTTCGACCAGACCCTTCATCGTCTGGTTCTCGTCCGAAGGCGAGAAGGACAGTGCCACCTTCGCCGAAGAGACAGGTGAGTTCGTCGCCAACCTCGTCAGCCGCGATCTCGCTGAAAAAATGGCCCGCACGGCGGTCGATGCGCCGCGCGGTGTCAGCGAATTCGACTATGCCGATCTCATCATGGCGCCTTCGCGCCTCGTTGCGCCGCCCCGCGTGGCGGCGGCGCCGGCGGCGCTCGAATGCCGGGTGACGGAAATCCTGCGGCCAAAGGCGCTGGATGGGACGCCGACCAGCGCTGTCGTCGTTGCCGGCGAAGTTGTCGGCGTGCATATCGACGATGCGTTCCTGAACGACGGTCTGTTCGATATCGTCAAGGCGGGCAATGTCGGCCGTCTCGGCTATATGGATTATGCCAGTGTCAGCGAGATCTTTTCGATGCGCCGGCCGCGCTGGGGAAGAGATTAGGGCTGGGATAGAATTAAGCACTTGGTTCTTGAAGGCCGGCTCGCTCTAGCAGTTGGTAATCCGGTGACTAAACGGCAGTGCTGGCTATCGCGCTCGCTAATTCGTGTTCTGTGAACGGCTTGCTGAGAATCTTCATCTCCCTAGCACCCGGCAGCTCAGCGTAACCTGTCGCTATGATTACGGGAACATTCGGCCACTTATCCTTGATTGCATCGAACAGCTGTAGGCCAGTCATCTTCGGCATCGCGTGGTCCGTTATGACGAGGTCGAACGACTGCTCCTCCAACAGTCGAAGCGCTGCCGTTGCCGAATGCGCCTCCGCAACCGTATGCCCAAGGTCCTCAAGCATGGCAGCGGTATTCAACAGCACCAGGGCATCGTCATCCACTGCCAGGATTCGCAGAGGGGCAACCTCGGTGGTTTGCTGGCTGAGGACGTCCTGCTCGCGCGCGAGATCTGAGGTCGTGGCAGCCACCGGCAGCCACATTTCCGCGGTCGTGCCTGCTCCCTTGCGGCTCCGGAGAAGCAGGCGCCCGCCCATCTGTTCCATCATCCCATGCACCATCGAGAGACCCAGGCCGGTTCCCTTGCCAACGCCTTTTGTGGTGAAGAACGGTTCCGTCGCGCGGGCAAGCGTCTCGTCGTCCATTCCTTCGCCGCTGTCAGTTATCGAAAGGCAGACATATTGGCCTGGTGCCAAACCCGCATCCCGGACTTGGCTGGCGCTTTCCTGCCGGGCGGAGATCAAGATCGTCCCGCCGTCGGGCATGGCGTCCCTGGCGTTGACGCAGAGATTAAGCAGTGCGAGTTCGATTTGGCTTTCATCAACCATGACCTGGTTGAGCGAAAGCGGGAATTTGGTCTCTATAATAGCCCTGGAGCCTAGCGATCGCTCCAACAACTCCTTCATTCCCTGTATCAGCCCAATGATTTCGACAGGCTTTGGGTCGAGTTGCTGCCGCCGGGCAAAAGCCAGCATGCGCTGCGTCAACGACGCGCCCCGCTGCGCGCCGAGCACGGCATTGTCGAGGAGACGCAATAACTGTGGATCGTCGGGCAGCCGTTTGCGAAGCAACGCGAGGCTACCCAAAACCGCCATCAGCAGATTGTTGAAGTCGTGAGCGACGCCGCCTGTCAGCTTGCCGATCGCATCCATCTTTTGTGAATGGAAAAGAGCCTCACGCGCCTGGTCCAATGACTCCTGCGCCTTCTTGCGTTCGGTGATGTCGCGCGTGATCTTCGCAAATCCCAGGATCTTGCCGTCGTCGTCCCGAATTGCGTCGATGACCACGTGTGACCAGAACCTGGTGCCGTCCTTGCGTACCCGCCAGCCTTCCCGTTCAACGCGTCCTTCACGAGCAGCGGTCTCCAGCGCACGCTGCGGACTGCCTCGCTCGCGATCTTGCGGCGTATAGAACTGCGAAAAGTGCTTGCCGATTATTTCATCTGCCGAATAGCCTTTGATGCGCTCTGCGCCCGAGTTCCAGCTCGTGATTATTCCTTCAGGGTCGAGCATATAGATCGCATAGTCCGTCACGCCCTGAATCAGACGTTGAAACTGCTCCTGGCTTTTGCGCAGTTCCTCCTCGGCTTTCTTTCGCTCGGTAAGATCGCGGGTGACTTTGGCGAAGCCGGTCAATTGGCCGCTAGGGTCGCGGATCGGATCAATTACGACATGAGCCCAGAAACGAGTCCCGTCGCGGCGGACCCGCCAACCTTCGCTCTCGAACTTGCCCTCGCGGGCTGCTATTTCCAGTGCCTGCGCGGGCAGACCGCTTTCCCGATCCTCAGCCGTATAAAAAAGTGAGAAATGCTGACCAATGATCTCGCCGGAGAAATAGCCTTTGAACCGCTCGGCGCCTGCGTTCCAGCTGTTCACGATCCCCGAGGGATCCAGCATATAGATTGCGTAGTCGGTGACGGCCTGAACGAGAGTGCGATAACGATCCTCGTCGCCGACATTGGTTGTCCGTTGGATCATTCCCCCATCCATCTTCTTGGCTTAACCATACAAAATGCCATCGCGCAGCATTGGTTCCCGGCGACGTTCAAGAGCAATGCGCAAAACGACTGCGACAGGGTGCTCGTTATGGATCCCTGCCGGCGATGCGACGGCCCACACCGCATTTTCAGGTTATTCGAGCTGACAACTTGCCTTGCACGGGCGCGCCGATTACAGAAAAACGAGTTCAGAGAATTGAGGCGCCTCAACAAGCGGCCGACAGGTTTGCCCGCTGTCATCTTTCGAACGCATTTGATACCCGACGATGGGCTTGCGGTTCCCAACCTGTTGGACACGAGGCAAACATGGCAGAGCGAAAGAAACAGCCCGTTGTAAGTTCCGGTATCGCCGGCTTGGACGAAATTCTCCGCGGTGGACTGCCAGCTTCGAATTTTTACATTGTGCAAGGCGATCCAGGCGCAGGCAAGACAACCACTGCTTTGCAATTTCTGCGCGCGGGGGTGGCGGCCGGTGAGCGCTGCATCTATGTCAGTCTTTCGCAAACCGCCTCCGAGCTCGAAGCGATTGCGTCTTCACACGGCTGGACGCTCGACGGAATTCGGGTCGAAGAACTTTCAGCTTCTGAGACCGTGAGTGGCGCAGCCGATCAGACCATTTTTCAGACCGCCGACCTTCGGCTGGATGAGACACGGAAGGCGATCGAACGCGCGATCGAAGAACACAAACCACATAGGCTGGTTTACGATTCCCTGCTTGAAATCCGGCTGATCACCGGCGACACGCCGAGGTTTCGCCGCGAACTGATTGGCTTCAAGGCTTTCCTCGCCAAACGAGGCATTATTGCGATGCTTCTCGACACACAAACCAGCGGCGGCGATCATAACGGCGAGGAGATAGAGGGCATCGCTCACGGCGTGATCCGGCTTGACAAATCCCTTGAGGATTATGGTGCCGTACGCCGTCGCATCGAAGTAAGTAAGATGCGCGGTGTGCCCTATGCCGACGGTTATCACGACATGGCCATTCGCGAGGGCGAAGGCGTCGTCGTGTTCCCGAGGATTGTACCCGGTTCGGCCACCGACGTTGCCAAGCCGCAACTGATCAAATCCGGGGTGGATGCCCTCGACGAGATGTTCGGGGGAGGCCAGGAGTCAGGAACGATCACGCTCGTGATTGGCCAGTCCGGGACCGGCAAGTCGACGATGTCGTCGCTTTACGCCACCGCGGCTCTTCAGCGCGGCGAAAGTGTTGCCCTTTTCCTATTCGAGGAGCGGCTGGAGACATTCTTTCGCCGGTCGGAGGGCTTGGGGATGGATCTGCGGCAGTTCCACAAGGACGGTCAACTGGTCATCTACGATTTCAGCCCGAACGAGATCTCGCCGGGCGAGTTCGGCCAGATCGTGCAGCAAGTGGTCAGCCGCAACAATACGCGCGTTGTGGTGATCGACAGCTTCACCGGCTATCTGAATTCGCTCCCACATCGCGAAAAAGCGGTCCTCGATATCCAGTCTCTCCTCAAACATCTCGCGCGTGCGGACGTGCTGACCATGCTCATTGTCGCTCAGCATGGATTGCTTGGACAAAATGTCGGGATCGACGTGGATGTCAGCTTTCTCGGTGACACGGTGCTTCTTCTTCGCATGGCCGAGCATGAGGGCCGGCTAAGGCGCAATATTACGGTCGTCAAGAAGCGCCACGGCCCGCACGACCTCGATGTCCGGGAACTCTTCATCGCGAGTTCCGGTGTTTCGGTCGTTGCTTACAATCCTTTGCCTGAGACGTGAGCGACACCGAGCATAACGGTGTGGGAACACTCGATTGGGTACTTATATTGGCGCCCTACCGCAAGGACGCCTCCTACACGGCCTCCCTGCTGCAGGAACGCGGCGTCCGGGCCAAAGCAGCCAGCACGGCAGACTTGGGAAATCTGCTTGCAGAATCGCCGGGAGTGCTTGTCGTTACGCATGAAGCCCTAGATCCAGTGGCAATCGCTACAATCGCCAGCTTCCTTCAACACCAGCCGAACTGGTCGGAAATTCCCATAATAGTCCTGCTCGACCGTGCGGCGTCTCAGGTGCGCATCCAAGCGGCCTTGAATGCCGCCTGGCCACGTTCACGCCAGATATTCTATCAACGTCCCGTGGCGGCGCTGGAACTGATAAGCGGCATCCAGTCCGCACTCCTCACCAGAGCCCGCCAGCGCGACGTGCGCGATTACCTTGAGCGGGAGACGGAGCTGCGCCACGAGCTAAACCATCGGGTGAAAAACATCCTGGCAACCGTCGTATCCATCTTCGAGATGACGCGGCGCGGTGCAACCTCGGCAGACGGCCTCGCAGAAGATTTCAAAGGACGATTGAGAGCTTTGTCGAATGTTCATTCTGCGGTCTTTGCTGCAGGAGGTGAGACGGTGCCTTTGATGGATGTCGCCAATTCTATCCTTGCGCCATACAGTTCGGAACGGCAAAGCGGCGTCATCATCGAGGGACCTGAGGTGCTGCTTTCGCGCGAGGCCGGCACAACCCTCGCCCTCTGCCTTCATGAACTCGCAACAAACGCCATCAAGTATGGTGGTCTATCCCAGCCCGAAGGCCGGATTCGTCTGGAATGGAAGATTACCTCGAGCTCGGAACCAGCGTTGACGCTGACGTGGATCGAATCGGGGGGGCCGTTGGTCATCGACCCCTCGCGCGTAGGATACGGAACACGGTACATGCGCGCCGCTTTGACCAGTCTGTTTGGAGAGCCTCCTGATCTTATCTTCGCGCCGGATGGTCTGCATTTCTCGGTCCGCGGTCTACTTTCCCGCCTCTCTCCAGAACCAACCGACTAGACTGGCGGCACCGTTGGCTCGTTGCGGCGGGCAACGCCATGATCAGTGCTGCGCATGGTGAGCGGCAGGCCTATCGGGCTGTTCCGTCAATTTCGCGGAACGGATGAGCCGCCTCCCGGCAGGACGCGAGCAGCCATCGTCGGAAGAGCCCGGCGTCGCGCGATCAGACTAAATCAGGCCAAACTCCGGTCGCCCTAGCGCGTGCCAGAAGCCGTTCTGCGAGCCGGAGATGCGGCCGGTCGTACATCTTGCCGTCGATGCCGACGACGCCGGGATTTCCAGCCGCCTCGAATGCCTGGACGATCGCCCTGGAGTGTTTCACCGCCTCGGTCGACGGCGTGAAGACGGCGTTGATGACCGGGACTTGCGCCGGATGGATCGCCATCTTGCCGGTGAAGCCGTCGCGTTCCGCTTCTGCGCACTCGGCTTCAAAGCCGGCCATGTCGCGAAAACCGGGAAAAACCGTGTCGATCGCAGCGACTTCTGCGGCACTTGCGGCGAGGATGGTCATGGTGCGGGCGAAACGGAACACATCTGTGTAGCGGCCATTTTCGTCGCGGGCCGCGCGCGCGCCGATCGCGGCCAAGAGATCTTCCGCGCCCCAGGTGATGCCCGCCAGCCGCGCGCTTGCCTTTGCGTAGGTCGCAGCAGCCAGCACGCCGGCGGCCGTTTCGGTGACGATCGGCAGAATTTTGATACCGCCGTCCGGTACGCCGTTCTCGGCCTCGTGCACCCTGAGCTTGGCCGACAGATGCTGCACGTCCTGTCCGCTGTTCGACTTCGGCAGCATGATGCCGTCGGGTTTCACCGGCACGACTGCAGCCAGATCGTCATCGGTCAGGCCGGTCGAGAGATCGTTGATGCGTATATAAATCGCGGAATTGGTTTGATGACGGTGTTCAGTGATAAAGTGTGCTGCGGTGTCGCGCGCCAACACTTTGTTTTGGGGCGCGACCGAATCCTCGAGGTCGACGATGACAACGTCGGCGCCGGCGCCAAACGCCTTTTCCAGCTTCTTTTCGGAATCGCCGGGAACGAACAGCAGCGAGCGCATCGGTCAGGCTGCCTTCTTCATCATCATCGCCTGCCTCGTGCATTTGGCAACCAACATGTCATTCTGATTGTAGGCGCGGTGCTCGAACTCGACGATGCCGCGGTCCGGCTTCGATTTCGAGTCGCGCACCGACACCACCGTCGTCTCGACGCGGATGGTGTCGCCGTGGAACACCGGATGCGGAAACACCGTCTCACTCATGCCGAGATTGGCAACGGTGGTGCCGACGGTGATGTCGTTTACCGAAATCCCGATCATCAGGCCCAGCGTGAACAGCGAATTGACCAGCGGCTTGCCCCACTCGCTCTTTGCGGCGAAGTCGAAGTCGATGTGCAGCGGCTGCGGGTTCAGCGTCATCACCGAAAACAGCATGTTGTCGCTTTCGGTAACGGTTTTGCGCAGCGTGTGCCGGAAGACGTGGCCGACGACGAACTCTTCCAGATAAAGCCCGGCCATGGTCGATGGTCCTCCGATGCGAAGATTCAGAGTATCAGAGCGTACTTTCCGAAGGGAGGCACATCGCTCTAAGGGTTGATAGGCGCTGCATAGCGCGCTCGCAAGCCAGTTAACAAATCAAGCCAGTTAACAAACATGGTGAACCGTTCGTAAACCATTTCTGTCTACGGTCTTCACTGGGGACAGAACGGGCTTGGGCTAGGGGCGTAGCGGACGGCATGGTTGTTTCGCATTTCCTGAAATGGATTTACACGGCAAGGGTCTCGGAGCGCGCCGCGGCGGCAAGCGCACTGGCCCGCGCCTACATCAATGCCGATCTGCCTTTCGAGGACCGCTGCGCGGCTGAAGCGGCGCTGACCCTGCTGCTCGACGATGCCTCGTCGAAGGTGCGGCTGGCGATGGCGGAGGCGCTGTCGATGAGCCATCACGCGCCGCTGCAGATCATCAGTGCGCTGGCGTCCGACCAGCCGGAAGTCGCAAGCCTGGTGCTGGCACGTTCGCCGATGCTCACCGATGCTGATCTGATCGACCGCGTTGCCCGCGGTCAGAAGGCGACGCAGAAACTGATCGCGGATCGTCCGCGCGTCTCGATGGCGGTCGCCGCGGCGATTGCCGAAATCGGCGAGCCGGAAGCCTGCGCCACGCTGCTCGCCAACAGCGGCGCCGACATCGCTTCGCTCAGCTTCCGCCGTATCGCCGAGCGCCACGGCCATCTGTCCCTGGTGCGCGAAGCGCTGATCACTGACGCGCGTTTGCCTGCCGACTGCCGGCATATGCTGCTGATAAAACTGGGTGAAACCCTTAAAGGCTCGCCGCTGGTGGTGGCGCTGATGGGACATGCCAGAGCCGAGCGCGTCATGCGCGATGCCTGCGTCAAGGCTTCCGTGACACTGATCGAAGGCACGCGCCGCGAAGAGCACGCGGCGCTCGTCGAACATCTGCGCCTGCGAGGTGCCCTGACCGCAAGCTTCATCATTCGCACCATCGCGCATGGCAAGGTCGACTTCTTCGGCTCGGCGCTGGTCGCGCTCAGCCAGCAATCCGAACAACGGGTGAGGGCGCTGCTGGCCGGCGGGCACGATGTGGCGCTGCAGGCGCTGTTCCGCAGTGCCGGCCTTGCCGCGGCCACGCATGCGATCATCCTGCGCGCGCTGAAGATCTGGCGCGAGGTTGCCAATGGCAAGCGCCTGGCCGGCGTTCAGGAAGTCAGCTGGCTGATGCTGAAGGAACTCGGCGGCCAGTCAGCCGAAGGCGATCTCGCCGGGCTGGTGAAGTCAATCCATCTTGACGCGCTGCGCGAAAACGCGCGGGGTCATGCGCTGGCGATCGCGGCGGCTTAGAGTCCATTCTTCGCAAAGAAATGCGGAAAATCCTCGATCGCCCCGGCGATGATGCGTAGCGAGGCTGCGATCTGCAACATTTCGGTGGCGTCGCTTCGCTCGGTAACGGCAGCTGCATACTGCCGCGCGACAGTGATGATCGCCGTTTGCGGTTCGTCGGGTCGCCGGAAGAGCAGTTCGCGCGCCAGTTCCCGCAGGAAATGGGTGATTGAAAGCGCGGTTTCGGCGGGGATCGCTGAACTTTGCTGCGCATTGCGCAGCCGCAGGATTTCAAGGCCGACTGTGACGGCGGCTATGCTGCCGCCGAGAACGACATCGCCTTTCTTGCCCATGCGCTGCATGAGCGGCATTAGTTGATTAACCCGGTCATAGGCGAGGCTTTCGAACGCCTCGCGTCTTGGCACGCGCTGATGCAGGCAGAGGCGCGCCAGATCTTCCCGCATGGCTCGCAAGATGCGGCCGACGGTGACCCACGGATCGGCGGGCAGCACGATGACGAAGACGCCGATCGCCAGAAGAATGCCGACCACGACGGAGGCCGAGCCGGCGAAGAACGGTCCGGGGTCGTAGGACATGGCCTGATGCGGATTGAGGAAGGCGAGGAAATTGATGGCGAAGGCGGTCGCCACGCCGACATAGTGCGGATTGGCCATTGCCAGCGCCGCGGGCACCAGGATCGGCACGACAAAGAGTGCGAACCAGCCGAAGCCAGGCAAAGCGGGGAGCGCGACCTGGCCGACTAGAAATGCAAAGGGCAAGGCCAACAGCGTTCCCTTGAAGAAGCCCCAGGCCGATTGCACGGGATCGGGACGCGCGGCAAACAGGCTGGAGACGACGGCGACAAGGATGACTGTGCCCGCCGCTTCGGACCATTTTGTCGTCAGCCAGAAGGCGGCGACCAGTAGTGTGGCAAGTGCCGCGCGCACCGCGTTTCGCCACGCGGCGTGGTAGTCGCGATGCACGACCAGCGCCGGGTACCTGCGTTCACGTGTGCGGCGCGAGGCCGGCGTTCGTAACGCGTCCAGACCGCGCAGCACTTGCTTTAGGGCCTCCGCAAAATCGGCGGCGATGGTGAGGCGGGTGACTGCGCCGCTGTCATCGCCTCGGCCTGCCGCCATGTCGGGCGTTTGTCGTGCCCTGTCGGCGATCGCGTCGAGCCGCGTCACCCAGGGTGCCGTGTCGTTCAACGCGTCCGGCTTGGCTGCCAGTTCGCCGACTAGGGCCTGCAACTCGGTGCGCACCGGTATGAGGGCCGCGTTTTTCGGTGCGGCATGGGCATGCAGCGCGCGCGCCGCGGACAAGGCCGACAAAAGCTGGCCGATGGTGCGGCGGACCGGATAGGCGCGCGTCGCGAAGCTCGGCGCTTCCAGCCTTGCATAGGCTCGCATTTCACCCAGCGTCTGGGCGTCTGCGATCAGTTTTCGGTGCAGGTTGGCTAGCGTTGCTGCGTCGCCGCCGGAGAACGCGCCGCCAGCATAGGCCGCAAGGTCGAGGATACAGCGCTTTAGCCTGCCGATGATGGCGTCAGCCGCCAGTTTCGGCAGGATCAGCCGGCTGGTCAGGGCGGCGCAGACGATGCCAAGCGCGATCTCCGCACAGCGCGCCACAGCGAGATCGACAACGAGATGTGGCTGGCCGAAAGCCGGTAGCCCGATGATCATCGCCGTATAACCGGCAAGCGCCGCGCCATAGGCTTCAGGGTTGCGGAGCAGCGACGAGACGAGGGTACAAAGGCCTATCCAGACGGCAAGCGCCGTGACGAGTAGCCAGAGGTTGGCGCCAAGACCGTGGTGGTGCCGATTGCCGCCAGCGCGCCGGCCAATGTGCCGAGCAGCCGATAGAAGCCCTTCGCCAGCACCATGCCGGCGACCGGCTGAGCAACGATGAACACCGTCATCATCGCCCATTGAGGGTGGTCGAGCTTGAGCGCGTAGGCGGCGAGGAGTGCGATCAGTCCGGCAGAAACCGTGCGCAGAGCGAAAATCCAATCCGAGCGCGTTGGTGGCGTCAGGCCGGCGATTCTCGCGGCAAGATCGCTCCGCAGCCGGTCCCAGATCACACGCTCATCTCCACATTCGATGCGAACGGGTAGAAGATGCTCAGATATCCAGCACTTCCGTCGCGGCGAACTCCGCGCGTTCCTGGATGAAGCGGAAGCGGGCTTCCGGCTTGGTGCCCATCAGCGCGTCGACCGCGTCCTTGGTGGCGGTCTCGGCGTCGATCACATCGACCCTGAGCAGCGTGCGCTTCCTCTGGTCCATGGTTGTTTCCTTGAGCTGGGCAGCCATCATTTCGCCGAGCCCCTTGAAGCGGCCGATTTCTACCTTGCCGCGTCCGGTGAATTCGGTGCGCAGAAGCTCATCCTTGTGTGCATCGTCGCGGGCGTAAGCGACCTTGCCGCCTTGCCGGATCGAATAGAGCGGCGGCACCGCCAGATAGAGATGGCCACCGCGGACCAGGTTCGGCATCTCCTGATAGAAGAAGGTGATCAGCAACGAGGCGATGTGGGCGCCGTCGACGTCGGCGTCGGTCATGATGATGACCCGGTCATAGCGCAGATCCTCGTCGCGGTATTTTGAGCGTGTGCCGCAGCCAAGCGCCTGGATCAGGTCGGAGATCTGCTGGTTGCCGGCAAGCTTGTCGTTGCCGGCGCTGGCGACGTTCAGGATCTTGCCGCGCAACGGCAGAACTGCCTGGCTGGCGCGGTCGCGCGCCTGTTTTGCCGAGCCGCCGGCCGAATCGCCCTCGACGATGAAGAGCTCAGCGCCGGCCGCGGCATTCTGCGTGCAGTCGGCGAGCTTGCCGGGCAGGCGCAATTTGCGCACAGCGCTCTTGCGCGACACTTCCTTTTCCTGGCGGCGGCGCACCCGTTCGTCGGCACGCGCGATCACCCATTCGAGCAGCTTCGAGGCTTCCTGCGGGTTGTCGGCCAACCAGTGATCGAAGGGATCGCGGATGGCGGTCTCAACGATCCTGATCGCCTCGATCGTCGCCAGCCTGTCCTTGGTCTGGCCGACGAATTCCGGCTCGCGGATGAATACCGACAGCATGCCGGCCGCCGAGATCATGACGTCTTCCGAGGTAACGATCGAAGCACGCTTGTTGCCGACCAGATCGGCATAGGCGCGCAAGCCTCGCGTCAAGACGTTGCGGAAGCCGGCCTCGTGCGTGCCGCCTTCGCCGGTCGGAATGGTGTTGCAGTAGGAATTGAGAAATCCGTCGCCGCCGAACCAGGTCACCGCCCATTCGAGGGAGCCATGGCCGCCTTGCCTGTCGCTCTTGCCGGCGAAGATTTCGCGAGTGACCTGGAATTCGTCGCCGAGTGAGGCTTTCAGATAATCCTTGAGGCCACCTGGAAAATGGAACTCGGCCTTGGCCGGCGTCGTGTCCTTCTCCTTGATCAGCGAGGGGTCGCAGGTCCAGCGAATCTCAACGCCACCGAACAGATAGGCTTTCGAGCGCGTCATGCGGTAGAGCCGCGCTGGCTCGAAAGCAGCACCCTTGCCGAAGATCTGCTCGTCGGGATGGAAGCGGATTTTGGTGCCGCGGCGGTTATGCACCTCGCCGAGTTGCTCCAGACCGGTCACCGGAACGCCGCGCGAAAAACGCTGGCGGTAGAGCTGGCGGCCGCGTGCGACCTCGACCTCGAGATGGTCCGACAGCGCGTTGACGACGGAGACGCCGACGCCGTGCAGGCCGCCCGAGGTCTCGTAGACCTTGCTGTCGAACTTGCCGCCGGAATGCAGCGTCGTCATGATGACTTCGAGTGCCGGCTTCTTGAATTTCGGGTGCGGATCGACTGGAATGCCGCGACCATTGTCGGTGACGGCCAGATATCCGTCGGCGGAAAGCTCGACATCGATGAAGGTCGCATGGCCTGCCACCGCCTCGTCCATCGAATTGTCGATGACCTCGGCGAACAAATGATGCATCGCCTTGTCGTCGGTGCCACCAATATACATGCCAGGCCGGCGCCGCACCGGCTCCAGCCCTTCGAGAACCTCGATGTCGGCGGCGCTATAGCTCTCACTGCCGTCGCGGGATGCCGGGCGCTTCGCCGCCTGCACCAGCGGGTCGGCCGGGCGCGCGGCGGCGCGAACCGGTTGCGGCTGCTTGTCCATCGTGCCGAAAAGATCGTTATTGTCGTCCATGCTGGTCCTGGATTCCGATGCTGCGAATCACCACCCGATACTGCCACGCTTTTTGCGGGCAGGCGACGGAGGTTCCTGTTACGTTCGAGGATAGAGCCTCTTACTGCAAAACCATTCCACAACCAAGCGGCAGCTTGGCGCATCGACGCTTTGTAAACCTTGTCCGAAGGTTGCGCCGGAAGGTTGGCCGAAAAACGGTATCAGCGCACTGCCGCTGACCTAGAATGCAGCGGAACTCCTGAAGAGGCTGCCGCTTACGCATGTTGGATTACAGTTCGCTCCTGCTCGCGGCGGCGCTGTCGGGCACGTGCCTCAGCATCACCATGTTTGCGATCTGGTTCACCGCGCCACAGGCACGCTCTATGCTGACGGTGGCGTGCGGCATTCTTGTGCTCGTCGTGCATGTGGTCTTGTTTTGGCACTATGCCAGGGGTCCCAGCCCCTGGCTTTGCCAGATTGTGCTTGCGCTTCTCAGCCTGGGCTTCCTGATCCTGTGCCTGTCGGCCATGCAATATCTCGGCATGCGCGACTATAGGCGCGCGGTTCTGCCGACACTGGCTGCGATGGCCGTTTGCGCGGGCGCGACGTATCTCGGGTTTGACGGTGTCGGCTTCATCATCACCTACACGACGGTAACCGCGCTGCTCCTGGCTATGGGAGTGATTTTCTGGATCAAAGGGGATCATGACAGCCGGATATTGCTGGTCGTTTCGTTCCTGAGCGGCGTCTGTGCGCTGTCCTTCGGACTTTGCGGCGCGGTCCTGCTGGTCAAGGGCCAATGGGTGCTCGGCATTGCGCCCGACAACTGGGCCGAACGGTTGAATTCCGTCGTGGCGGTCGCCTGCATGACCGGGCTCGGTGCTTTGACGCTCTCGCTCCACCATTTGCGGGCGCAGATCGAATTAAAGGCCGAGACCATGACCGACCCACTGACCGGGCTGATGAACCGGCGGGCGTTAACGGCATTCTACGGTGAACGGGTTTTCGGTCCGTTCATGTCCGTCGCCATATTCGACCTCGATCATTTCAAGAGGACGAACGACGTATTCGGTCATCCCGTTGGCGATCAGGTTCTGCGCCGCTTCGCCGCTGTCATCAGGAAATACGCCAGGACCGGGGTCGACGCCTTCCGGCTGGGCGGCGAGGAATTCGTGCTGGTCATGTCTCGGATGACGGAAGACAAGGCTTATGACATTGCGAGCAAGATCAGCGTCGCCTTCGGCACGGAAGTCGTCGCCACCCAGCTTGGTCCGTTGCGTAGCACAGTCAGTGGCGGCATCGGCTTTGGCGGGACAGACGGCACCAGTCTCGACGATGTGCTGGCCGAAGCCGACGCGGCACTCTATGCGGCAAAGCGCGCCGGTCGAAATCGCGTCGTCGCCCAGAACAAGGCGAGCAAGGCCGACGCGCCGGCCTTACGTTCTGCCTGATTGAGGCTTCTATCTTAGCTTAGACTCTTGCCCGAAAACCGGATTCCACTTTGTGCTGCGCTGACCTTCGGTTCGGGATTATGGTCTACTCCGCCGCCCCCAGATATTCCGACAGCGGCGGGCAGGAGCAGACGAGGTTGCGGTCGCCGGCGACATTGTCGATACGCGATACCGGCGGCCAGTATTTGGCTGATGTGTCGGCGTCGCCGGCCGGATAAGCCGCCTCCAAACGCGAATACGGGTGGGTCCACTGGGCCGCCAGTGCCTCGGCGGCGGTATGCGGCGCATTGACCAGCGGATTGTCGGCCAGGGGCCATTCGCCTTTCGCCACCTTGGCTGCCTCGCCCGATATCGCGATCATCGCTTCGCAAAAGCGGTCGAGTTCGCCCTTGGGTTCGGACTCGGTCGGCTCGACCATTAGCGTGCCCGCCACTGGAAACGACATGGTCGGCGCATGGAAACCATAGTCGATCAGCCGCTTGGCGATATCGTCGACGCTGATGCCGGCGCTGTCCTTGATCACGCGGGTGTCGAGGATGCATTCATGCGCGACGCGTCCGTGCCTGCCTTTGTAGAGCACCGGGAAATGCGCCTCGAGCCGCGTCGCGATGTAGTTGGCGGAAATGATCGCCGTCTCGGTTGCCTGCTTCAGGCCCGAAGCGCCCATCATGCGGATATACATCCAGGTGATCGGCAGGATCGAAGCGCTGCCGAACGGTGCGGCCGACACGGCATGGCCGGAGCCTTCAGTGACGTGGCCGGGCAGATATGGCTTGAGATGCGCCTTGACGCCGATCGGGCCGACGCCGGGGCCGCCGCCGCCATGCGGGATGCAGAAGGTCTTGTGCAGGTTCATGTGGCAGACATCGGCACCGATGTCGCCCGGCCGAGCGAGGCCGACCAGCGCGTTGAGATTGGCGCCATCGAAATAGACCTGGCCGCCATGCTCATGGATCAACGCGCAGAGGTCACGCGCGCCTTCCTCGAAGACGCCATGCGTCGAGGGATAGGTGAACATCAATGCCGCGAGGTTCTGCGCATGCTCGGCAGCCTTGGCCTTCAGATCGTCAACGTCGATGTTGCCGTCTTCGGTGCAGCGCACGACGACGACGCCCATGCCGGCCATCGCCGCACTCGCCGGATTGGTGCCATGCGCCGATGACGGAATCAGGCAGACCGTGCGGTGGCTTTCGCCGCGTGAGCGGTGATAGCCGCGAATGGCGAGCAGCCCGGCATATTCGCCCTGGCTGCCGGCATTGGGCTGCAGGGTCGCCGCGTCGAAGCCGGTGATCTCCGCCAGCCAGGCTTCCAGCTCGCCGATCATGGCGCGGTAGCCGGCCGAGTGGCTTGCCGGTGCGAAGGGATGCAGATTGGCGACGCTTGGCCAGCTTACCGGCATCATCTCGGCGGCGGCGTTGAGCTTCATGGTGCAGGATCCGAGCGGGATCATGGCACGGTCAAGCGCCAGGTCCTTGTCGGCCAGCCGGCGCAGGAAGCGCATCATCTCGGTTTCCGAGTGGTTTTCGTGGAACACCGGCTGACTGAGAAACTCCTTGCCGCGTGGCTGCCCTGGCATAGTGCGCCCGGCAGCGGGGCCCGCCTTGGCGCCGAACAGCGCCGCGATCGCGTCCAGATCGGCATCGGTCGAGGTCTCATCGAAGCTGATGCCGATGTGGTCAGCGTCGATGACGCGCAGCAATCGGCCGGTCTTTTCGGCGGCGGCGGCGATCGCGTCGGCTCTGCCCTTCACTTCCACCGTCACCGTGTCGAAGCGGCGTGCGCCAAGCACCGAAACGCCTGCTGCCTTAAGGCCGGCTGCCAGGCTGCTGGCCAGCGTGTGAATGCGCTCCGCAATCGCCTGCAGCCCGGCGGGACCATGCCAGATCGCATAGGCCGTCGCCATGTTGGCGAGCAGCGCCTGCGCGGTGCAGATGTTGGAGGTCGCCTTGTCGCGGCGGATATGCTGCTCACGCGTCTGCAAGGCGAGACGATAGCCGGGGCGGCCTTTGCTGTCGGTAGACTGGCCGACAAGGCGGCCGGGCATCAGCCGCGTCAGCCTGTCGGAAACGGCGCAATAGGCAGCGTGCGGGCCACCAAAGCCCATCGGCACGCCAAACCGCTGCATCGGGCCGACAGCGATGTCGGCGCCAAGCCTAGCCGGTGCCTCGGTCAGCGTCAGGCCTAGCGGATCGGCAATGAAGACGACCAGCGCGCCTGTGGCACGGGCCTTCTCGATTGCCGCCCTGTGGTCGCCATAGACGCCAAACGTATCGGGCCATGAGACGAGCAACGCCGCGGTGTTGTCGTCGATCGTGTCGCCGTCGACCTCGATGCCGAGCGGCTCGGCGCGGGTGCGCACGACGTCGAGCGTCTGCGGATGCGGGGTGCCGGCCAGCGCTACTTTGGTTCGCTTGTCGCGATGATGGCGCAACGCAATGCCGACCGCCTCGGCCACCGCCGTCGCCTCGTCGAGCAGCGAGGCCGAGGCCACCGGCAGACCGGTTAGTTCGGTGACCAGCGTCTGGAAATTGAACAGCATTTCGAGCCGGCCCTGGCTGATCTCGGCCTGGTAGGGCGTGTAAGCCGTATACCAGGCCGGGTTCTCGAACAGATTGCGCTGGATGACCGGCGGCACATGGACGCCGTGGTAGCCGGCGCCGATGAAGCTCTTCAGAACTGTATTGCTCGCCATTGTCGCCGAAAGCTCGGCCAGCGCCTCCGCTTCGCTCGCCGGTGCCGGCAAGGATAGCGGCCTGTCGAGCCGGATCGATTTCGGCACTGCCTGGCTGATCAGCGTCTCGACTGAGGGAACGCCGATCGTCGCCAGCATGGCTCTGACATCGTTGAGGCCAGGGCCAATATGGCGGGCCGAGAAGGGGTAGGGTGCTACAGTCATCTTCCTGGTCCTGCTATCAACCAATATGGGCTTTGTAGGCCGCCTCATCCAGGAGACCTTCGAGCTGGCTCTCGTCGGCCAGTTTCATCTTCCACAGCCAGCCGTCGCCGGTCGCCGCCGAATTGACCAGCGACGGATCCGACGACAGCGAGGTGTTGGCCTCGGTGATCTCGCCGTCGACCGGTGCATAGACGTCCGATGCAGCTTTGACGGATTCGACCACGACGGCGGTATCGCCCTTGGCCAGCTTTTTCCCAAGCTCCGGCAATTCGACAAAGACGAGATCGCCGAGCTGTTCCTGCGCATAGTTGGTGATGCCAACGGTAGCGACACCGCCTTCGACGCGGAGCCATTCGTGATCTTCGGTGAAATAGGTTTTTGCCATGAGAAGGTTCATCCTTTGCGATAGCGATGCGGCGTGAAGGGCAGGGGATTGATATCGATCGGGATTTTCGTCCCGCGAACGTCGGCGAAGAGTTTTGCTCCAGGTTTGGCCAGCGCTGTCTGAACGTAGCCCATGGCGACCGGATGGCCGGCCGAAGGGCCGAAACCGCCGGAGGTGACATGGCCGGCGGGATTGTCGTTGGCGTCGAAAAGGGCAGCACCGGCGCGCACCGGCTGGCGGCCTTCCGACTTCAGGCCGACGCGTTTCTGCGTCGGGCCGCGCTCCAGGATTGAACGCAATGCATCGGCACCGATGAAAGCGCCAGAGGCGCGAACTTCCTTTGGGATAGCCCACATCAGTCCGGCGCTGGCCGGGTCGATCTCAGGCGTGATGTCCAGTCCGTGCAGGCACAGGCCTGCTTCAAGCCGCAGGCTGTCGCGGGCGGCTAGCCCGACCCACATCACGCGCTCGTCCTCAAGCAATTTGGCGACGAGATTTCGCGCGTCGGCTTCCGGCAGGCCGATCTCGAAACCGTCTTCACCCGTATAGCCCGACCGGCTCATGAACCAGTTCTCGCGGGGCTCAAAGCCATGCATGAACAGCAGTGTTCCGTTCTCGATGCCGGCGCGGGACAGGGCGGCCCAGGCTTCGGGCCCCTGAATGGCCAGGAAGACGCGGTCGAGTGCGTCCACTTTGGCTCCAAAACCACTCTTTGTGTCAGAATCCACGGCAAAAGCGCGCAGGTGCTTTTCGTCGGCTTCGGCATTGCCGGCATTGGCGACGACCATGAAGCGTTGCTGTCCGAGCCTGGTGACGATCAAATCGTCGATGATGCCGGCGGCTTCGTTGAGAAAGAACGTGTATTTGGACTGGGAAATCTCAAGCGCGCCGGCGTCGAGCGGGCATGTGCGATTGAGCAGCGCCTCGGCGCCCGGCCCACTGATCTCGAACAGCTTCATGTGCGAGATGTCGAACAGGCCAGCATGCTCGCGGGTGTGAAGGTGCTCCTTCATCACGCCGGCCGGATAGGTCAGCGGCATCGACCAGCCGGCGAACGCGCCAAAGCGCGCACCGGCGGCCACGTGAAGGTCTTCGAGGGGAAGGTGTTTGGTATCGTCGCCCGTCATGTCGTCTCCAGAGTCGCACGCAATCGGCCGCGAATGGCGGCCAGTCCGTGCCCCTCTGTCTGAAGCCTGAGAGACTCGCGCCCCGTAACTCTGTCGGCAGCGCTTACACCTTCGGCGCGGGGGCAAGCCCCGACTTTCCAGAGTGTCTTTCCCGTCTACGGTTCTTTTGCCTGAGAGATTTCGGGCGATTTCCCCTTCGGCGGCAGCTCTCGCTGCTCTCTCCCGCAAACAGGTAGGACTCAATGTGAGCCCTCGACTCGTTATCCATAGCCTGTGGGCGACACCTTGTCACCTGCCAGCGACACCTTACCGACAAGTCTTCGCTGACCATGCCAGAAATCCACCCGGCGCTGAGGCCGCTGATCGACAAGCTCGCTTAGGCGGTTGCAACAGCGTCGCGCCGGTTCGGTCAAATGCCGCCGTACCAGTCGTAGCCATTGTCCTCCCAGTAGCCGCCCCTGCCGCCGCCGATGGCGGCGAAACTGTCGACCAGTTCGATCTTGCGGAGATATTTCGGCATCTTGTAGCCGATCTGGCGCTCGACGCGGACACGCAACGGCGCGCCGTTCTCGACGGGCAGCGGCTTGCCGTTCACGCCATAGGCAAGGATCGTCTGCGGGTGACGGGCATCGATCAGGTCGATCGAGCCGTAATATTTGACGTCGCCGGACAGGCTGCGATCGATCGTGTCGAGACAATGGAACATCACGTAACGCGCCTGCCGCTTGACCACCGCCTGCTCCAGCACCAGCGACAGCGGGGTGCCGGTCCATTTGGCGATACAACTCCAGCCTTCGACGCAGTCGTGACGGGTGATCTGGGTGCGGCTTGGCATGTTCATCAGTTGGTCGCGGCTCAGCGATAGTGGCTTTTCGACGAGGCCGGAAACCTCGAGCCGCCAGTCGGCGAAATTGTTGGCGAGCAGGCCCTTGTAGACATCGTCGCCCGGCGCGGTGACGCCATTCGGCCGCTGCGGCTGGCGAATGTCGGCTTCGGTGAATTCCGGCGCCAGCGAATCGCCGGCAAGCAGGCGTTGCGCGCGCCAGGTCAGGCCGTTGGCGCCTTCGAGGAAGCTGCGCAGCCCGTCGCCGACGCCAAGCTGGCTGTCGAAGGCATCGCAACCCGACAGCATGATACCGGAGACGCCGAGGCTGGCCGAGGTCAGGAATTTTCTGCGGCTGATCACAAACTTCGCCATCTCACGCACTCCTCCGGGGCGTCTTGCTGCCTTGCGCCGGCGGATCGGTTCGGTACCAGCCGGTGATGATGGAACGCAGCTCGTTGATCGGCCCGGCGGCGAAGATCATCAGCATATGGATGATGAAGAAGGCGACGAGCAGCAGCATCACGATGAAATGAATCGTCCGCGCCGTCTGCCGGCCGCCGAGCAGATCGTTGAGGAACGGCAGCACGGCGTTCATGCTCGGCGACATGGCAAGGCCGGTGATGATCATCAGCGGCAGCAGCACGAACATGACGCCGCCATAGGCCATCTTCTGCAGCGTGTTGTACTCGCGCCTGTGGTGGAACTTGAATCTGGCATGATCGACGATGTCTCGCGGCAAGCGCTTGAGATCGTCGATACGCGGAGCAAGATCGCGGCGCAGATGGCCGTCGATCAGGCTGGCGACCAGCCAGACGACCAGCGTCGTGGTCAGTATCCAGGCGAAGAAGAAATGGACGACGCGGGCGGTGCCGAGGTCGTAATAGGAGGGGATCGTCGCCCAGGACGGGAAAGCCCGGGACGTCTCCCGACCCGCCGGTCCCGACCAGCCGAGCACACCGGTGGTATCGAAGCGCCTGCCGAAGATTTCGGTGTAGCCGCGCGGGCCGTTTGCGGTGTTCTCCGCGCCGATGGCGAAGATGGTGTTGTCATAGGCGAATCCCGACTCCTTGCCGATATAGAGCTGGGGGCGGGCGTTGAAGATCTGCAGGCCGGAAAGCAACATGAAGAACAACGAGATGGCCCAGAGCCAGTGCGTCAGCCGGGTCCAGCGCGACTGCCGGTAGATTAGCGTCGCCTCCTGCGGCGCGGAAGTATCTGGCACGGCGGTGGATTGGCTCCTGGCAACCGATTCCATTTTTTCGCGTCCTTCCGGCCGCTCAGTCGGCCTTTGCGATCGTTCTCCTCCCAATACGTTGCCAGCCAAAGCGATGTTTCATCCGATCACGGAATTATTACGGCCTGCCGACATTACCGGCTCCCGAGACTGACGGCGAGGTTGACGGCGGCGGCGACGATCACTGTATTGAAAAAGAACGACACGATCGAATGCAAGAGCACGATGCGACGCATTTGGGTGGTCGAAACCGCGGTATCGGAGGTTTGTGAAGTCATGCCGACAGTGGTCGAGAAATAGAGGAAATCCCAGCCGTCAGGCCGCTCCTTACCGGCAAACACGACACCGCCGACGGGCTTTTTCTGCTTCGCTTTGCTGCCGGGGTCGGTCTCTTCGTCGTTCAGCCAGTAAACATGGGCGTAGTGCAGCGCCGTCATGGCGTGGATGGTGAACCAGCCGAGCGGGATCGACAGCAGTGCGAAGGTGAGTTCGACAGGATGCGCGCTACCCTCCCGATTGATCAATTGAAACAACGAGATAATCGCGACGGCGACGACAATCAGCGTCACGGCAAAGATGACCAGCACCGGCTGATCGGTGGCGCGGGCATTCTTGCTCAGATAGCGGTCAGTGAGCAGCGGCATCTGGGCGACGACAATGATGGTGTAGGCGGCGAAAAACGCGTTGGCGCCGATCGAAAAGGCGAGCGGCGTGCGCAAGGCCAGCGCGATCGCCAGCGCCACCACACCGATGCAGGCCGATACCGCGAACTGCATGTGGCGGTGCAGTGGTTTCTTCAGGGGCATCTCGGTCGTCATGGCCCGGCCTCTGGTGGCGGTCTTACCGCCGCTCGTCTGTTGAGACTCGGACATTATAGCACTTTGACTGTACGCGTGATGCCGAGGACCGATTCCCGGTTCTGCTGCGCTGACCTCCGGTAGGGATCGAAGCGCTAGCCCAGCGCAGCGGATTTCAGCGCACGCCGCAAGATGCGGTCGAGTTCGCCGAGAAACCGCGAGCGGTCCTGCGGCGCGAAACTGGCGTTGTAGCCCTTGCTTTCGCCGGTCTCGCGCAGGTGCTGCTTGAGGTCGCGCATCGCCACCGCCATGCCGATCGTTTCCGGCGTGAACGGGCGCCCGGTCGGCCCAAGCACGTGGGCGCCGAGCGCCACGGTGCGGGCGGCAAGCGGGATATCTGATGTCACAACGATGTCGTTGGGCTTGGCATTGTCGACGATCCAGTCGTCCGCCGCATCGGCGCCCTTGGACACGACGACATTGCGGATCATCGGATCGCGCGACGGGCGCAGGCCGCCATTGGAGACGAAGGTGACGACGACGCCATGGCGCTCGGCGACTTTCTCGACCTCGGCCTTCACCGGACAGGCATCGGCGTCGACGTAAATTGCGGGTGCGGGCATGGTTCATTCCAACGCGTGTGGGCGGTCGCTATCTCGCGGTCCAAGTTGCGATACCAGCGGCTTGTGGTTCTCGTCAGTAAACCACCACGCTCCTGATGCTCTTGCCCTCGTGCATCAGGTCAAAACCCTTGTTGATGTCTTCGAGCTTCAACGTGTGGGTGATCATCGGGTCGATCTCGATCTTGCCGTCCATGTACCAGTCGACGATCTTCGGGACGTCGGTGCGGCCACGCGCGCCGCCGAAGGCGGTACCCATCCAGGTGCGGCCGGTGACGAGCTGGAACGGCCGCGTCGAGATCTCCTGGCCGGCACCGGCCACGCCGATGACCACCGACTTGCCCCAGCCGCGATGCGATGCCTCAAGCGCCTGGCGCATCACCTTGGTGCTGCCGGTGCAGTCGAACGTATAGTCGGCGCCGCCGATCTGGTCGGCACCGCGCTTGGTCATGTTGACGAGATAGGGCACGATATCGCCATCGATCTCCTTCGGATTGACGAAATGCGTCATGCCGAATTTCTCGCCCCATTCCTTCTTGTCGTTGTTGAGGTCGACGCCGATGATCATGTCGGCGCCGGCAAGGCGCAGCCCCTGGATGACGTTGAGGCCGATGCCGCCGAGGCCGAAGACGGCGGCCGTGGCGCCGATTTCGACCTTGGCCGTGTTGATCACCGCGCCGATGCCGGTGGTGACGCCGCAGCCGATGTAGCAGATCTTGTCGAAGGGCGCGTCTGGATTGACCTTGGCCACCGCGATCTCGGGCAGCACGGTGAAATTGGAGAAGGTCGAGCAGCCCATATAGTGGAAGATCTTGTCCTTGCCGATCGAGAAGCGCGACGAGCCGTCCGGCATCAGGCCTTGCCCCTGAGTAGCGCGAATGGCGGTGCACAGATTGGTCTTTCTGGACAGGCACGACGGGCACTGCCGGCATTCCGGCGTGTAGAGCGGGATGACGTGGTCGCCCTTCTTGACCGAGGTGACGCCCTTGCCGATATCGACGACGATACCGGCCCCCTCATGGCCGAGGATCGCCGGAAAGATGCCTTCGGGATCGGCGCCCGACAGGGTGAATTCGTCGGTGTGGCAGATGCCGGTCGCCTTGATCTCGACCAGCACCTCGCCGGCGCGCGGGCCGTCGAGGTCGACCTCCAGGATCTCCAGCGGCTTTCCGGCGGCGACAGCGACAGCGGCACGGGTTTTCATCAAACATCTCCTCTCAGGGCAAATCTGCAATTGGGGCCGAGCATTAGCGTATCTGCAGGTGCTGGACTATGGGACGAATTGACAGTTGGTAGCCGGGTTTTGGTCGGCGGTGGCCGACTTGCATCCGGGATAGCCGTCAACTGCCTTGACCGGCCGGGCGAAGCCCATCAAAGAAAAGGCAGCCGAGGGAACAAAAACCGCATGTTCACAAAAATCCTGATCGCCAATCGCGGCGAGATCGCCTGCCGCGTCATCAAGACGGCGCGCAAGATGGGCATCGCCACCGTGGCGGTCTACTCGGACGCCGATCGCGACGCAGTGCATGTTGAGATGGCCGACGAAGCGGTGCATATAGGGCCTTCACCGGCCACGCAGAGCTATCTGGTGCCGGAGAAGATCATTGCTGCCTGCAAGGCGACCGGTGCTGAAGCCGTCCATCCCGGTTACGGGTTTCTGTCGGAACGCGCGTCGTTCTGTGAGGCGCTGGAGAAAGAAGGCATCATCTTCATCGGCCCAAAAACCAGAGCGATCAAGGCGATGGGCGACAAGATCGAATCGAAGAAATTCGCCAACGCCGCAAACGTGTCGACCGTACCCGGCTGGCTTGGCGTTATCGAGAACGCCGATCATGCCGAGAAAATCGCCGGCGAGATCGGCTATCCCGTGATGATCAAGGCCTCGGCCGGCGGCGGCGGCAAGGGCATGCGCATCGCCTGGAGCAAGGCCGAGGTGCGCGACGGGTTCGACCGGGCGCGGTCGGAGGCCAAAAGCTCGTTCGGCGACGACCGCGTCTTCATCGAGAAGTTTGTGGTCGATCCGCGCCACATCGAGATCCAGGTGCTGGCCGACGCACATGGCAACGCGCTTTACCTCGGCGAGCGCGAATGCTCGATCCAACGCCGCAACCAGAAGGTCGTCGAAGAGGCGCCTTCGCCTTTCCTCGACGCCAAGACCCGCAAAGCCATGGGCGAGCAGTCGGTGGCGCTGGCCAGGGCGGTCGACTACCAGAGCGCCGGCACGGTCGAGTTCATCGTCGACAGCGAAAAGAACTTCTATTTCCTTGAAATGAATACGCGATTGCAGGTCGAGCACCCGGTGACCGAGCTCGTCACCGGCATCGATCTGGTCGAGCAGATGATCCGCATAGCTGCCGGCGAAAAGCTCGCTATCAAGCAGAGCGACGTCAAACTGAACGGCTGGGCGGTCGAAAGCCGGCTCTACGCCGAGGACCCGTATCGCAATTTCCTGCCGTCGATCGGCCGGCTGACGAGATACCGGCCACCAGAGGAGGGACAGCTCAGCGATGTCGTCATCCGCAACGACACCGGCGTCACCGAAGGATCTGAAATTTCGATGTTCTATGACCCGATGGTCGCCAAGCTGTGCACCTGGGCGCCGACGCGGCTTGCGGCAATAGACGCCATGTCCGAGGCGCTGGACAGCTTCGTTGTCGACGGCATCGCGCACAACATACCGTTCCTGGCGGCACTGATGCAGCATCCGCGCTGGCGGGATGGTCGACTGTCAACAGGTTTTATCGCTGAGGAATATCCCGACGGGTTCGCGCCGATCGTGCCTGACAGCGAGGAAAAGGCCGTTCTGGCATCGATCGCCACTGCGGTCGAACTGCTGCGCCGCGACCGGCTCGACCGGCTTGGCGGGCGGTTGGCGCCGCATTCGGGTGCGCTGAAACGCGACTGGGTGGTCAAGATCGGCGAGGATTACCTTTCGGCTTCCATTCTCGAAGGCATGATCTCCATTCCGATGGAGCTCCATCTGTCGATCGATGGCGGCAAGGCGCTGACGGTGGTGTCGGACTGGCGGCCGGGCGATCTCATCTGGCGCGGCACGGTCGGCGACCGAAGAATCGCGGCGCAGATCCGGCCGGTCCTGAACGGGTTTGGCATCGCCTGGAAAGGCATGTCGGTGACAGCCCGCGCCATGCTGCCGCGCACCGCCGAGCTCGAAAGGCTGATGCCGGAAAAAGTGGCGCCGGACACGTCGAAGATGCTGCTCTGCCCGATGCCGGGCCTCGTTGTGTCGATCGCCGTTGCCGAGGGGCAGGAGGTCAAGGCCGGCGAGACGCTGGCCGTGGTCGAGGCGATGAAGATGGAAAACGTGCTGCGCGCCGAGCGCGATCTCACCGTGTCGAAACTCAACGCGAAGCCGGGCGACAGTCTGGCCGTCGATGCGGTGATCATGGAATTCGCGTAAGGCTGTAAAAAAAACCGCCTCGCCGGCGGGCCGTTGGCGCAAATCAGCACCATGCATATATTCCTAGCATAAATGCCGTCACAAAGCAATGGATCGCAAGCTTGCAGGGCTCGAATCGCAAAGCTGGACTCGCATCGTCCGGTGCCGGACAATACAACTCCATCGACTGAGTCCTTTCAAGCGGCGCTAAAAAAGCATGGCGAATGAGACACTTCCACGCGACCCGTTGCGGCGCGAAGCCTTTGTAAAGGCGTCGAGACCGGAAGTGCCGGCGCGGCCGTTCATCCATCTGCGCGTGCATTCGGCCTATTCGCTGCTCGAAGGCGCCTTGCAGCTCGGCACGGTTGTCAGCCATGCGGTCAAGGACGAGGCTCCAGCCATCGCCGTCACCGACACCAACAATCTGTTTGGCGCGCTCGAATTCGCCCAAAAAGCGGTGAAGGAGGGCATCCAGCCGATCATCGGCTGCCAGACGACTCTCGCCTTTTCCGGCGAAGCCAGCGATAGCCAGCGCGACCGCAGGCGGCAGGGCCCGGAGATGCGGCCGGTGGTTCTGATCGCGGCGACCGAGGCCGGTTACAGCAATCTGGTCAGGCTGGTCAGCCGGGTCTATCTCGAAACGCCGCCCGGCGAGGCTGTGCATCTGACGACTGAGATGTTGCAAGGCCATTGCGACGGCCTGATCTGCCTCAGCGGCGGGCCGCGCGGTCCGATCGGCAACGCTTTGAAAGAGGACCGCCGCGATCTCGCCGAGACACGGCTTTTGGCGCTCAAGGCGCTGTTCGGTGACCGCCTCTATGTCGAGCTGGAACGGGTTTCCGGCTATGACCGCGCCATCGAGCAATCGTCCGTCGATCTTGCATACAGCAATGACCTGCCGCTGGTCGCCACCAACGAGGCGTTTTTCTCGTCGCGCGACGACTATGAGGCGCATGACGCGCTGATCGCCATCGCCGAAGGTTCGGTGGTCGCCGTCGACAATCGCCGGCGCCTTTCGCCCGACAATTTTCTGAGAAGCCAGGCCGACATGGCGAGGCTGTTCGCCGATCTGCCGGAGGCGATCGACAACACCGTCGAGATCGCGCTGCGCTGCTCCTACTATCCCAAGACGCGCAATCCGATTCTGCCGCGTTTCACAGGCAGCGATGTCGCCGACAACGACGCCGCGCTGAAGGCAGAGGCCGACGAACTGCGCCGCCAGGCGCACGAGGGGCTGGATGCGCGGCTCGCGGCGCATGGGCCCACACCCGGCTATACGGTCGAGCAATATCGCGAACGGCTCGATTTCGAGCTCGGTATCATCGAGAAAATGAAATTCCCCGGCTATTTCCTGATCGTTGCCGACTTCATCAAATGGGCCAAGGCGCAAGGCATTCCGGTCGGGCCGGGCCGCGGTTCGGGCGCCGGCTCGCTGGTGGCGTATTCGACGACCATCACCGACATCGATCCGCTGCGTTTCTCGCTGCTGTTCGAGCGCTTCCTCAATCCCGACCGCGTGTCGATGCCAGACTTCGACATCGATTTCTGCCAGGACCGGCGCGAGGAGGTGATCCGCTACGTCCAGCAGAAATACGGCCGCGACCAGGTCGGCCAGATCATCACCTTCGGTACGCTGCAGGCCCGCGCGGTGCTGCGCGATGTCGGCCGCGTGCTGCAGATGCCCTATGGCCAGGTCGACAAGCTATCCAAGATGGTGCCGTCGAACCCGGCCAATCCAGTCAAGCTCGCCGACGCCATCGCCAACGAGCCGCGCTTTGCCGAAGAGGCCGAGCGGGAGCCGATCGTGCAGACGCTGCTCGACATGGCGCAGAAGCTGGAAGGGCTCTACCGCCACGCCTCGACCCATGCCGCCGGCATCGTCATCGGCGACCGGCCGCTATCGGAACTGGTGCCAATGTACCGCGACCCGCGCTCCGATATGCCGGTCACCCAGTTCAACATGAAATATGTGGAGCAGGCCGGGCTGGTTAAGTTCGACTTCCTCGGCCTGAAGACGCTGACCGTGCTGGAGACCGCAGTCAAGCTGATCCGCCGCCGCGGCATCGAGATCGATCTCGCGCACATTCCGCTCGACGACCCCGATACCTACGCCATGCTGTCGCGCGGCGAAGTGGTCGGCGTGTTCCAGGTGGAAAGTGCGGGCATGCGCAAGGCGCTGATCGGCATGCGGCCCGATTGCATCGAGGATATCATCGCGCTGGTCGCGCTTTACCGGCCGGGACCGATGGAGAACATCCCGACCTATAACGCCAGAAAGCATGGCGAGGAGGAGATGGCGTCGATCCATCCGAAGATCGACCATCTGGTGAAGGAGACGCAAGGCGTCATCGTCTATCAGGAACAGGTGATGCAGATCGCGCAGGAGCTCTCCGGCTATTCGCTGGGCGAAGCCGATTTGCTGCGCCGCGCCATGGGCAAGAAGATCCGCGCCGAGATGGACAAGCAGCGCGAGCGCTTCGTCTCGGGCGCCGTCGAGCGGGGCGTTAGCAAGCCGCAGGCCGACTTCATCTTCGATCTGCTGGCAAAGTTCGCCGACTACGGTTTCAACAAGTCGCATGCCGCCGCCTATGCGGTCGTCTCTTATCAGACGGCCTATCTGAAGGCGCACTACCCGGTCGAGTTCCTGGCCGCGTCGATGACGCTCGACATGGGCAACACCGACAAGCTCGCCGATTTCCGCCAGGATGCGCTGCGCCTCGGCATCGATGTCGTGGCGCCCTCGGTGATGACGAGCTTCCGTCCCTTCGAAGTTGGCGAGAACCGGATCTTCTATTCGCTGGCCGCGCTCAAGGGCGTCGGCGACGCGGCGGTCGAGCACATCGTCGCCAAGCGCGGTGAAAAACCGTTCAAGAACCTCGCCGATTTCTGCGAAAGGGTCGATCCGAAAATCGTCGGCAAGCGGGTGTTCGAAAGCCTGATCATGGCCGGTGCGCTCGACTGCTTCGGCCACGACCGCGCCGCGATGATGGCGGGCGTCGAGCGGATGATGGGGCTGGCGTCGCTGGCGCAGCAGAATGCACTGTCGGGCCAGCACGACATTTTCGGCGCCTCGCTCGGCGCGCAGTCGCAGGCGCTCAACCTGCCGGCGACCGACCCATGGCTTGCCGCCGACCGCCTGCACCGTGAATTCCAGGTGGTCGGCTTCTATCTCTCGGCCCATCCGCTGGACGAATACAAGGCGGCGCTGCAGAAGATGCGGGTGCAGACCTGGGCCGAATTCTCGGCCGCCGTCAAGCGCGGCGCTGCCGCCGGCCGGCTTGCTGGCACCGTCACCACCAAACAGGAGCGCAAGACGCGCACCGGCAACAAGATGGGCGTCGTGCAGTTTTCCGACACGTCAGGCCAGTATGAAGCCGTGCTGTTTTCCGAAGGTCTGGCGCAGTATCGCGACCTGCTCGAGCCCGGCCGTTCGGTGGTGATCACCGTTTCGGCAGAGGACAGGCCCGAAGGCGTCAATCTTCGCATCCAGACCGTGCAGTCTCTGGAAGACGAGGCAAGCCGCATCCAGAAGGCCCTGCGCATCTTTGTCAGGAATGACCGACCGGCATCGGCGATTCAATCGCAGCTTACCCAACGCGGTGACAGTCAGGTGAGCATTATCGTCATCAAGGATGAGGCGCAGGGCGAGGTCGAGATCGAACTGCCCAATCGTTACCGCGTCTCGCCACAGATCGCGTCGGCCATGCGCGCGGTGCCGGGCGTGGTGGAAGTGGAACTGGTGTGAGCTAGAGCGCTTTGCGTTTTGGTGGAATAAACCCCGCGCTCTGAGAGCAGATAGATCGTCATTGTATGCTCTCCGGCGCGTAATGGAGGATGACAACACCTGACTTGAGCGTCCTCGTCTCCAGATGCTTCAAGAGTATTCGGTTCGGGCCGCCCTTGAAGAGCGGCGTGCCTCTCCCGAGAACGACGGGGTTGATCCCGAGGTGATACTCGTCGATCAGGCCGTGCTCCATCAGGGTCGCCGTGAGGTCGGCGCTGCCGAACACGAAGATGTCTCCGCCGTCCCTGGTCTTCAGCTTGGAGACTTCTTCCGCGACATTGCCGTTGAGGAGCTTCGTGTTGTTCCAGTCGGCGCTTTTCAGCGTGCGCGAGAAGACCACCTTCTCGATCTGATTCATGAAGTCCGCGATCCAGCCTTGCTCGGAGGGCCAATAGGCTGCCATGAGCTCGTAGGTCACGCGGCCGAAGATCAGCGTGTCGGCCTTTTTCTGGGTCTCACGAATGTAGTTCTCGAGTTCTTCTTCGAAAACGAACCAGCTGATGTCCCTGTCCGGACCTTCGAAGAATCCGTCGACGGTCACCATGTCCCATATGATCAATTTTCTCATAGGATCCTCCTCTTCGTGTATCCCTTTGTGAATTCTCGGCCCTATCCCGCGAAGCGGAAGCGCATGTTGGAGATCTGCCCCGCTTTCGAGATCTCGGGTCTTCCCCAGCCCGATCGGCTCCATGCCCTCCTGGATGCTATTGCCGATGAGGACAGGCGCGACATGGATGAGGACCTCGTCCGCAGGCCCTAATTCGAGCCGACGGGAAGTCGCAGTATTTCAGCGGGATGCGACGAAGCGTTCCAGTTTGCCCAGAGTTTGCAGTCCCAGTTCCACTGCACCGAAGCCCTTCGCTTCCTGGAACTCGGCAGCCGTGCTGAATACCATGCCCAGCGTTACCTTCGTTGCCCCGTCCTGATCCTCGAACGAGGCCCAGGCGTCGGCATGTTTCGGCCCGTTCTCGCCCCAATGCAGCGTATAGCCGATCCTCTCCTCGGGCCGGACCTCGTTATAGAGATGGTGGTTCGGGAAGACCGTGCCGTCAGGCGCGATCATGTCGAATACCCATTCGCCGCCCGTTCGCAAGTCGATCCTCTTTGTTCGACAGGAGAAGCCTTCCGGCCCCCACCATTGCGGCAGCGTTTCAGAGTTCATCCAGGCGCCCCACACGATGGATCGTGGCGCCCGAATTACCCGCTGCAGCACCATGGTTCGTTCCGCCGCGCCCGCGAGGTTGTCTAGTCCCGCGCCGAAGCCTTCCCGATAGCCTGCCTCCATGTCCTGCGCCAGCGAGGAAAGCTGCACCGTTACGACCAACCGGCTGCGCTCGTCCGCGCCTTCGAAATCGGCTGTCACCAGCGCGGCCGATTGCGTCACGCCTTCGGACGAGATTACCTCGTAGTTCACGCTGCACAGCGCCGGCTTCAACGCCAGCCAGCCGCACTCGCAGCGGATGTCCGGCTGGCCCTCTACTTTGCAGAGCGAGACTTCGCGTCCACCCACCCTGGTGTCGGCCTCCAAGAACTCCACGGTGACCGAGGGCGATGGCGCAGCCCAGATCGCCCGCGCGGCCGGGGCCGTCCATGCCTCCCACAGCGCCGCCAACGGCGCGGCCACGTCCCGCTCGAAGGTCAGCGTCGCAAAGCGGTCTTTCCTATCGTCAGGCACCGCGCGGGTCGCACTGTTTGTCGGGAGGTTCTGTGTCATTCTGCGCGCTCCTTCATCACATTCATTACAAACGCGTCCAACCGGTCGAGCCGAGCTTCCCAGATGGCCCGCTGTTCATCGAGCCATGTCCGCACCGGATCCAGAGCCTCGGGTACGATGGCGCAGGTGCGTATTCGCCCGTCTTTGGAGGTGGAGATCAACCCTGCTTCCTCCAGCACAGAAAGGTGCCGCATTACCGTGGGCAGACGCAGTCCCGTGGGACCAGCCAGATCCGTTACCCGCGCAGGTGTTTCGGCGAGCCGGGTCAGGATCGACCGGCGGGTCGGATCAGCCAGCGCATGAAAGAGTAGCGATAGATCAGGGTCATGCTTAGCCATGTCGCTAACTATCGCCTGACCAGCTGGTGACGCAAGCGAAAACTTCGTCAAGTCGCTAAGTTTTTTCGCCCACCACGCGGAGTCCTTGGAGCATGGTTCCGTCTGTTTCGACGGCGTTACGCCACTCAGCGCCGGCATTATCCGGTTACAATGCCGTTGGTACTATGAGCTCGGCTCGCCATACGGCCTGGCTCTTTTGGTGGCCGGGGGAGTGTGTCGTGGATGAGCGGACAGCCGCTGCCGAACTCCAGAAGATGGTCAATGGGTTCCAGGTATCTCAGGCGATATGCGTCGCCGCCACGCTGGGCATCGCAGATCATCTCAAGGATGGGAAACGCACCAGCGACGAACTTGCCGTGTTGACCGATACCCATCCGCGGGCGCTCTACCGGCTGCTGCGCGCCCTTGCGTCGGTCGGCGTGTTCCATGAAGCGGAAAACCGGTTCTTCTCACTGACCCCGGTTGGCGCCGCGTTGCGATCCGATGTTCAGCATTCGGTCGCGCCGTGGGCTATCCTGGCCGGACGGCCATATTTCCGTCAGGCATGGAGCGATCTGCTGCACAGTGTCAGTACCGGTGAAAACGCCTTTCGCCACGCTTTTGGCAAGGGCGTTTGGGAATACCGGGCAGAGCATCCGGAAGAGTCCGTCACCTTCGACCGGGCGATGACGGCCATGTCGCGTGGTGTCGCCGCCGCGGTAATCGCGGCCTATGACTTCCGGCCGTTCTCTGTCGTCATGGATGTCGCGGGCGGGCAGGGCGCGCTGCTTGCCGAAATCCTCCGCCGCAATCCCGGCCAGCGCGGCATTCTGTTCGATCAGCCGCAGGTCGTGGCGAAGGCAGGCCCGGTCTTTGACGCCGCGGGTGTGGCCGATCGATGCGATATCGTCGCCGGCGATTTCTTCGTCTCGGTTCCCGAGGGCGCCGATGCGATTGTGCTTAAATGGATCCTGCATGACTGGGACGACGACACAAACATCCGGATCCTGAAAACCTGCCGCCGGGCGATGCGCCCAGAAGGCAAACTTCTGGTGCTTGAGAGCATTCTGGCGCCGCCCAACGAAGGCGCCAGCGCAAAATTCGGCGATCTGAACATGCTGATCATGCCGGGCGGGCAGGAGCGCACGGCGGAAGAATTCAGGTTGCTGCTTGCGGCATCGGATTTCCGGGTCGCGAATATTATCGAAGCCGGACCTCGCATCAGCATCATCGAGGCGCAGCCGGTCTGATTGCTTTCCGGGTTTGAAACTCTCCGGATGTTCTCAACCAACGGCGGCTTCCGCTGCTCTGCCCACTGGACGGCTGTCGCAGCGAACGTTATCGCAGTTGTCATGAAGGCGGCAGACAAGGACGGAGCGCAGGAGTTTTCAGCCTTGGCACGGCTGCGCGATACGTTGCGCAAGCTTTATCACGGGCGCACGCCCGCGGCTTTCCGGTTCCAACTGGCGGCGATCATCATCGACCTTGCCATCATCGCCTTCTTCATCGCCACACCTGTGATCCAGGAGTCGTCTTCGTTCCTCTGGCTTGACTATTCGGTCGCAGCACTTGTCGCCGCCGACATGATTGCACGGCTGCTTGCCTCAAACGACATGCTGCGCCTGATGAAACAGCCGACGTCGTGGGTCGACGCCTTTATCCTGCTGACGCTGCTGATGCCTTCGGCGCTGGCCAATCTGGGGTTCCTGCGCATATTGCGGCTGTGGTCGCTGTCGCGCAGCGGCTCCCTGTGGCGGCATTTCGAGATGCGCGGCCTCAAAAAATGGCGCGAGGCGAGCCACGCAGTCATCAATCTCCTGACATTCCTGTTTGTCGTCACCGGTTTCGTCTACACCTTCTTCTTCCGCACCGGGGCCGGTCTCGAAGGCTATGTCGACGCGCTCTATTTCACCGTCGCCACCGTGACCACGACCGGTTTCGGCGACATCGTCCTGCCTGGAATAGCCGGCAAGCTCACCGCCATCGTCACCATGATCATCGGCATATCGCTGTTCGTCAGGCTGGCGCAGGCGCTTTTCCGGCCCGCCAAGGTCTTCTTCCCGTGCCCGCAATGCGGCCTTCAACGACACGAGCCCGACGCCGTCCACTGCAAGGCCTGCGGGCATCTCCTCAAGATACCCGACGAAGGCGACTGAAACGCGAGGCTAGAGCGCGGTTTTTGTGAGACAAAACAGCCCTCTGGCTCTTTGCTTTGACGCGTTTTGTCGGGCGCCAAACAAAGACGCTTGGCAGCAAACGCTAAGACGCTGCCACTTCCGCAGGTTTGGTGGCTTTCTTCTGCAGGTTGAGCAGATTGCCCATCAGGATCAGCAAGGCGCCGCCGGCGGTGAAGGCGTCGATCTGCTCCTGATAGAGCAGCCAGCCGATCAGCGCCGACAGTGGCACGCGTAAAAAATCCATCGGCGAGATGACGGTCGCGTCGGCATAGGCAAGCGCGCGGGCCATGCAGAAATGCGACGACATGCCGGTGAAGCCGATCAGCAGGATCCACGGCCACAGTTCGAGCGGCGGATTGCGCCATTGGTAGAGCGCCGGGGCAAGACCGAGCACCGACTGGATGACCAGCATCCAGAAGATGATGCACACGACGCTGTCCGTCCGCGTCAGCGATTTGACCAGAACCACTGATATACCGAAGCAGACCGCGGCACCTAGCACGATGACATGTCCCGGATCGACGGAGCCAACGCCCGGACGGACGATGATCATCACGCCGATCAATCCGAGCACGATGGCCGCGAGTCTTGGCCGGCTTAGTCTTTCGCCAAGAAAGCCGACCGCCAGAATGGCCGTCCAGATCGGCGTCGTGAATTCGATCGAGATGAGTACGGCCAGCGGGATCAGCGTCAGAGCGTAAAGCCAGGCTGCCTGACCTGTATAGTGAATAACGTTGCGGGCGATATGGGCGATGGGTCGTTTCGTGCGCATCGCAGCAAAGCCGCCTGACATCATCACCAGCGGCAGGAGTATGAAAAAGCCGATCACCGAGCGCAGCTCCACCACCTGGAAAACGTTCAGCTCGGCGGTCGTGGCGCGACCGGCGACCGACATCGCTAGAAACGAGGCGACCGACAGCGCCATCCAGAACGCGGCCTTGGGGATCGAGGGTGAGGGTGCCATGCGCGCTATGTCGCAAGCCCGGACTTTCACTGCAACCGCTAAGGCGATGCATTCGGCTGGGCCAGATGCTGCGCGTTGCAAAACAGTCATGTTGAAGGCGGAACCTGCCATGGCGGCAGGCGTTGATTCTCAGTATTGATCCCAGAAGGAAGTGCCTTGTTTCCGATCTCAACGAGGAGAGATTCGATGAAATCATTTGCACCATTTGCACTTGCCGGCTGCCTGACGGCTGCAGCTGGCGCGGCTCACGCCGACGAAGCCGATTTTCTCCGCTCGTTCCAGGGCAATTTTACCGGGAAGGGGACTGTCAAGGTAACCACCGAGGCACCGACGGTGAACGTCTCCTGCCGCTTCAGTTCCGACGCGACATCGAACTCATTGTCGCTGGACGGCACCTGCCGCGGTCTCGTCGTGGTGACGCGCGCCATCAGCGCCGACCTGAAGTCCAGCGGGACGAAGTACACCGGCACCTATGTCGGATCCCGCACCGGGCCAGCACAACTCAGCGGCAGGCGCTCGGGCAATGCCATAAATCTCGGCATTCGCTGGGCGAAGGAGGTCAATGGCGATCGCACGGCGCAAATGACGGTCGAGAAGAACGGCGAGGACGGCATGCGGCTGACCGTTATCGACGTCGACCCGAAAACCGGCGAGCGCGTGATGACCAGCCGGATCGATTTGCGGCGCACTTGATCTTCTCGTCTGGCATGATCTCTTCGGAAAACCGGTTTTCCACTTTTCGCTTACGCGGCTCTCCGGTTCGGGATCATGGTCTAGCCAGTTGTGAAAATCTGACGCTTGGTACCTGACGCGAAAGACGGCTCGGGGTGGCTAGCAGTCCTTGCGGTTGTCGCAAAAATCAGTCGCGAAACTCTCACTTTGCGATAGGCAAACCACTCATTGGATGGCCAAGGCAAAACTCTCGCGAATTCAGGATTTTGCGAAACCATGCTGCCCATCAATGTTCCGTCTTCAGCGCTCGATCAAAAGCCTCAGTGACCATATTGACCAACTGCTTATGAATTTCGAGGCGGGGTGTCCTCCTCCGTCCGAGCAGATGCGATCTCCGATCTTTTCGGAATCAGCGATCTCGGCCGCGCCGGGTTTGCATACGCCAAACATGCTGTAATGGCTCGCATCCTCGATCGTGGAATACTTACCCTCCGGAATGGCCTTAGCTATCCCGGAAGCGAGCGCGGTCCGAGGGATCTTTCCTGGTCGGCCAAGGTTCACGATCTCGACAGGAATGGAAACCTCCGAAAACGTATTGGTCTGAAACACGTCCACCGGCGCAGGATCAATCGCCATGGCAAACTGAATTTTTCTGTCTTCATTGTTCCGACCAGCCAGCTTCATATCCATGGCGTGAAGATCAACGCCGCTTTGCCTTACCCAACCGCAAAGCGAGGGATTGAGGGCGTCGGTGTCGCAGTAGCTTGCCAGACGGATTGGGTCGATACGAGCGCCGACAAGCGCCAAAACAGTGTTTCCGCCCGCCGAAAGCCCGAGTGCGCCGACCCTGCCGGCTTCGAGGCTTTCCTTAAAAGGCGCATCCTTCTCGATCGCATCCAAGGTCGCTGTGATATCGGCAGGCCTCAGCCAAAGCTTCATCGTCTCTGCTGCTGATCTGTTCGCCCCGGCGTTCCCGGGATGAGTAGGAGCCAACACGATGAACCCCTGTTTCGCCAATGGCGTTGCAATCCAACTCATAGCTTGCGGAGTTCCTCCCAAGCCAGCGCCATGGGATAGCAAGATCAGTGGATATTTTCCGCGCGAGATCGGGGCTTCGGCCATGGCGTCCGTTCCCACGAAAAATACGCTCTCGCCAAGCGTGACAGGTTTGCCGCCTGGGTCCGCCGGATACCAAACGGTCACGGCAAGATCGCTGCCTCGCTCTTTGGAGGGAGCCACAATCTGGCGCACACCGACAAATTCGCTGGCAGAAGCCGAGTGATGCGCCATCAGCATGGGAGAGATGATGCCGCAAAGCAATGTCGCGAGTTTTATCAACAATTTCATAGGATTTCCTCGTATGGCCTTCATCCTCGGCACGCTGCTGATCTTCATCCGCATTCTGATTTTATGCTGACGGAGACGAGCGTGGGGTCAGGCTGAAACTTGCCCAAAAGAGAACACGGCGCGCCCTCTAACACGATCTTGGACGTTCGAGATCGCGATTCAGGTCGTTTCGTGCGATGACTTTGGCCGGAGGGCAAAGGGCTACGAGGCGGGCGCTTCCGTTCGCGCATCGGGCGCGGGAGATGTCTCGCCGCCCTTGCGCCGATAGCTGCTCGGCGTCATGCCTGTGACGCGTAGGAATTCCCGATTGAAGTTCGATTTTGTGCCGAAACCAGATTCCAGCATGATGACGGTCACCGGATCGCGTGTCGTGACCAGCCGTCGTTTGGCATCGCTGACCCGGTATTCATTCACAAGTTGTGAGACGTTGCGGCCGTGAATCCGGTTCAGAGCGCCGGAAATCTGGCGTCCCGGGATGCCGGCACGTCGTGCAAGACGCTCCAGCGTCAAATCCGGATCGCGATAAAGATGTTGCTCCCGCATTAGAGCATCGACCCGGCCTGCTATTGCTTCGTCGTCCTCGATGCTTGTTGACGCTGGCAATGCGGAGGAGGAGGCGAAGTCGTCCGCAGAGGAATTTGTCTCATTGTCGGGATGAGCATTGTCTGCGACCGTGGCGGCATAACCGGCGACCGCCAACCATAGAACGCTCGCAACGCTTAGAAGCGTTCGCGCCTGCTGGCCATCACCAAGGACGAGATCGAGCGACACTATTGCGTCGATTAAGGCTGTCACAACAAGCATGATGGCCACTGCGACGAGTGCTTTATGTGCGGTCCATTCATCGGTGATACGTACGGCGGAAAGAGCGCCCGGCCCCTTCCGGGCAACCCTTAGAAGCGCAAGACCATATCCGAGGTAGATGGCAAAGAGAACGATATCGATTGGTGCGCGCCAGAAGGCGACGAGAATTGCAACGATGCTCGCCGGTACCAGGTGCGGCAGTATGTCGGTGGGTCTTACAAGCCTATTGCGACGGAGCTGGTCGAAAGCTGCAAAGGTGAGCGCGGGAAGGACCGCCGCGACGACTGGCTGAATAAAACGGGCCGGATCCCAGCCAACGTTCCAGTTCAGTCCCGACAAGACTGCCTGAGCGGCAAAAGTGGCGACGAGCAGAGGAAACAGCCATAGTTTCCGTTCTCCCTGCCGGATCATCCGCACCAAGATGAGGCAAAGAACAATGGAGATGACGAATGGAAGCGGTATCGAAGGCATGAGTGACCATTACCACGGACGGTTTTTTTAGTCGTATGCGTCAGTCTAGGATTCGCAAAACTCCCGATTAAAGCGACAGTTTCACACCCGGCTTTTGCGACATCGCGTAAATCAAGTTTTGCGACATTCTCCAAGCTTCGGGCCCAACAGGTATTCCGCATTGGGGGTACCAAGCGTCAGACGCTAGTCCTCAATCGGCTCGGGCGGGTGGGCATTGCTGCCCTTGCCGAAGGTATAGCCCGTCTCCACCGCCTTGCGGCCGAACTTGTCGCGCAGCGTATCGATGGCGCCTTCGGCCATCGCGCGCTTGCGCGACTGGATGTCGACGAGGTCTGGCGGATCGGCCTTTTCGTCGTTCGAGAGGTCGCTGACACCGATACCGAGCAGCCGGTATCTTGTGCCGTTCGCCTCCTTGCGCAGCAGCTCGAGCCCGGTCGAAAAAATGCGGTCGGCCAGCCGTGTCGGGTCGGCAAGCTGGCGGTTGCGCGTACGGGTCTTGAAATCCTGGGTCTTCAGCTTCAGCACGACGGTGCGCCCGGCAATGCCGGATTTCTTCAGCCGCCCCGAAACCTTTTCCGACAGTGCTCTCAGCACCGAAACCAATTCATCCAGGGAAGCGATGTCGGTGTCGAAGGTGGTCTCCGCCGAGACGCTTTTTGCGTCCTGGTCGGGATGGACGCGGCGTTCGTCCTCGCCGCGTGAAAGATGATAGAGCCGGTCGCCCATCACGCCGTAGCGGCGCATCAGGTCGCTGCGCTCCATGCGCTGCAGCTGGCCAATCATCCGGATGCCGTCCCGTTCAAGCGTGGCGGCGAAGGCTTTTCCCACCCCCCAGATCAGCGTCACCGGCTGCTCGGCCAGAAAGCCTGACGCTTCGGCCTCGCCGATCACCGAAAAGCCGCGCGGCTTGCGGAAGTCCGACGCCACCTTGGCCAGGAACTTGCAGTAGGAAAGTCCTGCTGAAACGGTGATGCCGATCTCCTTCTCCACGCCGAGCGCGAAGCGTGCCAGCACCACCGCAGCCGGCAGGCCGTGCAGGCGCTCGGTGCCGGCAAGGTCGAGGAATGCCTCATCGATGGATATCGGTTCGACCAACGGCGTCAGCGCCTGCATCATGGCGCGCACCTCACGGCCAACGCGTGCATATTTTTCCATGTTCGGCGGGATGACGACCGCTTCCGGACAGGCTTCGAGCGCTTTGAACATCGGCATTGCCGAGCGCACCCCGTGGATGCGGGCGATGTAGCAAGCGGTGGATACGACGCCGCGCTTGCCGCCGCCGATGATCAACGGCCGATCTTTCAGGGCCGGGTTGTCGCGCTTCTCGACCGCCGCGTAAAAGGCGTCGCAATCGATATGGGCAAGATGCAGCCGGTAGAGCTCCCGATGGCGGGCTAGCCGTGGGCTGCCGCAGCGTTCGCAGCGCCGTGCCTCGCTGCGCTGGAAGCTCAGGCAGTCGCGGCAAAAACCGTGATCGGGATTGTTGACAGAGGCCGCCATCGCTGCGAACATAAAGAGAACAAATGCAATGGTACGTCAGGACGGACGCCACGACAAGCGGCGGGCCGGGAGAGAGATCATGAATACGACCATAGCGCCACTGGTGCCCGAGCTTTGGGCGGATTTCGAAGATCTTTTTGGTAAGCAAGGTGCCTGCTACGGCTGCTGGTGCACGCATTTCCGGCTGTCGCCGGCAACGCGCCGCGCCAGCAACCGGGAACGGAACAAGGACCACATCAGGGCGCGGATCGAGGCCGGGCCGCCGCCGGGCCTGCTGGCGTTCGAAGATGGCAAGGCGGTCGGCTGGATGCAGATCGGCCCGCGCGCCGACGTGCCCGAATGGAACAATAAGGGCAGGGGATCGGCACCGGTCGATCCCGCTGACGCCACGGATCCCGGCGTCTGGGCGATTTCCTGCTTCTTCATCCGCGTCAAGGCGCGCGGCAGGGGCGTCAGTCATCGCCTGGTCGAAGGCGGTATCGAATTTGCCCGCCAGAACGGCGCGCGGCTGGTCGAGGCGTGTCCGATCGACCTGTCGAAGGATTCGCGTTCGATCGGGCTGTTCGTCGGCTCGTCGCGGGTCTTCGAAAAAGCCGGTTTCGAGAGGCTGGTCGAGCGCAAGGCCGGCCGGCCGCTGATGCGATTGGTGCTTTAGCTGCGAGCTTGCGCGCCGTTGTCGCGGCAGTCGCTTGAACCATGATGGCCGGCCTGCATGGGCTGACGAGACGGCGCCAATGGACGGCCTTGCCGATACAATGCGATCAGCAGGAATAAATCCTTCTGCGGTTCGTTCCTCCTCGGATTTTCCATGGAGGCTATCGATGTTTCATTTTTCCCAGACCTCTCGTTCGATCCGGTTTCTCTGCCGGCCGGAAGACCATGGCGTCATCGCCCCGCCAGTGGCGGCCAAGACGGTCCTGCCGGACTGGTTCCGCAAATTGCCGGCGGTCGATTCGCAGCATGCGTCAGCTACCAACAATGGCCTCACTATCAAGCGCTGCATGCCGTTTCTCGATGCGATGACGACCGGCTGGATCCTGCCGCTCGCAGCGACCGTCCGCCTTGAGATCAAGAATGGCGGCCGCACGGTCGATGCCGGCTGGGAGTTCGACAGGACTATGGTGAGCAATCATGGCGCCCATCAGGTCGCCGGCAACCCGAAGGAACCGGGTCCGCCTTGCAAGTTTCACAACTACTGGTCGATCCGTACTCCGCCGGGATGGAGTTCCTTGTTCCTGCCGCCGCTCAACAGGCCGGCTCAGCCTTTCGAATGCGTCGCCGGCATTGTCGATACCGACACCTATGCAGCCCACATCCATTTTCCGTTCTTTGCGACCGCGCCAGACGGCCTCTACGTCATCGAAAAGGGAACGCCGCTCGTCCAGGTCATTCCGATCCGCCGCGAAGGCGCGGCACTGAAGGCGGAGATCCGGGCGGAAACCGGCGGCGAGGCGACGGAGCGCGAAACCGTCTACCGCAACACGATTGCGAGCGAAGGCTGGTATCGCAAATGGGCCCGCGCAGCCCGTTAGACTTTTTCTCGGAGAAGAATGCGAAACGGGGCCGCTGGGGCCCCGTTTCTTTTTGGATCGATAGAGCGGATTTTCAGATCGAAGCGTACTGCCGCTCTACCTCTGAAGTCCGTTGCTCTAGCGCGACCGCCAGGTGCGCGACCACCCGCGATCCGAACCATTCGAGTTCGAATTGGAGGAGCTGTTCGACGATGAGTTCGAATTCGAGTTGCTCGACGAATTGGAGCTGGAATTCGACGAACCGTTGGACGAAGAGTTCGAGCTCGAATTGCTCGACGAATTAGAGCTGGAATTCGATGAACCGTTGCTCGACGAATTGGAGCTCGAATTTGACGAACTGTTGCCCGCGACGATGAAGGAACCGTCGCTTTGGCTGGTCATTGCGGCCGGCGGACGCTCGGTTTCCAGGGGCGCCGGATACTCCTTCGCCTGCGCCGCCGTGCTCGCGAGCGCTGCCATTCCTGCGACCAGTGTCGACTTGAGTTTCCAGTATCTTGTCATGGTAGTTACTCCTTGTTTCAGACTGGACCGGCAGTTGCGGTCCGGCGGAGTAACGGGCGATTGCCGGCTTTATTCCATTCAGGAGCAAGCCGGCCGCCGCAGCTTCACTTCCGATCCTTCTGACGGACCTCGGTCAGCGCTTGAACTTCCTCCTCGGCTGACATCGGCGCGCCTGCTTCGATCGCCGAGAGATAAGCGTCGAGGGCTTCGGTCGACGAAGCCGGGGCGTACCCTCCGGCGTCGCCGGGCGCTACGACCGCGAAGCTGACGCGCCATTCGTCGCCGGAACGGCAGGCGACCGACACGACCGTGGAGCGGTTCTGAGAGTCGACCTCGAATTCGCGGCACAAATCCTGCGAATTGTTGCGGAAGGTGGCGATAGCCCGGAACCGGTCGCTAATCCCGGCGAGCCTGATTTCCTTCCCGGATTCGACCGTTTCAAGGGCTTGGCCGAGGGCTGGCCTGATGACGCCGGCAACCCACAGCCCGCCCTGTGCGCGTTCGTTGGTGCCTGCAGCCCAATACCCTGCGAGCGCGCCGACGACGGCCGCGAGAGAGGCGGCAATTGGCAGCATCCATTGAGACCTGGATCGAGGTCCCGCTATCCGCCCGCCGCCGAAGGGCAATACCGATGCCGTCCTCTCGCCGGCGCGCCTGGCCTCGATCATCTGCTCGACGGCCGCGACAAGTTTTTCGGGAACCGGCTCGTCGAGCAGCGGCTTCAGCGCGACCTGCGCCTGCGCTCTGGTTTCGATGAACATAGCGACCCTGGTAACCAGACGGTCGTCGGTTTCCATCGCCCGCTCGATCCTGGCGGCCATGTCGGGATCAAGCTCACCGTCGGCGAACTGCATCAGGATCTCGTCCGAAAAAATCTCCTCGGTCATTTGCTAGCCCCTTTTGTGACCGCAGAACGGGTGGGAGCCATGGATATTCCAGTGGCGTCCGCCAGATTCTTCCTCGCCCGGGCCAGCCTGCTCATCACCGTCCCGATTGGCACGGCAAGAACTTCCGCGGCTTCCTTGTAGGAAAGCTCTTCGACACAGACCAGAAGCAGCACGTCGCGCTGATCGTCGGCGAGCTCGCCGATGGCTTGCGCCACGCTGTTCAGCGCCAGCCGCGCTTCCATCTCGCGCTCGCCGGAAACGCCGGCGATGTCATGGCGCCCGTCGATATCTTCCTGCGGGCCGGCTGTCTTGCGCTTGCGGATGTCGTCGATCCACAGATTTCGGAGAATCTTGAACATCCAGGCGTCGAAGCGCGTCCCCCGCTCGAAGCTCTGCTCGTTGGCGAGCGCCCGCTCGCAAGCTCGCTGGACAAGGTCGTCCGCCAAGTCGCGGGACCGGCAGAGCGCAATCGCGAACCGCCGCAGATTCGGGAGAAAGGCGACAAGCTGATCTTGGACGCGGTCGGTTTTTTCCGGCATGTTGCTCCAAGCTCTGGAATAAAGCGGCCCCGCGCCCGTTCCTCGCAACGCTAGCTTATTGCCGGATGGGTCCGCTAGCCTCGCGATGTTGAAAATCGGCAACGGCCGGAAGGGAGATTATGAGCGACACCTCATGGCTGAGACCAAAAGCCCTGCTGGCGTTCTGGGTAGCTGTCGCGTTGCTGGTCGATCCCCAGGCGCCGAGCGGCCAGATGGCGTTCGGCGAGTTTGGACCGAAATCGGCGTTCGCCGATGACGATGGTGGCGGTGGTGATGATGGTGGTGACGATGACGGCGACGGTCGATCTAGCTCGTCCTCTGATCGTTCGGGAACGGTTCCTCGCTGGTCGACCCGACCGTTTCGCACACTGACCGATCGGTTTCTTCCGCGACCGCCAAGACGCGGCGGCGGCAGGCGCGCGCAACGGCCCGTCGTCCCTTTGCCGTCTCGGGCGCCGGACCAGATCGTGGCCACCGGGCTGAGTTCGGCTGAAATCGGTCGGCTTCAGGCAACGGGCTTCACCGTCCTGGACCGCGCCGACATCCAGCTTCTGGGGTCGGAGTTGGTCCGGCTGCGCATACCACCCAATACGCCGCTGGAGGCTGCGCGCGATCTTGTCATCGACGCCGCTCCGCGGTCGACAGCAGATTTCGTGCATTACTACCGGCCCGGACAAGAAGCCGAATGTGCCGGACCTCACTGCGCCGCCGCCGGCCTGATCGGCTGGCCGGCCCATATCGGTCTTCCCGCCGGCTGCGGCGGCAATGTCACGATCGGCCTCATCGACACGGCGATCAATCCCGCGCATGCCGCCCTCGCGAAAGGCCGGGTCGAAGTTCTTCGCCTGTCGGACGACGGCTTTCCCGAGTCCGGCCGCCAGCACGGCACCGCCGTCGCGGCCCTGCTCGTCGGTGGCGCCGACAGCCGCACCCCAGGCCTCCTGCCGCACGCCAGGCTTATCGCGATCGATGCGTTTCACCGGGGCAATCGCCAGGATGACCGCTCGGACGCCTATGATCTTCTTCGCGCGCTCGATCTTCTTTCCATGCGCGGCGTGCAGGTGACGAATATGAGCCTGTCAGGTCCTGCGAATGCGCTTCTTGAGCAGTTTGTCCGAAGACTTGCAGAACGCGGCATGGTGATCGTCGCCGCCGCCGGCAATGGCGGTCCAAGGGCCGGACCGTCCTATCCGGCGGCATACGCGGATGTGATCGCGGTGACGGCGGTTGATCGCATGAAACGTCCCTACAGGCGTGCCGGCCGCGGCGAGCATATCGACCTGGCCGCCCCCGGTGTCGAAGTGTGGACCGCCGCTTCTGTCAGCGGCGCCCGGTCGAAGACCGGCACCTCTTTCGCGGCGCCGTTTGTTGCCGCCGCAGCGGCGTTGATGATGTCGGCAAACAGCAACGCCACGCCAGCCGACATTCATGACGCACTCGGCAAATCGGCGGAAGATCTCGGCGCGCCGGGCAAGGACGCCGTCTTCGGCTGGGGCCTACTCAATGCCCGCGCCGCTTGCGCCGTCATACCGAAGAAGGCGACCTGACGCTATCGCACCGACGCCACAGCGCCTGTGACGGCATGGTCTGCACTGGCCGTTTGTGCGCCTTACAATCCGAGCGCCGCCGCGATCTTCGGCGCGGCTTCGCGCCAGTCCTCGACCACAACGATGTCGTCGGGCATCGGTGGCAGGAAGGCGCGCATCGAATTCTCGGCCATCAGATGGAAGAGATGGGCATCGGCGACCGAATTGCGCGTCGATACCAGATTGTTCGGCTGGTCGTCGACGAAGGCGACCGGCCGGCCCTTGTTCCCACGTAGCTTGGCCACCGCTGGACCCTTTGCCATTTCGGTGGTCAAGAGCGGATAGGTCAGCCCGAGGGCATCGAGATGGGCGCGGCGAACCGCGCGATGCTTGTGTGGCATGGCCGTCAGCATGACGATCTCGGCGCGGTCGCCGAGTGTGGTCAGCGCCTCGGCGGCGCCGTCGGTTATGCTTTGCCAGTCGGCCTGCGCATGGAAGAACTCGTCCAGAAGTGCGGTCACCTCCGCCTGCTCGACCAACCGGCCGCTCGCCTGTTCGGCGATGTTGCCGGTCAGGCGGAAGGAGGCAAAGGTCAAGCCGAAGCCGCGTGCTTGAAGAAAATGCGGAAACGGCCTGATGAATTCGAGCACGACGTCGTCGACATCAAGCACCAACAGCGGCCGGTCGTCGGCGGCCAGTTCCTCGATTTGCCGCGCAGTTTCGGGATCGTCGCTCATATGGAATGCTCATGATTGTCGTCGCCAAGCGGCAGCGCCCGCAACGCCTTGCCGACGGAAGCCGGCGGCGTGCCGGTTTCCTCGGCGAACCGCATGAGCGTCGGCTCATGAGCGAGGATGAACTGCAGCACGCCGGCCAGGAACCCCGGCTCGCCGGCTGCCTGGCGGATGGAATGCGCCTCGATGCCGGTGATCGCCAGGAAACGGGGCAGAAGTTCCGGATCGGCGGCGACGAAGCCCAATGCCTTCACGGCAATGGTTTCCGCTTCCTCGCGCATTGACGCTGCGTTTGCCATCACTACCTTCTTGTGCGGTGGAATGAGTCTCTTTTTGGCAGTAATCGCAAGCGTCGCCTGCGGCAAGCCATCTGCCTCTGCAATGCGGTGTTCGAGGTGAAATCCGAAGCTTTTCCGGCAGTCGGTTTCCGTTTCGTCAATTATATTGCCGTAGAGTCGAGTAGGGTTTGGTGCGTGCCGGCGAGGGCGCATGACGGCAACCTTCGAGCGGAAGGCGGGCCGGGACGGGAAATCGATGCCTAAGAAGGTCATGATCGTCGAGGACAATGAGCTCAACATGAAGCTCTTCCGGGACCTCATCGAAGCGAGCGGTTACGAGACGGTACGCACGCGCAACGGCCTGGAAGCGCTGGATCTGGCGCGGCTGCACAGGCCGGACCTCATTTTGATGGACATCCAGCTGCCCGAAGTGTCGGGGCTGGAAGTGACCAAATGGCTGAAGGAGGACGACGACCTCCATGTCATACCGGTCATTGCCGTCACGGCATTCGCAATGAAGGGCGATGAGGAACGCATCCGCCAGGGTGGTTGCGAAGCCTATATTTCCAAGCCGATCTCGGTGCCGCGTTTCATCGAAACCATCAAATCTTACCTGGGCGATGCCTGATGCGCCCTTCCAGCCGAGCCGGAGCTTCATGAGATGACTGCGCGGATCCTCGTCGTCGACGATATCCCTGCCAATGTGAGGCTGCTCGAGGTCCGATTGCTTGCCGAATATTTCGAGGTGCTGACCGCCACCAACGGGCTGGACGCGATCGAGACCTGCGAAAACGGCAAGGTCGATGTCGTACTGCTCGACGTGATGATGCCCGACATGGACGGGTTCGAGGTCTGCCGGCGGCTGAAGAGCGATCCGGCGACGTCGCACATCCCCGTCGTCATGATCACGGCGCTCGACCAGGTTTCGGACCGGGTGCGCGGCCTCGAGGCCGGTGCCGACGATTTTCTGACCAAGCCGGTCAATGATCTGCAATTGATGACGCGCGTCAAAAGCCTAGTCAGGCTGAAGTCGTTAACGGACGAACTGCGCCTCCGCGCCTCGACCACGCGCAACATCGGTATCGAGGAGCTGTTGAGCCGCAACTTCGCATCGGCAGACACCACGCCGAAGGTTCTGCTGATCGACGAGCGCAAGCCCTCCATCGAGCGCATCCAGAAAATGCTGCGCGGCAGCGCCGATCTGGACATTGCCACAGATCCACATGCCGGCTTCTTCCAGGCGGCCGAGACGTCCTATGAATGCGTGATGATCTCGACGGCCTTTGCGGACTTCGATCCGCTTAGGCTCTGCTCGCAACTGCGTTCGCTCGATCGTACTCGTTTCCTGCCGATCATCCTTCTGGCGCAGGAAGGTGAGGAGGGGCGTATCATCCGCGGCCTCGAACTCGGCATCAACGACTATCTGATGCGGCCGATCGACCAGCAGGAGCTGACGGCTCGGCTGCGCACGCAGGTGCGCCGCAAGCGCTACAACGACCAGCTGCGCGCCAGCGTTACCCAGACCATCGAGATGGCGGTGACCGACGCCCTGACGGGATTGCACAATCGCCGTTATCTGGACAGCCATCTGCAGACGTTGTTCGACCGCGCCGTGGCGCGGCGGCGGCCGCTGTCGATGATGATCACCGATCTCGACCGCTTCAAGACCATCAACGATGCGCATGGTCACGACGGCGGCGACGAGGTGCTGCGCGAATTCGCTCGGCGGCTGCGCAAGAATGTGCGCGGCATCGATCTCGCCTGCCGCTTCGGTGGCGAGGAGTTCGTGGTGGTGATGCCGGACACGGACGGCGCAGTCGCCGAAAAGGTCGCGGAGCGCATTCGCGCCGAAATCGCCCAGATGCCGTTTGCAGTCGGTCACGACGGCAAGACCATCGAGGTTACCGTCAGCGTCGGCGTCTCTTCGGTGCTGAAGGGCTTGGACTCGGTTGCCGGGCTGATGAAACGCGCAGACCTCGCGCTCTATGAAGCCAAGAGCGCCGGCCGCAATCGCGTTGTCGCCAAGGCGGCTTAGCGCCGATTATCCAGTCGGTGCGACAGGGTTACGAATTTACCTTAACGCAAGCGATTCGCAGGGCTTGGTTAAGAAATTGTTGATTTTCACAGGCCGTTGCGCAAATGTGCAGACCAATGACGGAACCGGCGCGAGGGTAGATCGCCGGGTCGATCCGAAGAATACCCCATGATTCAGGTCCGCCGCATCTCCTGGGTCCGTGGGGTCGGCCGGCCGGCGCTGGCACATAGTGGCCTCCTCGTACCGCTGCCAAACGCCGACCGGCCCCCTCTTTCCAAAATGACATCGAGACTCTGCGCTAAGCCTTGGGGCTAAGCATTGGAAATTTCGGACTTTTCTAAGCCTTGAAAACCAAAACGCCGCCCCATGGGACGGCGTTTCGGTGTTGCGGAGGAAAACCAGATTACTTGATCTTGGTTTCCTTGAACTCGACGTGCTTCTTGGCGACCGGATCGTATTTGCGGAACGACAGCTTGTCCGTCTTGGTGCGGCTGTTCTTGCTGGTCACGTAGAAGAAACCGGTGTCGGCGGTCGACAGAAGCTTGATCTTGATGTTTGCGGCTTTGGCCATGTTGTTCGTCCGTTATGTTCGTGGAGTTCTAGCCGCTGGAGCACGGGGAAACACCCGGACGCGGGAAACTTGGCGCGACACATAAAGAACGCGCCCGGAAAGTCAACCCCGCGAGGCTTCGGCGCAGTCTCTTACGTGCCGCACCAGAATATCAGCCAGCAACGTTCCTGACTATGCGTCTTCCCTAACCGGCGGAGCCACCTTCTTCCAGTCTCCCGTGGTGTTCCACCAGCGGTTCGGGTTGGAGCGGTCGTCCAATCCCTTGGAGCGGCTGGCAAGGATCGGTTGAATGCGGATCACGGGCTCTTGATAGCTGTGGGCCTGGAATATCGCTTCGACAATACGGGCAGCCAATGCCTGGTCGTCGGGCAATTCGAACGACACTTCCACCGTGCCATGCCGTCGGCGCAATTCCGTCTCGGCGCCGGCGGCCGCGCCTTCGAGCGGCCGGTAGCGCTCGATGCCGTGCGCCGACTGATAGGCATTGCTGTCGTATTTGCCCATGGTGAGCGGCGCGATAGCGACCACCGCTTCCATGATGCGGTCGACATCGGAGGCCGGCGCTTGAAAGGTCACAAGCAGCAGCAATTCCATCCGTACCGATATCGTTTCAAACCCGGAGTCGATCATGATGGCATCCTCAGCGTAGTGGTGGTGGTGCTGACAATCTATCCAGGTGCTGCTGACACGGTTATGTCAGCAGCCTCTCGCCACGAGGCATCGATCGGCCCTTTCTAAAGGATTTTTCGGACGAGCCTGATGCCGACCAGCGCGATATAGAAGGCGAAGAACACGCCGAGCGCCCAGCCGAAGCCCGAGGGGCCGAAAAGGTCCATGCCGATGCCGATCGCTTGCGGGCCGAGCACCATGCCGACACCGTAGCAGAGCACGAAGGCGGCGTTGGCGGAGGCCAGTTCGTGGCCGGAAAGCTGGGAGCCGAGATGGGCGAGGCCGATCGTGTACATCGCTGCTACCACGCCGCCCCAGACGAACAGAAGCGCCGCCATCAGGTGCCAATTCTGCGCGAAGTGGGGCATGAAGATGGTGCCGGCAAGCCCGATGGTTGCACAAGCCAGAAGCAGGTAACGACGGTCGCTGACACGGTCGCTGATCATGCCGAGCGGGATCTGCAACAGCACGTTGCCGAGACCGATCATGGTGAGCAGGAGGGCGGCGTCGGCCTCTGAGTAACCGATGCGGCTGCCATAGATCGGGAACAGCGCAAAGCCGCCGGTCTCGACCGCGCCGAATACCAGCACCGCGGCGGTCGCCGTCGGCACCAACCAGATGTAGCGCAGGAAGTTGCTGGTCTCGCCATTGGAGACAATCGTCGGGCTCTCGTTGCGGGCGGCCAGAACCGGAATGGCGGCCAGCGTCACCAGTGCCATGATGACGCCGAAGGGCAGGAAGCCGGTGCTGCCGAGATGGGAGAACAGCCACGGCCCGGCGGCAAAGCCGAGCGACAGCACGGTGGCGTAGATACCGAGGACCAGGCCGCGCCGGTGCGGCGGCGCCGAGGTGCTGATCCAGAATTCCGACAGGATGAACAGCACCGTCAGCGCGATGTGCAGCAGGATGCGCAGCGGGAACCACATCCAGAAGTCCGGCGCGAAATGGAAGCCGACAAAGGCCAGCACTCCCGTGGCGATCATGGCCAGCATCGTCCAGGCGACGCCGAATCGCATGGCGAGCGGGGTGGCGAGCGGTGCGCCAGCGATCGAGGCGAACCCGGCGACAGCGGTGTTGAAGCCGATCATCGACGCGGAATGGCCGCGCGTTTCGAGGATGACGCTGAGCAGCGGCATGCCGAGGCCGATGGCAATGCCGACGACGCTGATCGACGAGATCGCAGCGATCATCGGCAGCCAGTGTACGCGTTCTTCGACCTCTTGCTGGGTATCGACCGTCATGGGATGTGAATGCTCTATGCTTTACAGAATTTCGCGGACGAAGCGATTGCGGACAAGCCGGTAGAACGGCACGGAACCGCCGGGGCGCAGCAGCGGATCGTCGACGAGCCGCTTCTCCAGCTCTTCGAGGATCGCCCTGGTGATGTCGGGAATATCGGCCCGCCTGGCCTTGGCGAGCGGCAGCCAGACCAGTTCCTCCAGCTCGTTGGTCGGGCCGCCGTCCGGCAGTTCCACGGCGACGTCTTCGCGCCAGGCGCTGAAGAAGCGCGTGTCGAAGCGCCGCACGCGGTTCGGCGGCGTGATGGCACGCGCGATGAAGCGCAGCGCTTCCAGAGAAGGTTTTACGCTGTGTTCGGCAAACCCTTGCCAATCGCGCCTGCTCGTCGCGAAGGCGCCTTTCCGGCCGATCAACAGGCCTGCCTCCTCATAGGTCTCGCGGATCGCCGACAGGGCGATGGCGCGGGCGCGGGCCGGACTGATGCGGCCAACGCCGGCGGTCAGCCTCGTTTGTTCCTCGGGGTGCAACGCGGTGGCGACGGGGATTCGGCTGTCGGCAGGATCGGTGCGGCCACCAGGAAAGACGAATTTCCCCGGCATGAAGGCATGACGGGCGTGGCGCCGGCCCATCAACACCTGGAACTCGTCGCCCTTGCGGTCAAGCAGGATCAGCGTCGCGGCGTCGCGCGGACGTATGGGCTTGGCGTCGAGCGCGATCCGCTCGACCTTGTCGACTTCCGCCTTGGTCATACCGTCCATGCGCACGACCTAGCGGAATCTTCTCCGATGCGAAAGTGGCGTCCAGCCATGCCGATTGCGCCAGCCTCGGTTTCAAGCCTCGGGATGCGACTCGATCAGATCTTCTTCCCCGCCGAAGCCATGCATATAGAACGCCCATTGCAGGCCTATGACGGCGCCCTTGACCGGCTGCAGCAAGACGACTGCCATGAGGATGGTCAACGGCACCCAGATAGCGATGTGCTGCCAGGTGGATAAGGTGGAGGTCGCTTCGACGCCCATAAACGCGCCCAGTACGATGTGGCCAACGATGACCACCACCAGATAGGCAGGCAGGTCGTCGGCGCGGTGGTGATGAAGCTCCTCGCCGCAGCGATCGCATTTGTCGACCGTCTTGACGAAAGCGCGAAACAGCTTTCCTTCGCCGCAATGCGGGCAGCGGCCAAGCGCGCCACGCTTCATCGCCGTCCATAACGGGCGGGCGACCCGGCCCGAGTGATGTTCGCCGCCGAAAACATGTTGGTTCATTTTCAGTTCGCTTGGCATTACCGTCTCCTGCCGCGCGAGCCTGGACGCGATTGCGACGCCCGGGCGCGGCCTTTGGCCTTGTGAAACGACCTGACAGAGCCGGGCAGCGGCTTTGGGTCGGTCAGCATCTCGAAACGCATCGCGCCGGCCATAGGCGCCACCTCGATCAGGCGAACCTCGACGCGGTCGGCAAGCTGATAGCCCTTGCCGGTGCGTTCTCCGAAAAGCGATCGGGCAGTTTCATCGTATATATAGTAATCGCCGTCGAGACTTGACACCGGGATGAAACCATCTGCGCCATACTGCGGCAATTGGACAAATAGTCCCGATTTGGTGACGCCCGAAATGCGCGCGTCGAAACGCTCGTCGACGCGCTCGGCCAGATAGGCGGCGATCAGCCGGTCGACCGTGTCGCGCTCGGCGGCCATGGCACGGCGCTCGGTGGCCGAGATCAGCGCGGAAACTTCTTCCAGCCGCTCCGCCTCGTCCTGCGTCAGTCCACCCGCACCAAAGCCGAGCGCGGCAATCAGCCCGCGATGCACGATCAAGTCGGCATATCTGCGGATCGGCGAGGTGAAATGCGCGTAGCGCTTCAGATTGAGACCGAAATGGCCGATGTTGCTGGGCGAGTACTCGGCCTGCATCTGCGAGCGCAGCACCACCTCGTTGACCAGCCCCTCATGGTCGGCGCCGCGGACGCGATCCAGGATGCCGTTGAACTGGTTAGGCCGCATCTGCGCGCCGCGGGCCAGCGACAGGCCCAGCGTCTGCAGGAATTCGCGCAGCGATTCCTGCTTGGCGAGCGAAGGCGCGTCATGAATGCGATAGACCAGCGCCTGCCGTTTCGCCTCCAGCGTCTCGGCAGCCGCGACATTGGCCTGGATCATGAACTCTTCGATCAGCTTGTGCGCGTCGAGCCGCTCCGGCACGATCACCCGATCGACAGTGCCGTCCTCCTTGAGCAGGATTTTCCGCTCCGGCAGGTCGAGCTCCAGCGGCTGGCGCGTGTCACGGCCGCGCTTCACGACGGCGTAGGCATCCCACAGCGGCTTCAGCACCGTGTCGAGGATCGGGCCGGTCTTGTCGTCCGGCGCGCCATCGATCGCGGCCTGCGCCTGTGGATAGGCGAGTTTCGCCGCCGATTTCATCATGACGCGGTGGAACGAATGCCTGAGCTTATGGCCATCGGCCGAGAAGGTCATGCGGACCGCCAGCGCCGGGCGGTCCTGGCCTTCGCGCAGCGAACAAAGGTCATTGGAGATGCGCTCCGGCAGCATCGGCACGACGCGATCCGGGAAATAGACCGAATTGCCCCGCTTCAGCGCCTCGCGATCGAGCGCGGTGCCATAGCGCACATAGGCGGCGACATCGGCAATCGCCACGGTGACGACCACACCGCCGGGGTTCTTCTCGTCCGGATCTGATACTGCGAACACCGCGTCGTCATGGTCCTTGGCGTCGGCCGGATCGATGGTGACCAGCGGCAGGTCGCGCCAATCCTCGCGGCCGGCCAGCGCCGCCGGTTTGACCGCATCGGCCTCGGCGATGACGTCTGCTGGAAAAATATGCGGAATGTCGTGCGCGTGGATGGCGATCATCGAGACCGCCTTTTCGCTGGTCAGCGAACCCAGCACCGCCAGCACCTTGGCTCTGGGCAGCCCGTAGCGGGAGGCTCGCGCCGGCTCGACCTCGACCAGATCGCCGTTCTTGGCGCCGTTCTGGAATTCCTTGTCGACGACCAGCTCCGGCTGGCGTCTTTCGACAGGCTCGATGCGGAAGGTACCGTCCTGCAGCACGCGAAAGACGCCGAGAACGGCATCGGTGCGCTTCTCGAAGATCTTCATCACCCGCCCGGTATACGCTGGGCCCGTCACGTCATCGGTTGGAAAGGTTTTGGCTAACACGCGGTCGCCGATGCCCGGTGTCGGGCCGCCGCCGCCACGCGACACCCGGATCGCTACGACAGGAGGCTCGCCAGGGCCCACGGCTTCGGTCGGGTGCGCCAGCAGCACGCCGTCGGCGTCGCGGCCAAAAATGTCGAGCACGGCGACATGGGGCAGGGCGCCGACACGGGCCAGCCGCTTGCGCTCCTTGGTCAGCAGGCCCTCGTCCTGCAGGTCGCGCAAAATATCCTTCAGCCAGATACGGTCCTCGCCGCGCAGCGCGAACGCCTTGGCGATGTCGCGTTTGCCGGAGCGATCCGGATTTTCGGCGATGTAACGCAGGATTTCGTCACGGGACGGCCGGTAGTCGTCTTTCACCTTGGCGCGGGTATCGGCGGTGCGCGGGTCGCCGCGGCTTCGTCCGGTGATCCTGCGCGCCACGATGTCCTATCCCTTTTTGTTGGCCGCTTTCTTGGCCGTCGGTTTTTTGGCTGCCGCAGGCTTTTTGGCAGGTGCGGCCGCCTTGCGGAAGGGCTTTCTGCCGCCATTGCCACCCTTGGCTTCCTTCTCGGCAATCAGCGCCACCGCGTCCTCGATCGTCACCGACTGCGGGTCCTTGCCCTTCGGCAGCGTCGCATTGACCTTGCCGAAATTAACATAGGGCCCGTATTTGCCGTCACGCACGACGATCTTGCCGCCGCCCGCCGGATGCTCGCCAAGTTCCTTCAAGGCGGCGGGCGTGCCGCCATTGCGGCCGCCCGGACCCTTCAACTGTTTCTCGGCGATGACCGAAACGGCGCGGTTGAGACCGATCGAGAACACGTCCTCGATGCTTTCGAGATTGGCGTAGGTGCCGTCGTGCAGCACGAACGGACCGTAGCGCCCCAGTCCGGCCGAGATCATCTTGCCGGATTCCGGATGCTTGCCGACGTCGCGCGGCAGCGACAGCAGGGCGAGGGCCTTTTCGTGGTCGATCGAATCGACCGTCCAGCCCTTGGGCAGGCTGGAGCGCTTGGCTTCCTTGCCGTCGCCGCGCTGGATATAGGGGCCGAAACGACCGCTGCGCAGGGTGATTTCCTCCGCCGTGTAGGGATCCTTGCCCAACACCTTGGTGCCGTCCTCGCCATTGCCGTTTTCGCCATTGGGATTGGCGGCGTCGCCAAGCTGACGGGTGAACGAGCATTCGGGATAGTTCGAGCAGCCGACGAAGGCGCCAAACTTGCCGAGCTTCAGCGACAGGTTGCCGGTGCCGCATTTCGGACAGATGCGAGGGTTCGAACCGTCTTCCCGCGCGGGAAACACCAGCGGTGCCAGTTCTTCGTTGAGCGCGTCGAGCACGTCGGTGACACGCAATTCCTTGATGTCGGCGACGGCGCCTGAAAAATCCTTCCAGAAATCGCGCAGCACGTCCTTCCAGGCGAGCTTGCCGTCGGAAATCTCGTCGAGTTTTTCCTCGAGTGAGGCGGTGAAATCATATTCGACATAGCGCTCGAAAAAGCTTTCGAGAAAAGCCGACAGCAGCCGGCCCTTGGCCTGCGGCAACAGCTTGCGTTTGTCCATGCTGACGTAGTCGCGGTCCTCGAGCGTCTTCAGGATCGCCGTGTAGGTCGAGGGACGGCCGATGCCGAGCTCTTCCAGCTTCTTGATCAGCGAGGCTTCCGAATAGCGCGGTGGCGGCTCGGTGGTGTGCTGGGTGGCGTTGATCGCCTCGCGGGCGAGCTGTTCGCCGGCGCGGATCTCAGGCAGACGGCGGTCTTCCTCGTCTTCCGAATCCTCGTCCTTCTGGTCGGTGTAGGCGGCAATGAAGCCGTCGAAGCGAATGACTGAACCGATGGCGCGCAGCTCCGCGGTGCGGGGGCCGTTGACCGCCTCGATCTCGGCCGTAGTGCGCTCGATCTCGGCCGGCTGCATCTGGCTGGCGATGGCGCGTTTCCACACGATTTCGTAGAGCCGTGCCTGGTCGGCATCGAGATATTGCCTGACCGAAGCGGGCGTGCGCATGAAATCGGTCGGGCGGATCGCTTCGTGCGCTTCCTGGGCGTTCTTGGCCTTGGTCGTGTATTGGCGCGGCTTCTCCGGCAGATATTTTGGGCCGAACTCCTTGGCGATCGCATCGCGCGCGGCAGTGATCGCCTCGGGCGCCATCTGCACGCCGTCGGTTCGCATATAGGTGATCAGGCCGGTGGTCTCGCCGCCGATGTCCATGCCTTCATAGAGCCGCTGCGCCACCTGCATGGTGCGGTTTGCCGAAAAGCCGAGGCGCGAGGAGGCAGCCTGCTGCAGTGTCGAGGTGGTGAAGGGCGGACCTGGATTGCGCTTGGTCGGCTTGGCTTCGACCGAGAGCGCCTTGAAGGTCGCGCCTTCCAGCATCGCCTTGATGTCGTCGGCCTGCGCCTTGTTCGAAATGTCGAGCTTTTGCAGCTTCTTGCGGTCGAAGGCGGTCAGCCGTGCCTCGAAATTTTCCTTGCGCGGCGTGCCGAGAATGGCAGCGATCTGCCAGTATTCCTCGCGGATGAAGCGCTCGATCTCCGATTCGCGATCGCAGACGAGACGCAATGCCACCGACTGGACGCGGCCGGCGGAACGGGCGCCCGGCAGCTTGCGCCACAGGACGGGCGACAGCGTGAAACCGACGAGATAGTCGAGCGCACGGCGGGCGAGATAGGCGTCGACCAGCGGCGCATCGATCTGGCGCGGATTGGCCATCGCTTCCAGCACCGACGACTTGGTGATGGCGTTGAAGACGACGCGGCTGACCGGCTTGTCCTTAAGCGCGCGCTTCTGCTTCAGCACTTCCAGAACATGCCAGGAAATGGCTTCGCCCTCGCGATCCGGATCGGTGGCGAGGATCAGGCCGTCGGCGTCCTTGACCGCCTTGGCGATGTCGGCAAGACGTTTGCCCGAGGCGGTGTCGACAGCCCATGACATGGCAAAGTCCTCGTCCGGGCGCACCGAGCCATCCTTGGCCGGCAGATCGCGGACGTGGCCGAACGAGGCCAGGACCTTATAGTTCTTTCCGAGGTACTTGTTGATTGTCTTCGCCTTGGCCGGCGATTCGACGACGACGACGTCCATGAGGTCTCATATCAGTTGTGATGCGGCAGAAGAATTCCGCTGCGCGCGACGAAATCGTACAATTTGTCGCTCACATGGCCGGGCTTTTGCATCCGGTCAAGGGGAAGCGCCCAAAATGCAGTCCTGCATTGAGTGCACAACCCAAGAGCGAGTTATGTGATATCCGCATTCCAGATAAGGGGAGCGGCTGCCCTATCGTTGGACAAGCCGGCAATGAATCCGGAAGAAACGGGACAAATTCCTCCGCGGATATAAGAGAAACATCGATCATGCGCCAGCCCCAGCTGAACAGAAGCCCGGCATGATGCTCTGTGGGAGGGCAGGAGAGGCGTGGCGAGTGGGGCTCATATGCCCAGCGGACACAGTACCAGGATCTGGCCGCCGGAAGGCCTGTGGGGATACTCGGCGGCCAGCGATTTCCCGCCGTCAAGGCAGGGATGCAGGTTCGGAGCTTAGTCGGCCTTGGCTATGTGCCAGACGCCGCCGACGCCGTCGCCGGTCACATCGCCAGCCTTCTTGTCCTTGATGAACGTGTAGAGCGGCTTGCCTTCATAGGCCCACATCTTGGTGCCGTCGGTGCGCTCGACGATCGTCCATTCGCCGTCGGCCTTGGCATCAGCCTCGGCTTTCAGCGGCGGCCAGTTGGTGGCGCATTTGTCGTAGCAGTTCGACTTGCCCGTCTCGTCCTTATCGTAGGTATAAAGGGTCATGCCGTTGGCATCGGTGTAGATCTTGGTGCCGCCGACATCGGCTTCCTTCCACGCTTCGGCGGCATAGGAGGCGGCGGTGCCGAGCAAAAGCAGCGTCAGCCCGACTGTGATCGATTTCATGAGGTTCTCCCTGATATGATCGAGAAGCGCGCGGAAAGTCGCGGCCTCGTTGCATCAACGCACGTGGTGTGTCGTTTCTTCCTCGATGCAGGGCGGCAACTTGCCACGCAATGGTGATTGGCGGACAAGCCCGTGCGCCGCTATATCGGCGCCGCTACGGTTGGAGTTCGGAAATGGCATTGGATATAGGCTATGTCAGCGCGGTCGGGGCGGGGGCGATCTCGTTCCTGTCGCCTTGCGTGCTGCCGCTGGTGCCGCCCTATCTCTGCTATATGGCCGGCGTGTCGGTCGATGATTTCCGCGGCAATGCCGGCGTAACGGCCAAGGCCGAGGCGCGCAGCGCGCTGCTTTATGCCTCGATGGCCTTCGTTCTCGGCTTCTCCACCGTGTTCGTGGCGTTGGGCGCCGGCGCCTCGACCATCGGCCGGCTGCTGCGCGTCTGGCAGGAACCGCTGGCGATGGCTGCGGGCGTGCTGATCATCCTGATGGGATTGAACTTCCTCGGCATTTTGCGCATCCCGCTGCTGTCGCGTGAGGCGCGTTTCCAGTCGCAGGGCAAGCCGGCCAGTATTGTTGCCGCCTATGTCATGGGACTTGCCTTCGCCTTCGGCTGGACACCCTGCATCGGACCGGTGCTGGGACCGATCCTGACGCTGGCCGGCGGCCGCGAGACGGTGGGCGAGGGCGCGGCTCTGCTTGCCGCCTATTCGCTCGGCCTCGGCATACCGTTCCTGATCGCGGCGATGTTTTCCGGCGCCTTCATGCGCTTTCTCGGAAAGTTCCGCGTCCATCTCGGCCGTGTCGAAAAGGCGATGGGCGCACTGCTGGTCGTCGCCGGCGTCTTTTTCCTGACCGGAGGCGTGCAGGCGGCGTCCTACTGGCTGCTGGAAAATTTCCCGGTGCTGGGGCAGTTGGGGTAGGACTCTTGAGCCGTGGACCCGTTGATTAAGAGTCAGCTGCTCTACCGTCTCACCGGAATTTAACCGCATTGGTGCAGCATGGCGCCAATGCTAGACATGCGTTGATTCCCAACCCTTTTCATATGGTTGCCATTCCATGAGCCAGAGAACCTGCCTGTCCGTCATCCTCGCCGCCGGCGAAGGCACGCGCATGAAGGGCGCCGTGCCGAAAGTGCTGCACACAATCGCCGGCCTGCCGATGGTCGCCCATGTCGTGAGAGCTGCCGAGGCCGCCGGAGCGGGCGACCAGGCACTGGTGATCGGCCATGGCGCGGAAGAGATGCGCAAGGCCACGGAAAAGTTCGCGCCGAAGGCGGAAACCTTCATCCAGGAAAAACGCCTCGGCACCGCACATGCCGTTCTGGCTGCTCGTGACGCGATATCAAAGGGTTACGACGACATCCTGGTAATGTTCGGCGATACGCCGTTGATCGATCCGGAGGTGCTGACTGCTGCGCGCTTGAAGCTGGCCGAAGGTGCTGCCGTCGTTGTGGTCGGCTTCCGCACGTCAAATCCTTCCGGCTATGGCCGGCTGATCGAAAAAGGCGGCAAGCTCGTCGCCATCCGCGAGGAGAAGGACTGCACCGACGAGGAGAAGAAAATCACCTTCTGCAATGGCGGGCTGATGGCGGTCGCGGGCAAGCACGCGCTGCAGCTGCTTGATCAAGTCGGCAGCAACAACGCCAAGGGCGAATATTACCTCACCGACATCGTCGAGATCGCCGGCGGACAGGGTTTTGATGTCGTTGCCGCAGAAGCCGGCTTCGAGAATGTGCTCGGCATCAACAACCGCGCCGAACTCGCCGAAGCTGAAGGCATCTGGCAGCAGCGCCGGCGGCGTGAGGCCATGCTCTCCGGCGTCACGCTGATCGCGCCCGAAACCGTGTTCTTTTCCCACGACACTGAGATCGGCGCCGACACTATCGTCGAACCCAATGTCTGGTTCGGACCAGGTGTGAAGATCGCCACGGGCGCCAAGATCCATGCTTTCAGCCATATCGAAGGCGCCACCATCGCCTCGAACTGCGATGTCGGCCCGTATGCGCGGCTGCGGCCGGGTGCCGATCTCAAGCTGAAGGCCAAGGTCGGCAATTTCTGCGAGGTCAAGGGAGCCACGATCGAGGAAGGCGCCAAGGTCAACCATCTGACCTATATCGGTGATGCCCGCGTCGGCGCCGGCGCCAATATCGGCGCTGGAACCATCACCTGCAATTATGACGGCTATTCGAAGTTCTTCACCGACATCGGCGAGGGCGCTTTCATCGGCTCGAACTCCTCGCTGGTGGCGCCTGTTACAATCGGCAAGGGCGGCTATATCGCTTCGGGAAGCGTGATCACCGAAAGCGTCCCCGACGATGCGCTGGCCTTCGGCCGCGCCCGCCAGAGGACGCTGGCCGGCAAGGGCAAGGAATTGCGCGAGCGTTTTGCTTCGGCCGCGGCGGCCCGGAAAAAAGCCTAGCCGCTACGACTGCATCATGTCTTTGACGGATTTCGGGAACCGCTGGGCGCGGTAGTATGCGCGTACGGAAAAACCGAGCGATTGCGGTAACCGGATTGCAAGGGCGCTCTGGCATGGTGCATGTGTGCAAGAGCAGTTCCGGCTGATACGGGACGAAACGCAATGTGATTTTCGCGGCAGCCCGGCCGTCTCTAAATGGCGCTGGGTTTCATGCCGGAATCGGGGGCAAACGTCTATGTGCGGTATTGTCGGAATTGTCGGTCACTCGCCGGTCGCGCCACTCATCGTCGATGCGCTGAAAAGGCTCGAATATCGCGGCTACGATTCCGCCGGTGTCGCCACCATCGAGCATGGCAAGCTTGGGCGCCGCCGCGCCGAGGGCAAGCTGGTCAATCTCGAGCGCCGGCTGAAGGACGAACCACTCGACGGCACGATCGGCATCGGCCACACGCGCTGGGCAACGCATGGCGTGCCGAACGAAACCAACGCGCATCCGCATTTTTCCGACGGCGTCGCCATCGTCCACAACGGCATCATCGAGAATTTCGCCGAATTACGCGACGAGCTGATGCGCGACGGCTACAAGTTTTCATCGCAGACCGACACCGAGGTCGTCGCTCATCTGGTGGCGCGCGAACTGGCCAGGGGCCTGAAGCCGGTCGAGGCCGCGCACCAGGCGCTGAAGCGGCTTGAAGGCGCCTTTGCGCTGGCCATCATGTTTAAGGGAGACGAGGACTTGATCGTCGGCGCGCGCAACGGCCCGCCGCTGGCCGTCGGTCATGGCGAGGGCGAGATGTTTTTGGGCTCCGATGCCATCGCGCTTGCCCCGTTCACCAATTCGATCACCTATCTGGAGGACGGCGACTGGGCGGTTGTGCGCCGCAACGAGGTCGCCATCTTCGACATGGACGGCAACAAGGTCGACCGCAAGCGCCAGCAGTCGCTCAGCACCAGCTTCATGGTCGACAAGGGCAATCGACGCCATTTCATGGAGAAGGAAATCCATGAACAGCCCGAAGTGATCTCGCACACGCTGGCGCATTATGTGGATTTTGTCAGCGGTGTCTCGAAGCCGCTCGACCTGCCGTTCGATTTCGCCAAAATCGACCGGCTGGCGATTTCGGCCTGCGGCACCGCTTATCTGGCCGGCCTGATCAGCAAATACTGGTTCGAACGCTACGCACGGCTGCCGGTCGACATCGATGTCGCTTCAGAATTCCGTTATCGTGAAATGCCGCTGTCGAAGACCGACGCTGCGTTCTTCATCTCGCAATCGGGCGAGACCGCCGACACGCTGGCGTCCCTGCGCTATTGCCGCAAAGCGGGCATGAAAATCGGCGCGGTCGTCAATGTCCGCGAATCGACGATGGCGCGAGAATCCGACGTCATCCTGCCGACGCTGGCCGGGCCGGAGATCGGCGTCGCCTCGACCAAGGCCTTCACCTGTCAGCTTTCGGTGCTGGCTTCGCTTGCCGTGCGGGCCGGCGTGGCGCGCGGAACGATTTCGCATGAACAGGAGAAGGCCCTGGTGCGCGCGCTGTCTGAAGCGCCGCGCTATGCCAATCAGGTCCTGAAGCTCGACGAGCAGATCGAAAAGGTCGCGCGCGACCTCGCCCACTACAAGAACGTGCTTTATCTCGGCCGCGATACCAATTTCCCGCTGGCCATGGAAGGCGCGCTGAAGCTCAAGGAAATCTCCTACATCCACGCCGAGGGCTATGCCGCCGGCGAATTGAAGCATGGGCCGATCGCGCTGATCGACGAGAACATGCCTGTCATCGTCATTGCCCCGCATGACCGCATCTTCGAAAAAACCGTATCGAACATGCAGGAAGTGGCGGCGCGCGGCGGCAAGATCATCCTGATCACCGACAGCAAGGGCGCCGCGCACGCCACGGTGAAGACGATGGAAACGATCGTGCTGCCGGATGTGCCGGAAATCATCTCACCGATCATCTACGCGCTGCCGATCCAGATGCTTGCCTATTTCACCGCGGTATTCATGGGCACCGACGTCGACCAGCCGCGCAACCTGGCGAAATCGGTAACTGTGGAGTAAGCGTGGTTTAAAAAATTCGCAGTTCCAAAGCCGAATGCGCTTCACTAATGTGCGCCGCAATCAGCGCTGCGGTGAATCATGTCGGATGCTCCCAGAACTTCAGGCATGACCCGGCTGCGGAATTATTTCCTGACAGGCTTTGTCGTCTGCGCGCCGCTGGCGATCACCGCCTACATCGCTTGGTCGTTCATCGGCTGGGTCGATTCCTGGGTGAAACCCTATATTCCGGCGCGCTACAACCCCGATAGCTATCTGCCGGCGCCGGTTCCGGGATTCGGACTGATCGTCGCTTTGATCCTGATCACCCTGATCGGTTTCCTGACCGCCAATATCGTCGGCCGCGCCATCGTCAACTTCGGCGAGCGGCTGCTCGGCCGCATGCCGCTGGTGCGCGGCATCTATGGCTCGCTAAAGCAGATCTTCGAAACCGTGCTGTCGAACAAGGGCGAGATGTTCCGCCAGGTCGGACTGGTCGAATACCCGCGCAAGGGCGTCTGGTCGCTGGTCTTCGTCGCCAGCGAGAAGGAAACCGAGATCAACCAGAAGCTCGACCAGGAAGGCAACCCGCTGATAGCGGTGTTCATGCCGTGCACGCCCAACCCGACCACCGGTTTCCTGATGTATGTGCCGAAATCCGATGTCGTGCTGCTCGATATGACCATCGAAGACGGTGCCAAGCTGATCGTCTCGGCCGGGCTGGTCGCACCGGAGGTCAAAACGAAAATGGTGACATTGAACGGCAAGCAGATCGGCGTTCAGATCGCCAATCCACCGGTGGGTGTCGGGCCTCAGCCGGCGCGCAAGAGCCGCACCGCTTCGTCGCGGCCGAACAAATAAAGCAGCATGCGAAGGGCTGCGCCGCGTTCGGATTGCAGCTCGGGATCGCGCGACAGGATCAGCCGTGCGTCGTCGCGGGCGGCTTCGAGCAGGTCGGCATGCGCCTCGATGCGCGCCACCTGGAAGCCCGGCGTGCCGGACTGGCGGGTGCCCAGCAGCTCGCCTTCGCCACGCAGCTTCAGATCCTCCTCGGCAATGCGGAATCCGTCCTCGGTCTCGCGCATCACCGACAGCCGGCGCGTTGCCGTCTCGCCGAGCGGGTCCTTGTAGAGCAGCACGCAGGAGGACGGTTTTTCGCCGCGCCCGACCCGGCCGCGCAATTGGTGCAGCTGGGCGAGGCCAAAGCGCTCGGCATGCTCGATGACCATGATAGTCGCATCCGGCACATCGACGCCGACCTCGATGACCGTGGTGGCGATCAGGATGCGTGTCTCGCCGGCCTTGAAGGCGCGCATCGCCTCGTCCTTGTCGGCGCCCTTCATGCGCCCGTGCACCAGGCCGATCTGTTCGCCGAACAAAGGCTTCAGCGAAGCAAAACGATCCTCTGCCGACATCAGCTTGATCTCTTCGGACTCCTCGACCAGTGGACAGATCCAGTAGATCTTCTGGCCGTCGGCGACGGCGTCGCGCATGCGCCCGACCAGTTCGTCGAGCCGTTCTAGCGGCAGGGTGACGGTGCGGATCGGCTGGCGCCCGGCCGGTTTTTCGGTCAGCTTCGAAACATCCATATCGCCGAAAGCGGTCAGCACCAGCGTGCGCGGGATCGGCGTCGCCGTCATAACCAGCATGTCGGGCGCGTCGCCCTTGGCGGTGATGGCAAGCCGCTGGTGGACGCCAAACCGGTGCTGTTCGTCGATGACGGCAAGGACGAGGTCGTGGAATGTCACCGTTTCCTGGAACAGGGCGTGGGTGCCGACGACGATGTCGATCTCGCCACTCGCCAGACCGGCCAGCGTCTCGGTGCGCTCGCGACCCTTTTCGCGACCGGTGAGGATGGCAATGCGCAAGCCGGCTAGCTCCGCCAAAGGCGCAATCGTCGCAAGATGCTGGCGCGCCAGGATTTCGGTCGGCGCCATCAATGCCGCCTGGCCGCCGGCCTCGACGGCGCGCGCCATGGCGAGCAGCGCTACAACCGTCTTGCCGGAGCCGACATCGCCCTGCAAAAGCCGCAGCATGCGTTCTGGATCACCGAGATCGGCATTGATCTCGGCCAGGGCGAATTCCTGGCTGGCAGTCAGTGAATAGGACAGGGCTTTGCGCAGCTTTTCGACGATGCGGCCATCGCCGACCAATGGTCGGCCGGACAGGCGGCGGACTTTTGCCCGCACCAGCGCCAGCGACACCTGGCCTGCCAGAAACTCGTCATAGGCGAGACGCCGCCAGGCTGCGCCGTCGACCGACACGTCGATCGGATCGCCGGGATTGTGGATGCGGGCGAGCGCGTCGCGGAAGGCAGGAAAGGTCTGGCGGCGCATAAAGGCGTCGTCTTGCCATTCCGGCAGCACTGGCAGGCGAGCGAGCGCCTGGCCGATCGCCCGGCGCAGCACTTTTCCAGAGAGCCCGGCCGTGAGCGGATAGACCGGCTCGACCAGCGGCAGGTTTTCCGCTTCGCTGGCCAGCGCGATATGGTCGGGATGAACCATGGTCGGGCGGCCGTTGAACCATTCCATGCGTCCGGAGACCACGACATGCTCGCCTTCGGGCATCGCCTTTTCGAGGTAGGCGGCGTGCGCATGGAAGAAGGTTAGCGCGATCTCGCCGGTGTCGTCATGGGCGTAGACCCGGTACGGCACCGATCTGTTGCCGCGCGGTGGCGGCTGGTGGCGGTCGATGCGCACATCGAGAGTGACGATCGCGCCTTCGGCCGAACCGGCGATACCCGGTCGGTTGCGGCGGTCGATCACCGTGTGGGGCAGCACGAACAGAAGATCGCCGGCGCGCGCTGCCCGGTCGCCGAGATCGGCCGGCACCACCTTTTCGATCAGTGCGCCGACCTTCGGCCCAACGCCGGCAAGCGAGATGATCGGGACAAACAGCGGATCGAGGAGGGAAGGGCGCATGATGTCAGCTTATGTCGCGACGGCCGCAGCGCAAAGGCTGACACCGCCGTCTATCCACGCTATATGCGCCGCTTCAGGCAAGGATGCGGGACAATGACAGGAACAAGACGATCCAGCGAGGGGCTCGACGTCCGCCGCCGCAAGCTTCTGTTTCGCTCCTGGCATCGCGGCATGCGTGAAATGGACCTCATTCTCGGCAGTTTCGCAGACGCCGAGATCGGCGCCTTGACCGGCGACGAACTCGACCAATATGAAAGGCTCCTCGACATTCCCGATACCGAATTCCTGGCCGTGGTCACCGGCGAACGCCCGATTCCCGCTGGTATCGACTGTGCTGTCCTGCAAAAGATCCTGGCGTCGCGCCAGGCGATGACATTCTGAACACGTGATTTCATGAGCCTGATTCCCACTATCGGTCTGCCCAAGGGCCGTGCCGGCCAGTTCGTCGTCGACGGCGTCGCCGACGGCTATGAAGCCTTTGCGCTGGTGCAGGCCGCGCACGAGATCGCGCCTGCTAAGCCAGTGCTGTTCGTGGCGCGCGACGGCCAGCGACTGCCCTCGATCGTCGAGGCGCTCTCATTTGCAGCACCCGGCCTGCCGGTGCTGGAACTGCCGGCCTGGGACTGTCTGCCTTACGACCGCGTCTCGCCCGGCTCGGATGCCGCCGCACGGCGGCTCGATGCGCTCACCGCGATGATTGCGCTGGCGAAAAAACCGCACCGCGCCGTCGTTCTGACCACCGCCAATGCGCTGCTGCAGCGCATTCCGCCGGCAAGCCTCGTCGAGGCGCAGACCTTTCACGCCAAACCCGGCAACCAGATCGACATGAACGCACTGGTATCGCGGCTGGAGATATCAGGCTTCGAACGGGTGCCGACGGTACGCGGCGTCGGCGAATTCGCGGTGCGCGGCGGCATTCTCGACCTGTTCGCACCCGGCTGGAGCGAAGCGCTGCGGCTCGATTTCTTCGGCGACACGCTGGAATCGATCCGCGTCTTCGACGCCGCCACGCAGCGCACCACCGGCCAGCGCAAGTCGATGGCGCTGCAGGCGATGAGTGAAGTGGCACTGACGCCGGAAACCATCAGCCGTTTCCGCCGCAGCTACATCGAAGCCTTTGGCGCGCCCTCGCGCGACGACGGGCTCTATGCGGCGGTCAGCGAGGGACGGCGTTTCGCCGGCATGGAGCATTGGCTGCCGTTCTTCTACGAGCGGCTGGAGACGGTGTTCGACTATCTGCCGGATACGCCTGTCGTGTTCGACCATCTGGCGCATGAGGCGCTGACCGAGCGCCATGCGCTGATCCTCGACCATTACGAGGCGCGCAGGAAGCAGGCCGACGGCGCGCTGAAGGACGCCGTTCCCTACAAGCCGGTGCCGCCGGACCTGCTTTATCTGTCGCCCGAAAACCTCATCGCCTCGCTTGGCCCGCGCGAAGCGATCGACTTCACGCCGTTCGACGCGCCCGACGCCGGAGCGAAAAAAGTCTTCCATGCCGGCGCGCGGCATGGCCGTAGCTTTGTCGAGGAGCGCGCCGACCCCAACATCAACGTCTTCGACGCCGTCGTAAAACACATTGCCGATGAGCGGGCCGACCGCCGCCGCGTCGTCATCGCCGGCTGGACCGAAGGTTCGCTTGACCGGCTCGGCCAAATCCTGGCGGAACATCATCTCGGCAATCTCAAGCCGATCGCCACGCTGGCCGAGGCGGAGAAGCTCGAACCGGGGCAGGCGGCACTTGCCGTGCTGCCGCTCGAATCCGGCTTCGAGACCGAGAAACTGGTCGTCATCGCCGAGCAGGACATTCTGGGCGACCGGCTGATCCGCCGCTCGAAGCGCAAGAAGCGTCCTTCCGACTTCATCGCCGAGGCCTCGGCGTTGTCCTCCGGCGACATCGTCGTCCATACCGACCACGGCATTGGCCGCTTCATCGGGCTGCGCACCATCGAGGCGGTCGGTGCGCCGCATGATTGCCTCGAAATCCATTACGCCGGCGACGACCGGCTGTTCCTGCCGGTGGAGAACATCGAACTTCTGTCGCGCTATGGCTCTGACACAGCCGAAGCGACGTTGGACAAGCTTGGCGGTGGCGCCTGGCAATCGCGCAAGGCGCGGCTGAAGCGGCGGCTGCTCGACATGGCCGGCCAGTTGATCCGCATCGCCGCCGAGCGGCAGATGCGTGCCGCTCCTTCGCTGGTGCCGGCGGAGGGCCTTTATGGCGAGTTCGCCGCGCGCTTTCCTTATGAGGAAACCGACGACCAGCAGACGGCGATCGATTCGGTCATGGACGATCTGGGCGCTGGAAAGCCGATGGACCGGCTGATCTGCGGCGATGTCGGCTTCGGCAAGACGGAGGTCGCCCTTCGCGCCGCCTTCATCGCGGCGATGGAAGGGTTTCAGGTTGCGGTGGTTGTCCCGACGACGCTATTGTCACGCCAGCATTTCAAGACTTTTTCGCAGCGCTTCTCCGGCCTGCCGATCCGCGTCGCTCAGGCCTCGCGGCTGGTCGGCGCCAAGGAACTGGCCGAGACCAAGAAGGGCATCGCCGAAGGCACGGTCGACATCGTCGTCGGCACTCACGCGCTGCTCGGCGCCTCGATCTCGTTCAAGAATCTCGGCCTGTTGATCATCGACGAAGAACAGCACTTTGGCGTCAAGCACAAGGAACGGCTGAAGGACCTGAAGAGCGACGTGCACGTACTGACGCTGTCGGCGACGCCGATCCCGCGCACGCTGCAGCTGGCATTGACCGGCGTGCGCGAACTGTCGCTGATCGCCACCCCGCCGGTCGACCGCCTGGCGGTGCGCACCTTTATCTCGCCGTTCGACCCGCTGGTCATCCGCGAGACCCTGCTGCGCGAGCGCTACCGCGGCGGTCATTCCTTCTACGTCGTGCCGCGCATCAGTGATCTCTCGGAAATTCATGATTTCCTTCGGGAATCCGTGCCCGAGCTGAAAGTGGCCGTCGCTCACGGACAGATGCCGCCCGGCGAGCTCGACGACATCATGAATGCCTTCTACGACGGCCAGTACGACGTGCTGCTGTCGACCACCATTGTCGAATCCGGCCTCGATATCCCGACCGCCAATACGCTGATCGTACACCGCGCCGACATGTTCGGCCTGTCGCAACTCTACCAGTTGCGCGGCCGCGTCGGCCGCTCGAAGGTGCGTGCCTATGCATTGTTCACGCTGCCGGCCAACCGCAAGCTGACCGACACCGCCGAGCGCCGGCTGAAGGTGCTGCAGTCGCTCGACACGCTCGGCGCCGGCTTCCAGCTCGCCAGCCATGATCTCGACATCCGCGGGGCCGGCAATCTTCTCGGCGAAGAGCAGTCTGGTCATATCAAGGAGGTTGGCTTCGAGCTCTACCAGCAGATGCTGGAAGAGGCTGTCGCCGAGGCGAAGGATTCCGGCGAGGTTCAGGATGGCGGCTGGTCGCCGCAGATCGCCGTCGGCACCGCGGTGATGATCCCGGAGAGCTATGTTCCGGACCTGCAGTTACGGCTGGCGCTCTATCGCCGCCTTGGCGACCTCGAAAACACCGAAGAGATCGACGCCTTCGGCGCCGAGCTGATCGACCGCTTCGGCCCGCTGCCGGAGGAAGTGAAGCATCTCTTGAAGATCGTCTTCATCAAGGCGCTCTGCCGCAAGGCCAATGTGGAAAAGCTCGATGCAGGGCCAAAGGGCGTCGTCATCCACTTCCGCAAGCGGGAGTTCTCGAACCCCGTCGGACTGGTTAGGTTTATCGGAGAGCAGGGCTCGCTGGCCAAGATCCGGCCGGATCACAGCGTCGTTTTCGTTCGCGACTGGCCAACACCTGAAAAGCGGCTGGCAGGATCCGCCGTCGTCATGACGCAATTGGCTCGGTTGGTGGAGAAGGCTGCGTAGCAAGGCGTTTCTGGTGCTTCAGCCAATGACTACGCCGGCAGTTTTGCCGCGCCACGCCATTCGCCACACGTCCAAATCCGGTCTAGAATAGGAAATCGGCTTCGTGTAAGGAGCCGCGATCCCATATTGGGGCGAATGGCGGGCGATAGCACCCGCTGGAAAGAGCGTTGGGTGCAACGATGACGAAATGGTCGCCGAATTCGTGGAGAGCAAAGCCGATCCAGCAGGTTCCTGCCTATCCGGATCTCAATGCGCTAAAGAACACGGAAGCCCAGCTTGCCAGCTTTCCGCCGCTGGTTTTTGCAGGTGAGGCGCGCAAGCTGAAGAAGCAGCTTGCTGCTGTCGCTGCCGGTGACGCATTCCTTCTGCAGGGCGGCGATTGCGCCGAGAGTTTCGCCGAGCATGGCGCGGACAACATCCGCGACTTCTTCCGCGTCTTCCTGCAGATGTCCGTGGTGCTGACCTTCGCCGGGGCGCAGCCGGTGGTAAAGGTCGGTCGTGTCGCAGGCCAGTTCGCAAAGCCGCGCTCGTCCGACAACGAGACCAAGGGTGGCGTGACGCTGCCCAGCTATCGTGGCGACATCATCAACGGCATCGAGTTCGACGCAAAGTCGCGCATTCCCGATCCCGCACGCCAGGAGATGGCCTACCGCCAGTCGGCGGCGACGCTCAACCTGTTGCGCGCCTTCGCTCAGGGCGGCTACGCCAGCCTGGAGAACGTGCATCAATGGATGCTCGGCTTCGTGTCGGACAGTCCGCAGGGCGAGAAATACGGTGCGCTCGCCAACCGCATCACCGAAACAATGGACTTCATGAAGGCCGTCGGCATTACGTCGGAGACAAATTACGCGCTGCGCGAGACCGATTTCTACACCAGCCACGAGGCGCTGCTGCTCGGCTATGAGGAGGCGCTGACCCGCGTCGATTCGACCTCAGGCGACTGGTATGCAACCTCCGGCCATATGATCTGGATCGGCGATCGCACCCGCCAGCCCGATCATGCCCATGTCGAGTACTGCCGTGGCATCAAGAACCCGCTTGGCCTGAAATGCGGCCCATCGCTGACGCCGGATGGCCTGTTGCAGCTCATCGACCTGCTCAACCCGGAGAATGAGCCCGGCCGGCTGACGCTGATCGCGCGCTTCGGTTCCGACAAGGTCGCCGACCATTTGCCGAAGCTGGTGCGCGCGGTGAAGAAGGAAGGCCGCAGCGTGGTGTGGTCGTCGGATCCGATGCATGGCAACACCATCGAGGCCGCTGGCTACAAGACGCGACCTTTCGACCGCATCCTGAAGGAGGTGCAGACCTTCTTCGAGGTGCATCGCGCCGAAGGCACGCATCCGGGCGGCATCCATATCGAGATGACCGGCAAGAACGTCACCGAATGCACCGGTGGCGCCCGCGCCATCACCGCCGAGGAACTGCAGGATCGCTACCACACCCATTGCGACCCGCGCCTCAATGCCGACCAGGCGATCGAGCTGGCATTCCTGGTCTCGGACCTGCTCAAGAAGAGCCACCCGGTCCAGCACAAGCAGGCCGTGAACGGCTGATTTCAGCCGCCAACGGAATTCACGGCCAAAGAAGCGCCGGAGAAATCCGGCGCTTCTTTGATTCAGTCAGCGGCCTCATTGTGCTGATCTCCCGAAATTCGCTTTGAATTCCACTCGCCTTGCGACGGAGGCGCCGATGGCCAAACCGGTCAGCGCCCGCATTCCAACCGCTTCGTGCAACTTGCTGTGCGGAACATGCCCGCCGAATGTCGCATTTGCTTGGGCACAACCGCCGTAAAACTGGAATCCTGACGGGATGCCGTGGACGGCGAGTGGGATGGCGATTTCGTTGGAGGCCGAGATGGATGACAATCACAGCGGATCATGCCTGTGCGGAGCCGTGCGGTTCAAGACGCGGGGGCCCTTGCGCGGGGTGATCTATTGTCACTGCTCGCAGTGCCGGAAGCAGACCGGGCATTTCGTAGCCGCAACCGCTGCCAAGGACGCCGACATCGATATCGAAGGGAAGGATGCGCTCAGCTGGTATGGTGCTTCCGATGTGGCCAAGCGCGGGTTCTGCAGCACCTGCGGTTCGCTGCTGTTCTGGAAGCATGGCGAACTGGACTCGATTTCGATCATGGCCGGCTCCTTCGACAGGCCGTCAGGCCTCTCCGGCCAAAGCCATATCTTCGTCGGCGACAAGGGAGATTATTATTCGATCGACGATACGCTGCCCCAGTTCGAAAGGTCGGCCCCGTCGATCAAGGTCGCCGACGAATGATTTTGCAGCGATAGCCTTATTCCCTTGATCCGGCCATTGCGCTATCCCCTGCCGGTGATTCGGAAAGGTTTGGTATGCAGCGGCTGATCGATGCTTTCTTCAATTCGGTGCGGGCGTTTCAGAAATTGGCCGCCAGCGAAAAAGCCTTCCAGCAGGAGCTGATGCTGCTCGTGCTGGCGCTGCCGCTCGGCTGGTTTGTTTCGGTGTCCTGGCGCGGCTATGCGCTGCTGATCGGCGCGGTGCTGCTCTTGATCATGGTCGAAGTGCTGAACACCGGCATCGAGGCAGCATGCGATGCGTTCAGCCGGGAGTTCAACGTCGATATTCAGCTCGCCAAGGACTGCGGTTCGCTGGCGGTGCTGATTTCGGTGGTGATCGTTGCCGGCATCTGGGGCATCGCCATCATCGAGCGCATTACGGGGCTACCGATCTAGTATCTCACCTCTTATATGACGGTCACCACGGCCTGATCCCGACCATGAGCTATTCCGAAAACCGGCATGCGCTTTTCGGGATCATGGCCTGAGGAGACCGTCATGGGTGAAGGTGCCGATTCTCTGCTGCTCGAGCGGGCAGGCCTGCCGGACGATCTGCGCTGGCTGACCGAAAAATATCCGCGAGAGGTCTGGCAGGCACATTCCAACATTCACGGCATCGCCAACATGTGGCTGCAGCGGCACGACATGTTCCGCGAGCTCGGCGGCATGCTGACCAACGGCATTGGCGACTATCGCGAGGGCAGGCTGACGGCGCCGGAGTTCGCGCGCTGGTTCGCGCCGCGCCTCAACCATTTTCTCGGGAATCTCGACGGCCACCACAATGTCGAGGATCAGCACTATTTTCCGGTCTTCGCCAAGGCGGAGACAAGGCTGAAGGGCGGATTCGAGATTCTCGATGCCGATCATCACACGATCCATGAAGGGCTGGAGCGCAATGCCGAGACGGCGAACGCCTTCATCCGCACGCTTCAGGAGAGCGAGGACAAGCAGCGCTTTGCCGCCGATACCTATGCCAACGAGAACAGCCGGCTGATCGCCATGCTGACCCGGCACCTTGCCGATGAGGAAGACCTGATCATTCCGCTGATCCTCGACCGTGGCGACCGGGCGCTCGGTGTCGGCTGATCCTCACCTCTCCTTAACGTCGCTGGCACGTTCTTTCTTGGCGACATGGTGAGCGACGAACCAGGCGAGGGCGGCCGCTGCCAGGCCAATCGCCAGAGCGATCAGCAGTCGCTCGTGACGGGCCAGCGCCTGCCCGACGATGCGCTCCGCGCCCAGCCCGAAGACATAGCCGATGGCGGCGAACAATGCGGCCCAGATGATCGATGAAATGGCGTTGAGGATGACAAAGCGCGTCACGGCAATACCGGACAGTCCTGCCGCGATGCCCCCGACCAGGCGCAGGCCATAGATAAAGCGGTTCGACAGCACGAAAATGTCGGGATGGCTGGAGACAAGACGATAGGCGTGGCTGAAGCCCGGCCGGCCCCTCAATTTGATCACGAGCGGATGGTCGGCGAAGCTTCGGCCGAGGGTGAAAAAGAAAGTGTCGCCGACAAAGGCGCCGATGGCCGCCGCCAGAAACGCCTGCCACAGGACGAAGGCATGCTGATGCGCGAAAAAACCGCCAAGGAGGGCGGCACTTTCGCCTTCCGCGATACAGCCTAGAAAGACGGCAATCAGCCCATATTGCTCTATGAGATTATGGATGGCATCCGTCATGGACGCGTCCGCTGCTTCGACAGAATCTCGTCGATCCGCTTCACCTGTTCGGCCAGTTGCGCGATCTCGTCACGCATGCCGACGATCTGGCTGTGGCGCAGTTCGTCCAGCTTCTCATGCAGCGCCATGATCTCGATCTCGGCCTTGAGATTGACCTCGTAGTCGTGCGCGGCATCGATACGATCGCGCTCGGTCTGGCGGTTTTGCGCCATCATGATCACCGGCGCCTGCAGGGCCGCCACCATGGAAAGCACGAGGTTGAGGAAAATGAAGGGATAGGGATCGAAGGCATCGCGCGTCAAAAGCCAGACATTGCCTGCCGTCCACACAATCAGGAAGGCGATGAAGGTCAGGATGAAGGACCACGAACCTCCGATCCGGGCGATGGTGTCGGCGAGGCGGTCGCCAAACGTCTGGTGAAAAGCGACGGCTTTGTTGGTGTCCTTCGCGATTGTGGTGCGTTCGAGCGTTGATTGCAGCACCTGACTCTCAAGTGCGCTTAGCCCGTCTGGCCTTCGCTTCAGCCAGCGGTTTGCCAGCTCTTCGATCGTCTTGTTCATTGTCGCCTCCGTCGTCAGCGTCCGCGATAGACCTAGAGGCTGCCGGTTCGCACGGGAAGTGGTAGATTGACGCGATAAGGTGAGGAAACAATGATGGATTTTCAGAGAATCCGCGCCCGCGCGGCCAAACGCAAGGGCGGGGAAGCTGCGCTGGCGTCGCTGCTGGGTCCCATGCCTGACAACGCCGCGGTAGCTGACATTACAGACGACCGCATCCTCTCGACCATGGCCGAGCGTGTTTTCGCCGCTGGTTTCGTCTGGCGCGTCATCGAGCAGAAGTGGCCTGGTTTCGAAGAGGCATTCCTCCGCTTCGAGCCGAAGCGGCTGCTGTTCCAGCCGGACGATTTCTGGCACGATCTGACAGCCGACCAGCGCATCGTGCGCAACCCGCAGAAGATCAAATCTGTCCGCGACAACGCCGTGTTTGTCGAGCGAGTGTCGAAGGAACATGGCGGCTTCGGCAGGTTCCTCGCCGATTGGCCGGCCGACGACCAGGTCGGGCTGATGGCCTATCTCGGCAAGCATGGCAGCCGGCTTGGCGGCCACACCGGCCAGTATTTTCTGCGCTGGCTGGAGTGGGACGCCTTCATCGTCTCGACCGACATGGCCGCGGCGCTGCGCGACGCCGGTCTGGATATTGCCGAAAGCCCGACGTCGAAGAGGGATCTCGACAGGATCCAGAACCAGATCAATGCCTGGGCGGCGCAAACCGCGCTGCCGCGCCGGCACATTTCGCGCATTCTGGCGATGTCGGTCGGCGAGAACCATTCGCCGGAAGCGCTGCGCGAATATATGGGTGAATAGGACAGAACGACGTGCCGATCGGTCCGACACGATCGACATCCTCGATCGGACTGACACGAATGACATATGTCTTCGGTCTGGGTGGTCCAAATGAACGCCATTGCCCGGGCAATTCTGTCGCGCTAAGTCAGCAGGCATGACCGACAAGACCGCTTCCGACATATTGCGCGTCGCCGTTGCCCAGCTAAATCCGACGGTGGGCGACGTCGCCGGCAATCTCGCCAAGGCGCGCGAGGCGAGGGCGGATGCCGCTCGCCAGGGCGCAGACCTCGTTCTGTTCACTGAGCTTTTCCTCGCTGGCTATCCGCCCGAGGATCTGGTGCTGAAGCCTGCATTCCTGAAGGCCTGCGAGCGAGCGGCGCAGGATTTTGCTGGCGATACCGCCGATGGCGGGCCGGGCGTCATCATCGGCACACCGCTGAAGCGCAAGAGCGGCACGCACAATTCGATCATCGTTGCCGATGGCGGCAAGATCCTTGCCGAGCGCTACAAGCTCGATCTGCCGAACTACGGCGAATTCGACGAGAAGCGCGTCTTCCAGGCCGGCCCTGAAATCCAGGGGCCGGTCAATTTCCGCGGCGTGCGTTTGGGGATTCCGATCTGCGAAGACATATGGGGCGATGTCGGTATCTGCGAGACGCTGGCCGAAAGCGGCGCTGAAATCCTGCTCGTGCCGAACGGCTCGCCCTACTATCGCGGCAAGGTCGACGTTCGCCACCAGATCGTCATTCGACAGGTTATCGAATGCGGATTGCCGATCATCTACGCCAATCAGCTTGGCGGCCAGGACGAGCTGATCTTCGACGGAGCGTCGTTTGCCATCGGCGCCGACAAGACGCTTGCCTTCCAGATGAGTCAGTTCGAGGAGACGGTCAACGTCACCACCTGGAAGAGAAGCCGTGCCGCCGCAGGCGTGCAAAATGGGAATAACTCCGAGGGCTGGGTCTGCTCCGAAGGGCCGATGTCGAGGATCCCAGAAAAGGAGGAGGCCGATTATCGCGCCTGCATGCTAGGCCTGCGCGATTACGTCAACAAAAACGGCTTCAAGAATGTGGTGCTCGGACTTTCCGGCGGCATCGATTCGGCGATCTGCGCCGCACTTGCCGTCGATGCGCTCGGCGAGGAACGGCTGCGCGCCGTGATGATGCCCTACCGCTACACTTCTAAGGACTCGCTCAAGGACGCCGAGGATTGCGCCCGTGCGCTCGGCTGCCGCTACGACATCGTGCCAATCTTCGAGCCGGTGGAGGGATTCCTGCATGCACTGACGCAACTTTTCGAGGGCACCAAGGAAGGCATCACCGAGGAAAACCTGCAGAGCCGCGCGCGCGGCACCATTTTGATGGCGATCTCCAACAAGTTCGGCTCGATGGTCGTCACCACCGGCAACAAGAGCGAGATGTCGGTTGGCTACGCCACGCTCTACGGCGACATGAATGGCGGCTTCAACCCGATCAAGGACCTCTACAAGATGCAGGTCTACGCGCTGTCACGCTGGCGCAATACCCACGTGCCGCCGGGCGCGCTGGGCCCTTCCGGCGAGGTGATCCCGAACAACATCATCGACAAGGCGCCATCGGCCGAACTGCGCGAGAACCAGACGGACCAGGATTCGCTGCCTCCCTATCCGGTGCTGGACGACATCTTGGAGTGTCTGGTCGAGAACGAGATGGGTGTCGACGAGATCGTTGCCCGCGGCCACGACCGGGCGACGGTAACGCGCGTCGAGCATCTGCTCTACATCGCCGAATACAAGCGCCGGCAGGCGGCGCCCGGAGTGAAGATCACCAAGAAGAATTTCGGCCGCGACCGCCGCTATCCCATCACCAACCGGTTCAGGGATGGCGGATAGGCGCCGTTTCTCGCTCCTGTGAAATGGCTGCGGCCGGACGATCAGTGGGATAGCCATGCCTGACTGTGAAATCAGCTTCGACGTGTCGCGGATCGATTTCCGGGCGACCTCCGACCTTTTGATGGCAAGCTACTGGGGCAGCGGGCGCAGCGACGAACTCCACCGCCGCGCCTTTGCCAATTCGCTTTGCGTCGGCGCTTATCTCGATGGCAAGCAAATCGGCTTCGGCCGGGCGATCACCGATCGCACGGTGTTTGCCTATCTGGCCGATATCATCATCTGGCCAGGACATCGCGGGCGAGGCATCGGCACGCGGCTCGTCCAGGCGCTTATCGATCATCCGGATTGCAAGACAGTCACCCACTGGAGCCTGTCAACCAACGACGCTCACGCGGTTTACGAGAAACTCGGCTTCAGGCCGTCCACCGATGGCCGCTATATGCGGCTCGACCGCATTCCGGCAGCCTGAGCGGCGGCGACGGCGTACAACCCGCGATTGTTGCAAAATGGTCTCACCGTTAGACCAGATGCGCTTTCGGTCGCTCGCTGGCTTGGCGTGGCGGTGAGGCGTCTCTATAAACGCCTTTCCGCGATTCCTACGCGTCGGCCCGAAAATCGGCATCGATTTTCGGAAAGTACGATGCGCAGATTCAAAGTTAGAGCGTACTTTGTGCGTCCAAATGGACGCACGTCGCTCTAATGGGAGGACCGAATGGCAGGATTTGACATCGTTATGCGAGGCCGCGAAGCCTAGGTCTCAGATGGCGCGCCGGAAGGTTTTCACCTTCACGGCCAAGCCTATCTGACAACAGGCGTTCGTCGATGCCGGTCGCCGCCCGTATTGGGCGAGCCGCCAAATATGCCGAACCTCCGCATTCACGGGCGCTAATTCGCCCAAAGCGGGTTTTTTCAATTTTCGACCTTACCGGACCGGGCTCGTTTGCGCCCGAATGACATCATGGCTCGTTTTCAGATAGATTTGCGCGCGGGCGCCTTTCGCAGCGTTCTTGGCTTCACGCTCAGCCATTGGCGGCGCCAGCCGTGGCGGCTTTCGCTCATCATGGGCACGTTCTTGCTGTCGACCTCGGCCGACGTGCTGACGCCGCTCTATTCCGGGCGATTGGTCGATGCCGTCGCCAGCAGCGCTACGGCCGATGAGATCGCGTGGAACGCAGCCATGGCGGCGTTTTCCATGCTGGTGGCGCTGGCGCTCGCGGGCGTCGTTCTGCGCAACCTCGCCTTCATGGGCATCACTGACCTGACGCTGAAGATGATGGCCGACATTGCCGCCGACGCCTTCCACCGTGTTCAACGGTTTTCCACCGACTGGCATGCCAACAGCTTCGCCGGATCGACCGTGCGCAAGATAACTCGCGGCATGTGGGCGCTCGACTTGCTCAACGACACCATCCTGATCGCGCTGCTGCCGTCGCTCGTCATGCTCGTCGGCTCGACGCTGCTGCTCGGCTGGTTCTGGCCGCTGATGGGTGCCGTCGTTGCCGCAGGCTCGGTGCTGTTCATCGCGGTGACCGCGATGTTGTCGCTCGGCTATGTCGCGCCGGCGGCAAGGCTTGCCAACGCGTGGGACACGCGCCTGGGCGGTTCGCTGGCCGACGCGGTGAGCTGCAACGCGGTGGTCAAGGGCTTTGGCGCCGAGGAACGCGAGGAAACGCGCCTCGCCAAAGTCGTCGCCAGATGGCGCGCCCGCACGCGCCGCACCTGGGTGCGTGGCACCGTCAACGGCACCGCGCAAGGGGTGATGCTGCTGCTTCTGAGAACAGCGGTGATCGGCTTCTCCTTGCTTTTGTGGACGTGGGGGCAGGCGAGCGCCGGCGATGTCACCTTCGTGTTGACCTCGTTCTTCGTGTTGCAAGGCTATTTGCGCGATATCGGCACGCATATCCGCAATCTGCAGCGCTCGATCAACGACATGGAGGAACTGGTCGACTTCCAGTCCGAGCCGCTCGGCATCGAGGATGCGCCCGGCGCCAAGCCGATCCGCATCACCGACGGCCGCATCAGCTTCGACAACGTCACCTTCCATTATGGCAGCCACCGCCTACCGCTCTATCGTGACTTTTCGGTGGATCGCGCCGGGCGAACGCGTCGGGCTGGTCGGCCATTCGGGCTCAGGCAAGACGACCTTCGTCAAGCTGATCCAGCGCCTTTACGACGTGAATGCGGGAACGATCCGGATCGACGGCCAGGATATTGCCGGGGTGGCGCAGGCGTCGCTGCGCGGGCAGATCGCCATCGTCCAGCAGGAGCCGATCTTGTTCCACAGGTCGCTGGCCGAAAACATCGCCTACGCTCGGCCGAGCGCCACGCAAGCCGAGATCGAGCATGCCGCGCGGCTGGCCAGTGCGCACGACTTCATCGTCGACCTGCCGAAGGGTTACGGCACGCTGGTCGGAGAGCGCGGCGTGAAACTATCGGGCGGCGAGCGCCAGCGGGTGGCGATCGCACGTGCTTTCCTTGCCGATGCGCGGATCCTCATTCTGGACGAGGCGACGTCGAGCCTCGACTCGGAATCGGAGGTGCTGATCCAGCAGGCGATGGAGCGGTTGATGGTCGGCCGCACGACGCTGGTCATCGCGCACCGGCTTTCGACGGTGCGGGCGCTGGACAGGCTTCTGGTGTTCGATCGCGGCCGCATCGTCGAAGAGGGGTCACATGATCAGCTGATCCGGCTGCAAGGCGGCATCTACCGCCGGCTGTTCGAGCGCCAGGCGCTCGAATTGACCAAGGGACTGGTGATCTGACGGAGTGCTGCGCGTCTTGATGGACGCGCGGCGCTCCAGCCTTTTCATCGCCTTCGTCATGTTCTATGTCTGCCGCCAGGCGCGGGGGCGTGTCTTGTCAATACGAAAATCATCCGGTACGCCCCGTTCATGACAGTTACCGTCCGTTTCGCCCCATCCCCGACCGGCCGCATTCACATCGGCAATGCGCGCACCGCGCTGTTCAACTGGCTGTTCGCCATGAACAATAAGGGCCGCTTCATCCAGCGCTTCGACGATACCGATGTCGCGCGCTCGACGCAGGAATTCTCCGACGCCATTCTCTACGACCTGCATTGGCTGGGCATCTTTCCTGATGCCACCGAATATCAGTCACGGCGCTTCGAGATCTACGATGCGGCGATGGAGAAATTGAAGGCGGCGCGCCTGCTCTATGCCTGCTACGAAACCCCGGAAGAGCTCGATCTCAGGCGCAAGGTGCGCCGCACGCGCGGCCTGCCGCCAGTCTATGGCCGGGAGGCATTGACGCTGACGTCGGAGCAGGTCGCCGAATACCAGGCCGATGGCCGTCGGCCGCACTGGCGCTTTCTCCTGCCCAATTTCACCAGTGATCCCTTGGCGCCGGAACGTACCGAAATCCACTGGAACGATCTGGTTCGCGGTGAAGAAACTGTCGATCTTGCGTCGCTTTCCGACCCGGTTCTACTGCGCGAGGACGGCACCTATCTCTACACTTTGCCCTCGGTGGTCGACGACATCGAAATGTCAGTCAGCCATATCATTCGCGGCGACGACCACGTCACCAATACGGGCGTGCAGATCGCCCTGTTCCAGGCGCTGGGTGCCGAGCCGCCGGTGTTCGGCCACCACAACCTGTTGACCACCGCATCAGGTGAGGGCCTGTCGAAGCGGACCGGCGCGTTGTCAATCGAAAGCTTGCGCGAGACCGGCATCGAGCCGATGGCCGTCGCTTCGCTGGCCGTGCTTGTCGGCACCTCGGAAAATGTCGTGGCGGTGCCTGACATGGCCGAGCTTGCCCGGCGCTTCGATCCGGCCGCGGCGTCGAAATCCGCCGCCAAATTCGATCCGGACGAGCTTTTCGTACTCAACCGCACGCTGCTGCACCATATGCCGTTTTCCGAGGCGCGCGACCGGCTGATCGTGTTCGGCATATCAGGCGAACAGGCCGAGCCCTTCTGGTTGGCGGTGCGCGGCAACCTCGACAGGCTGGCCGATGCGGCAATCTGGTGGCGCACACTTCGCGACGGCCTGCAGGAGCAGCCGGACTTTTCCGATGTCGACCGCGATTTCCTTCGCCAGGCGTTCGACCTGTTGCCGGAAGACCCGTGGGATGGGTCGGTCTGGAAGGAGTGGACGGGCAGGATCAGGGAAGCGACCGGCCGCAAGGGCAAGGCGCTGTTCATGCCGCTCAGGCTGGCGCTTACCGGACAGCCTTCGGGGCCGGAGCTGGCGGATTTGTTGCCGCTGCTGGGTCGGGAAGGAACGCTGGCCCGACGGCCCTGACCTTGCGCTGTTCCGGCGGCAGCAGAGTCGTCGGCGGGGGTTTAACCAAAGTCTCGGGGTCGGCGCCTGGATCGGGTCTGGCAACAGGCACCGGAAAGAACGACGTGGTCTCTCCATCGGCTTCAGTCTGTTCCGGGCTTGGCGGATTGCCGGCAATGATCTCGAAATTCTTTGCGGCGTTGCAGCCGCAGGCCGGTGGGCGCGACCTTTCGGGCTGCTTGTAGAGATAGGCGGTCGGCAGTTCGCTGTAGGGCCTGCCGGTTATCGAAGACGTCATGTCGGCCGAATCGTCGCCAATGCCGCGCGTATAAAACACCTGCATCTCAGTGCCGGGGCAACTCGAATCGCAGTTCTTCTGGTCGCGCTCGAAATCGCCCAGCGAGGCGGCGTTCGACATCGGGAAGAAATAGCCGTCGCAGGTGCGCACGCACATTGTGCGGAATTCGCCGCCAAGGCGCGGCGGGTCCATGCGGTTTGGCTGATTGACCATGGCGCGGAAACCGCGATTTTCGCCAGGATCGCTCGGCTTGTCCAGCGCATCGGGCCGACTTCTGGCGTCGCCCAATAGCCGATCGAGCAGATTTCCTTTGCCGTTTTCACGGCTCGCTGCCCGCAGCGGCGCGCGCTTCGGAGCGACGATACTGTTGCGGCAGCCATTGGCGTCGAGCGACGCCAATATGCGGGCGCGATCGCGCCGCGAGCCGCCGCCGGCGAGCTGCGCGCGCTTCGCCTGCAGGGCATCGAGATTGGTGTTCATGCGGCCAAGCGTGGCGTCGAGTGCGGCGCAGGCGTTTCGATTGCGGTCGAGCAGCGAAAAGCCGCAGCCGGCGCTGTTGCCCTGGCGGCTTGCCTTTGCAATCTGCTCGCGCTGCCGCACGATCGCGTCGTCATATTTCCTGAGCAGCGCCGGCTTGCCGCCGCCACCGCGCGAAGCGGCCGCGAGGTCGGCCTCCAGCTGGCGGCAAACACGGGAGGCGGCCTGCGGCTGGGTGACGGCAAAGCCTAATAACGCGAGGGCGGCGAGCAGCGCCGCGGCACGCGTCAGCTTCCACCCTCCGCCCATCGCCCAGAACTCCGTTATCCGCCCATCGCGAATCTACCGCATCTGCGGCTGCTGTTTGCTTAGCCTACCGCGAACGGCTGCTTTAGCCCAGATTTACGACCGCCTGCGCCTTGTGGGCGGCTTCAACCACCGCGAGCGCCGTCATGTTGACGACACCGCGCGACGTCACCGATGGCGTCAATATATGCGCCGGCCTGTCGGTGCCGAGCAGGATCGGCCCGACATGCAGCGCGTCCATCATCGTGCGCAGCGCGGTGAGCGTGATGTTCGCCGAATCGAGGTTGGGGAAGACCAGCAGATTGGCTTCGCCCTTCAGCCGCGAATGCGGATAGACGCGCTGGCGCAACTCCTCAGACAGAGCCGAGTCGGCATGCATCTCGCCGTCGCATTGCAGGTCTGGCGCGATGCGCGCCAGGATCGCCGCTGCCTGCCGCATCTTGAGCGCGCTTGGCGAATCGCGTGAGCCGAAATCCGAATGCGACAGCAGCGCCGCCTTGGGCTCGATGCCGAAGCGCTGGATTTCTTCGGCCGCCAGCACCGTCATCTCGGCGATCTCCTCGGCCGTCGGATCGACGGTGACATGGGTGTCGGTGAGGAAAATGATGCCGCGCTGCGAGATCAGCATCGAAAGCGTCGACAAATCATGGTCCTTGATACCGGCGCGTGGGCCGATGATCAGGGTGACATTGCGCAGATGCCGCTCGAAACGGCCTTCGAGGCCGCAGACCATGGCGTCGGCATCGCCGCGCTTCAGGGCAAGTGCTGCGATCACCGTATTGTCGGTGCGCACCATGGTGCGCGCAGCCTCCGTCGTCACGCCGCGCCGGCCGGCCAACTCGATCAAAAGGTCGACATAGTGACGATAGCGGGGATCGTCCTCGGGATTGATCAGGCCGAAATCGACGCCGGGCTTGATGCGCAGACCGTAGCGTTTCAGCCTGACCTCGATGACATGCGGGCGGCCGATCAGGATCGGCTCGGCAATGCCTTCCTCCAGCACCACCTGTGCAGCGCGCAGCACGCGCTCGTCCTCGCCGTCGGCATAGATGACGCGCTTGGCATTCGACGTCTTGGCCATCGTGAACACCGGCTTCATGACCAGGCCGGAGCGGAAGACGAAGCGGTTCAGCGTGTCGATATAAGCGGCAAAGTCGGTAATCGGCCGTGTCGCGACGCCGGTATCGCAGGCGGCCTTGGCGACGGCCGGCGCGATGCGCAGGATCAGCCTGGGATCGAAGGGCGAGGGGATCAGGAAATCAGGCCCAAAGATCGGCGTTTCGCCGGAATAGGCGCGGGCGGCGACATCCGACGGCTCTTCGCGGGCAAGGGCCGCAATCGCCCGCACGGCGGCCATCTTCATCTCTTCGTTGATGGCGCTGGCGCCGCAGTCCAGCGCGCCACGGAAAATGTAAGGAAAACAGAGTACGTTGTTGACCTGATTGGGGAAATCGGAACGGCCGGTGCAGATCATCGCGTCGGGTCGTGCTGCCCGTGCCGCTTCCGGCATGATCTCGGGATTGGGATTGGCCAGCGCCAGGATCAGCGGTTTAGGGGCCATATGATGAAGCAATTCCGGTTTCAGCACGCCGGCGGCCGAAAGACCCAGGAACACGTCGGCGCCCGGCAGCACATCGGCCAGCGTGCGCGCCTCGGTGTCTTTCACATAGGGGTCTTTCCAGCGGTCCATCTCGTCGACGCGGCCTTTGTAGGCGACGCCGAAACGGTCGGTGACCCAGATGTTTTCGACGCGCGCGCCGAGCAAAACCAGCAAGTTAAGGCAGGCAAGGGCAGCTGCCCCCGCGCCGGAGGTGACGATCTTGATGTCGGAGATCGTCTTGCCGGCAAATTCGAGCCCGTTGAGCACGGCGGCGGCGACGATGATTGCGGTGCCGTGCTGGTCGTCGTGGAAGACCGGTATGGCCATGCGGGCCTTCAGCCGCTCCTCGACCTCGAAACATTCGGGCGCCTTGATGTCTTCGAGGTTGATGCCGCCGAAGGTCGGCTCCAGCGCCGAGATCGTCTCGACCATGCGCTCGATGTCAGGCGCGTCGATCTCGATGTCGAAGACGTCGATGCCGGCGAACTTCTTGAACAGCACCGCCTTGCCTTCCATCACCGGCTTGGAGGCCAGCGGGCCGATATTGCCGAGGCCGAGCACCGCCGAACCGTTGGAGACGACGCCGACCAGATTGGCCCGCGCCGTATAGTCGGCAGCGGTTGCTGGATTGTCGCGGATTTCCAGGCAAGGCGCAGCGACGCCGGGCGAGTAGGCAAGCGCCAGATCGCGCTGGTTGCCGAGCGGTTTCGTTGCCTGGATTTCAAGCTTTCCAGGCCTTGGATGCTTGTGGAAGTAGAGTGCGGCTTCGTCGAGGTCCGACCGGGTTGCTTTTTTGCTTTCGCCTTCCATACGGGCCTCCCTGCGATCCTGCCGTGAAGCCTTTTAGCATGCAGCGTTGGTTTTTCACGATGCCAAATGACGCAACCGCCAATTAGGCCAACTGGCCGTAAAAAACACATCTATGTCAGTCTGTTGCGCCGAAACGCTTACCTTTATTGTCACGGCCGGTGCGGGTCGCGTCGAGCGCATTGCGCGATCGGCGTCTCGGATCGTGGACGGTCAAGTCAGGTCTAAAACCTCAAGCAGTTTCCAGACGCTATCGACAATGGTCGGCCGTGGCCGCCGTTTCGCAATCACGGCAAGTCGCCACGCTGGCAGCGATGCGTCGGCGATCGATGCATACCGGACGCCCTCGAATACGAGACGCTGTGTCGATCGTGGCAGCAGCGCCGCGCCCAAGCCGGCGGACACGAGCGAGAGCATGGTCAGGGCCCGCGTTGCCTCCTGGACGATCCGAACGTCAAGGCCGGCGCTGGTGAACATGTCCAGGATACGCGCATGGAGCGCCGGGCCTTGTGCAGCCGGAAACATGATTAGCCCGTGGCGGGCGATCTCCGCCAGCGTCACCGCGTGTGGCTGCCGGTCATCAGGCAGGGCGGCGACAAGATCTTCAGCAGGATAGTCATGGACGTCGAGACGTTCGTCTGTCCCGAGCGGCGGATGCACGAACCCGATGTCGATCTCACTCAGCGACAACGCGGCAATCTGCTCATTGGTGGACATCTCGATGAGCTTTGGATGGATATCAGGATATTTCTCGCGAAGCCGGGACAGGAGTTGCGGCAGATGCTCGTAGAGAGCCGCCGACACGAAGCCGATCCTGATCTCGCCGGCTTCGCCGTCATGCGCTGCGCGGGCGACGTGAAGCGCCGAATCGGCGTGACGCACGGATGCCCGGGCCTCGTCCACGAAGGCCATGCCCGCGCGCGTCAAGGCTATGCGGCGGTTGGCCCGCTCGAACAGTTTGACGCCGAGCTCCTTCTCAAGACGTCCGATCGATTGGCTAAGCGGAGGCTGCGCCATGGCCAGCCGCAGTGCGGCACGCCCCATATGCAATTCCTCCGCTACAGCGAGGAAATGTCGCAAGTGCCGAAGTTCCATATCCTGACGATATCAAAAACCATCAAAAACGTCATCGATAAGATATCGAATAGCTGACAGTCTTTTGCGGAACGCAATTGTCCCCGGAGATGTCATGATGTCCCACTTCGCCATCTTTCCCCTCGTGCTCACAGCAGCCATGATGACCGCCGCTCCAGTACCGGCAGGAGAGCCGGATCTCGTCCGGGCCGACCGGTTCGTCGAACTTCGGACCGGCGAGCGCCTCTTCGTCCGGGAGGTGCGCCGCCCTGGGGTCGCTCCCGAAGCCAACTCTGCCGTCCTCCTCATCCATGGCGCACGCGTGCCCGGCGTTGCGTCCTTCGATCTGCCTGTTGCGGGCGGGTCGCTTGCCGCCGACCTCGCGGCGGACGGGCACCATGTCTATGTCCTGGACCTTCGCGGCTACGGCGCATCGAGCCGCCCTGCGGCGATGAACAGGCCGCCGGATCAGTCCGCTCCCCTGATGCGCACCGAAGATGTCGTGGCGGACATTTCCGCAGCGGTCGACGCCATCGCGAAATGGAGCGACGTTTCAAGGGTCAGCCTTGTCGGCTGGGCCACCGGCGGACATTGGGCCGGCGCCTATGCCAGCCGGTTCCCGCAGACAGTTGATCGGCTCATCCTCTACAACACCCTGTATGGAGGCTCAAACCGACACCCAACCCTTGGCCCCGGTTCGCCGCTTGAAAACCCTGACCGGCCCGGGACGTTCAACGTCCAGGCGTTCGGCGGTTATCGGCTGAATACACGTCCAAGCCTGTTCACTGCCTGGGACGACAGCATCCCGGTCGCGGACAAGGCTCGGTGGCGCGATCCTGCGGTCACTGCTGCCTACGGTGATGCGGCACTCGCCTCCGACGAGACGGCGTCGACGCGCCAACCGCCGAGTTTCCGCTCACCGAGCGGCGCCATGGCCGACAGTTTCGAACTGGCGTTCGATCGCCGGCAATGGTCGGCGGCGGCACTCACCATGCCCGTGCTCGTCGTCCGTTCCGGACGGGATTTCTGGAGCCGGCCGCAGGATGCGAAGACAATCGCAGACGAAGCACCAAAAGCGGAGCGTCTGGACATCCCGGACGCCACGCACTTCGTGCATCTCGACCGCGAGGCCGCAGGACGGGGTGTGTTCCTTGACGCTGTGAAGCGGTTTCTCGGTCGCCCGGAGGGATGAACCATGAAGGGTCGTTTATGTGTCCTGCGGGAGCAGCAGCCGCAACGGTGTAGGTCGACCGCCTTCAGGCTTTGCGGCTACCGTCCAGCCGACAGTTACTCACTGCGCGGTTGCGGGGCTACGCCTATCTCCGCCGCGCCACATCGCGGTTCTCCCGCCTCCGCCATTCCCTGCGCGTACAAACGCCAGACTTCACTAGAGCATTTTGCAGCCAAGTGGAATCACTTGGCGTCGCAGAAATGCGGCTAAAACAAATAGATAGAGCGGGATGCTCGGTTCAATTTGAACGCATCCCGCTCTACGCCGGCGCCGTTTCCTGGATGTGCACGCTTTTTTCGTCACCGATGAACGCACCCATCGCGGCGAGGTGGTCGGCGAAGCCAGCAACGAACCGCCTGACCTTCAACGGAATGAAGCGGTTCGATGGATAGACCGCATGCACGTGATGCGGTGCGTAGTGCCAGTCCGGCAGCACATATTCGAGCCGCCCTTGGGCGACGAGCGGGTCAAGTATCACCTTGTGCCCGAGGCCGATGCCGATGCCAAACAGCAGTGCCTGCTGGTTAAGGAGCGAATTGTTGGAGCACATGGTGGGCCGGATCCGCACCTCGGCCTTTTCGCCGCCTGGGCCGGTGAGCGGCACGATATCGCGGGTCGTGATGTGGGCGTAAAGCAGGTAGTCATGCCCGGCAAGATCCTCTGGGCGCCGCGGTCGGCCCATCCGGTCGAGATAGCCGGGCGTTGCCGCGAGACGTCGCTCCATCACACCCAACTTGCGCACGACCAGCCGATCATCATCGATGGTCCCCATGCGGATCACAACGTCGAGCCTCTCCGCGATCACGTCGACGAAGCTGTCGGTCAGCGCCACGTCGAGCATCAGTTCCGGATAGGTGCGCTTGAACTCGATTAGATAGTTGCCGAGCACACCGGCACCGAAGCTGGCCGGCGCGCCGACGGCAAGGCGTCCGCACATCTTCGATTCGAGGCAGCCGACGCTGCGGTCCGCCTCCTCGATGCGCTCAATGATGTCGCGGGCGCGCTCCAGATAGCGCCGGCCGGCCTCCGTCGGCGAAACATGGCGGGTCGTACGGTCAAAGAGCCGGACGCCTAAACGCTTTTCCAGTGCGCGGATCTGCTGGCTGACGGCCGGCTGGCTCAAGCCCAACTCGCGCGCTGCCGCCGAGAAGCTGGCGGTATCGCAGACGCGTACGAAGCTGGCCAGCTCGGTCAAGCGGTCCATAATGGCAACTCCCCGTCGTGATTAATAAGCAAGAGTAATAGCCGATATAACAAACCGGCAAGTTCAAAAAGCTGAACCTATGAAGTAGACCCGCCTCGCTCTACCCGCTGCGCTATGATCCCAATCGGAGATTATGCCATGACGCTTTCCCGCCGTCATTTCCTCGCCAGTGCCGGCCTAGCCGGCGGCGTCCTTCTAGCCGGCGCCTCCGTTCCGGCACTGGCCCGCGCGCCACTGGCTAATGCCCCCACCATTGGCGCGCTGCGCCGCAAGGTGGGTTCGATCGAGGTCACGGCGCTGCTGGACGGCTATATCGACATTAAATCGGAGCTTTTCATCGGCCTCGTTGACGCCGAGGCGGGGCGTCTGGCGGAGGCCAGCTTTGACAAGCCCGGACCGCGGCGCACGCCCGTCAATGCCTATCTCGTCAATCTTGGAGGCCGGCTGGTGCTCATCGACGCCGGTATGTCGGGCGGCAGCGGTCCGGCGCTCGGCCATCTTCCCGCGGCTTTGCAGGCTGCCGGCGTTGCTCCCGCCCAAGTCGACACTTTGCTGATCACCCACATGCATCCCGACCATATCAACGGGGTTCTGACCTCCGCCGGCGAGGCGCTGTTTCCCAATGCGGAGCTCGTCGTCACCGCCACTGACTACGCCTTCTGGCACGACGACGCGAACATGAACCAAGCGCCGGACGAGGCAAAGCCGTTCTTTATCGGGGCACGCCGGGCTGCTGCCGCTTATGCGGACCGCCTGCGGCAAGTGGACGGCGAGCGCGAGGCGGTCGGCTCGATCAGCACAGTGCCGTTGCCCGGCCACACGCCGGGCCATGCCGGCTTCATCGTTGAATCGGACGGCGACGCCCTGTTCATTTGGGGCGATGTCGTGCATATGGCGACTTATCAGTTCGCCCGCCCGGACTGGAGCATCGCGTTCGATGTCGATTCCAAACTGGCCGCCGAAACGCGCAAGCGGACGCTCGACCGGGTCGCTGCCGACCGGATGCTGATCGCCGGAATGCATTTGCCGTTCCCCGGTTTCGGACATGTCGCGCGCGACGGCCAAGCCTATCGCTTCGTGCCGGCCGAATGGGCCTATGAACTGTAGTGGCGGCCAGTGGGGAAGGGGCCATCATGGCCCCGCTGCGCAACACCACACCCGCCGCTCGCCAGCGCAGCCGATGTCTTTCTTGATCTTCCCGAGTCGCATCGGAATCGTGGCGATAGGCGCGATCTGCCTCGGCTGCCAATTATGATCTGTCGCGAAATTCAGTTCTGCGCACCCGACTTCTGCGACAGATATGATCCATGGCGACGGCCACCTGCAAGGCCTGCTTTCAGAGCCGTCACTCGCTGACAAGAACGGCCGAGATCGATCACCTCCCGGCGTTCCCAGCGGGTACCAAGCGTTAGGTACTAGAACGCGCTGACATAGGCGCCGCCATCCACCGGCAGGTTCTGTCCGGTCAGATAGCCGGCATGAACCGAGCATAGGAAGGCGCAGATCTGGCCGAATTCCTCCGGCGTGCCGAGCCGCTTGGCCGGAACGTTGGCGGCTGCCTGGGTCTTGCGCGCCGCGGCGGCAGCCGGATCTTCGGGAGTGCCGGCTTCGTGCGGGGGGCGCAGCCGGTCGGTGTCGAGCTTGCCCGGCAGCATGTTGTTGATCGTCACATTGCGGTCGATCACCGTCCGCGCAACGCCGGCAAGGAACGAAGTCAGGCCGGCTCGCGCGCCGGACGACAGATCGAGGCCGGGAATGGGAACATAGACCGACAGCGAGGTGATGTTGACGATGCGGCCGAAGCCGCGCTCGGCCATGCCGTCGATCACAGCCTGAACCAGCTCGAGCGGAGTCACCATGTTCTGGGTGACGCCTTCGAGGATCTTTGCGCGGTCGAGCTCGCGGAAATCGCGAAACGGCGGACCGGCATTGTTGTTGACGAGGATATCGGGATCGGGACAGGCGGCAAGCAGCGCCTTCTGCACCTCGGGTTTGGAGACGTCGCCGACGATCTCGGTCACCTTGACGCCAAATCTTTCGCGCAGTTCGGCGGCGGTCTTTGCCAGTTGGTCGGCGTTGCGCCCGTTGACGACCAGATCACAGCCGGCCTCGGCCAGCGCCATGGCGCAGCCGCGCCCAAGGCCCTTGCTCGAAGCACAGACGATGGCCTTTTTTCCGCGAATACCGAGATCCATGGCGATTTCTCCTCTGATTCTGCGCGGCAACCTACTCTTGGGACTGGACCAATCGCAACCGTCATACGGTTGTTGCATGAATCGGGGCATAGCCAGCGCGAAAGCAACGGTGAGAATCCCATGCCTGGCGCAGAGCCCCGCACTTTCCGCAGCATGTTCATCTCCGACGTCCATCTCGGATCGAAGGCGGCGAAGGCCGAGTTCCTGATCGATTTCCTGCGCCATCACGACGCCGATATCATCTATCTCGTCGGCGACATCGTCGACGGCTGGCGGCTGAGACGGAGCTGGCACTGGCCGCAGAGCCACAATGATGTCGTGCAGAAATTGCTGCGCAAGGCGCGCAAGGGTGCCAGCATCACCTACATCGCCGGCAATCACGACGAGTTCGCGCGCCAGTTCCAGGGCGTGCATTTCGGCGGCATCGTCGTCGCCGACCGTGCCATTCACGAGACCGCCGACGGCAGGCGCTTGCTGGTCATTCATGGCGACCAGTTCGATACCGTCGTCCACAATGCGCGCTGGCTCGCCTATCTTGGCGACTACGCCTATGACGCGGCCATGCTCGTCAACCGCGTGGTGACGCGGCTTCGCCAACTGCTCGGCCTGCCTTATTGGTCGTTTTCGTCCTGGGCCAAGGTCAACGTCAAAAAGGCGGTGAATTTCATCGGATCGTTCCAGACCATGCTGACCGAGGAAGCGCGCCGCTCGCATGTCGACGGCGTGATCTGCGGTCACATCCACCATGCCGCGATCGAAAACTATGAGGATGTGCAGTACATCAACACCGGTGACTGGGTGGAGAGCTGCACCGCGGTGGTCGAGCATTTTAACGGCCAGATGGAGATCCTGCACTGGGCGCACGTCCTGCCGGAGGCTCCGGTCGGCAGCGAAGTGCTGGTGCCGATCGATATCAAGGGCAGGGCAGTCCAGGCGGCGTGATCAAACCCGGCCCCATCTTGCTCTAATCGATTAGTCCAGCGATACCGCGGACTTTTTCAGCATGTTATGAAATTGCGTGCGCTGCAGGCCGACTCGGCCGAACGCCGTGCCGACGGATTGCCTGCTGATGTCCTCCCTGCCGCCGCTTTCACCCGAACAGCTCGTCAAGCCGCGTCATTTCGAGCTGCGCATGAGCCTGATTTTCTTCACGCTTTTCGTGCCGCTCGGGACGCATTTGCCATACTTTCCGCTGTGGCTGCAGGCAAAGGGCTTTGATGCCGAGCAGATAGCGGTGATTCTCGCGGCACCGATGTTCCTGCGTGTGGTGACGACGCCATTGCTTACGGCACTGGCCGATAGGGCGAGCGACCGCGCCCATGTCTATGTCGCGCTGATGGCCGCGTCGCTGGCGCTGTCCGCCGGTTATTTCCTGACGCCCACCTACGCCATCGTGCTGGCCGTTTCGCTGGCGCTCGCCGTGGTCTGGACGCCGCATTCGCCGATCGCCGATTCGCTGGCGCTGTCGGGGGTGCGCCGCTTCGGCTCCAACTACGCAAGCATGCGCAAATGGGGATCGATCTCTTATCTATGCGCAAATCTGGCGGGCGGTTTCATCCTGGCGGCGACCGGCGCCCAGGCTGTTCCGGTGATCATCTTCGTGGCGTTTGGCGCCGCACTTGTCGTCGGACTGATCGCGCCGCGGCTTGGCCGTCCCCGCCGTGCTTCGCCGCTTTCGGCGGCCGACATCCAGCAGTCGGCACCCAAACTCCTCAACGCCTATTTCCTGTATTTCTCCATCGGCGTCGGCGTCATCACCGCCAGCCACGCGTTTCTTTACGGTTTTGTGTCGATCTACTGGAAATCGATCGGCATCGGCGATCAGGTTGTCGGCCTGCTGTGGGGATGGGGGGTGGTGGCCGAGATCTGCATGTTCATGATCTTCACTCGCGTTTTTGGCTCCTTCTCGGTGGTGTCGATCATGGTGATGGCCGGGATCGGCGCAATCGTGCGCTGGATTGCCTTCCCCTTGATCTGGCCGCTTGGCCTCGGGGTCGCCGGGTTTTTCGCAGTCCAGACGCTGCACGCGGTGTCCGTGGCGCTGGTTCTGATCGGCTTGCAGAAGATGATCGGCGAGACGGTCTCGGAAGAGCGCACCGGGGCCGCGCAAGGCATTGCCTATTTCTCCAACGGCTTTTTCACGGCCGTGGTGACGCTCCTTTCCGGCCCGCTTTACGACCGCTTCGGCGTGGACGGGTTCTTTGCCATGATCCCGATCGCCTTGATCGGCTTGGCGCTGATCGGACTTGCGGCGCGTTCAGCCCCACAGCGTCGTATCAGGCGGTGACACCAGCGAACCCTCGTAGACGAGACCGGGAACACGGTCGCGGGCAAGCAGCAGCGGACCGTCCAGATCGACGAAATCGGCATCCTGGGCCAAAAGCACGGCCGGCGCCATCGCCAATGAGGTGCCGACCATGCAGCCGACCATGATGCCAAGACCCAGTTCGCGGGCGCGATCGCGAAGGGCAAGGGCTGCGGTCAAGCCGCCCGACTTGTCGAGCTTGATGTTGACGGTGTCATAGAGGCCGACAAGCGCTTCCAGGTCCTTCGCCTCATGAACGCTTTCGTCGGCACAGATCGGCACAGGATGCGCGATGTGGCGAAGGATGCCGTCACGGCCCGCAGGCAGCGGCTGTTCGATCAGCGCGATGCCGTGTTCGGCGGCAAAGGCGAGGTTTTCCACGATGGTGTCGTCCGTCCAGCCCTCATTGGCGTCGAGGATGATGCGGCTTTGCGGTGCCGCCCCAGTGACGGCACGGATACGGGCCATATCGTTGTCGCCGCCGATCTTGACCTTGAGCAGCGGGCGCCGGGCGTTGGCGCGGGCCTGTTCGGCCATCGCTTCGGGCTCGCCGAGCGACAGCGTGTAGGCGGTCTCGAGCGCCTTCGGCGGAGCCGCGCAGATGCTGGAGGCGACCGGCTTGCCTGTGATCTTAGCCTCCAAGTCCCAGAGCGCGCAGTCGATGGCGTTGCGCGCCGCGCCCGCCGGCATGGCGTCGAGCAACGCGGCCCGGCTGATGCCGCCTTCAATCTGCTGCCGCATCGCCTCGATCGCATCGCGGACGCCGTCCATCGTTTCGCCATAGCGCTTGTAGGGAACGCATTCGCCGCGGCCTGTATGTTCGGCTTGGCTGATCGTGCACGCAATCACCTCGGCTTCGGTCTTCGAGCCGCGCGAAATGGTGAAGGTGCCGGCGATGGGAAAGCGCTCGGCCTCGACCGAAATGACACGCGCCATATTTTTCTGCTCCGGCTGTGCGACAACGAGCTTGTCGGCAAATCGACAGGTGGGTTCCGTCAGGCTAAACAGGACGCCATGTTGACCATCCGCAAACGCTTCGCAAGCGGCAAGACCGCCAAGGAAGCCGACCACCAGCCGCGCGTTGCGGTCGGTGAGGAGGGCGACGTTCTGGGCTGTGCCTTCTCCGGAAACTGGACGACCCGCACCGTGACGCTGGTCGACGCCGAGATGCGCAAGATCGAGAAGCGCAGCGGTTTCCAGACGCTGGCGCTTGACCTTTCGCATATCGAGAAGATGGATACCGCCGGCGCCTGGCTGATCGATCGCCTAGTCAGCGCCTTCGAAAAGAAAGGCGTCGAGATCAGGCTGCAAGGGCAAAGCGAGATTGCCTCGATCCTGCTCGGCGCCGTCGGCGACGCGGTTCGGCGCGAACCCGAAACTGGCGGCGCGAAGCCGCCCAACATCATCATTCGCGCGCTCGAGGCGGTTGGCCGGCGCGTTTATGAGATGCGCGACGATTTCCTGTCCTCGATGAACATATTGGGCGCCACGATACGCGGCTCGCAGATGAAGCTCGGTCGCGGCCATGCGGTCAATCCGGCGGCGATCTTCAACCAGATCGATCGCATGGGCGTCGGCGCCATTCCGGTGGTGGTGCTGATGTCGGCCATCGTCGGTGCGATCGTGGCCCAGCAAGGCGCTTATCAGCTCAGCTATTTCGGCGCCGATATCTTCGTCGTCGATCTGGTCGGCGTGCTGATCCTGCGCGAACTCGGCGTGCTGATGACCGCGATCATGATCGCCGGCCGCTCGGGCAGCGCCATCACGGCGGAAATCGGCTCGATGAAGATGCGCGAGGAGGTCGACGCGCTGAAGGTCATCGGGCTCAATCCGATCGGCGTGCTGGTGTTTCCGCGGCTGGTCGCGCTGGTGATCGCACTGCCTTGCCTGACGATCATCGCCAATTTCGCCGCACTTGGCGGCGGCATCGCGGCGGCGTGGCTCTACTCCGACATAGCGCCTGCCGCGTTCATCGACAGGCTGCGCGTCGCCATCGATCTCAGCACCATTTTTGCCGGGCTGATCAAGGCGCCGTTCATGGCCATGATCATCGGCACGATCGCCTCGGTCGAAGGGATGAAGGTTGGCGGCAGCGCCGAATCGTTAGGACAGCACGTGACCGCCTCGGTGGTGAAGTCGATCTTTGTGGTCATCATCCTCGATGGGCTTTTCGCCATGTTCTACGCGGCGATCGAGTTCTGAGATGGCGACGCAAGGCAACACAAAGGCGACTGGGGTGGCGGAAGGGGCCGACGAAGACGAGATCGTGCTTTCCGCGCACGACATCACCGTGTCCTTCGACGACAAGGTCATTCTCGACAGATTGTCGCTCGATATCAGGCGAGGCGAGATCCTCGGCTTTGTCGGCGCCTCCGGTGCCGGCAAATCGGTTCTCCTGCGCACCATCCTCGGCCTGGTGCACAAGCAGTCGGGAACGATCAAGCTGTTTGGCGTCGATGTCGAAAAGGCGAGTGAGACGGAGCGTCTTCGCGTCGACATGCGCCTTGGCGTGCTGTTTCAGCACGGCGCGCTGTTTTCGGCGCTGACAGTGCTCGAAAACGTGCAGGTGCCGATGCGCGAATATCTCGATCTGCCCAGAAAGCTGATGGACGAGTTGGCGATGCTCAAGGTCGAATTGGTCGGGTTGCCGCCGGATGCGGCGCAGAAATTCCCGTCCGAGCTTTCCGGCGGCATGATCAAGCGTGCGGCGCTGGCGCGCGCGCTGGCGCTCGACCCCGACATCGTGTTCCTGGACGAACCGACGTCCGGCCTCGATCCGATCAGCGCGGCCGAGTTCGACGAACTGGTCGTCAAGCTGCGCGATACCATGGATCTGACCGTGTACATGGTCACGCACGATCTCGACACGCTGTTCACCGCTTGCGACCGGGTCGCCGTGCTCGGCAACAAGAAAGTGCTGGTCGAAGGCACGATCGACGACATGCTCAAAAGCGAGGAACCCTGGGTGAAATCCTATTTCCGCGGAAAACGTGCGCGGCAACTTGATCTTGCGGCGCGCGCATAGCCATAAGTGGGTAAATGGAAACCAGAGCCAACTACGTTATTGTCGGCATTTTCACGCTAGCCGCGATCCTGGCAGCCTTTGCGTTCGTCTATTGGACGGCCGCGATCGGCGACAGAGGTGAGACGGCAATGCTACGGGTGCGCATTCCGGGATCGGCTTCCGGCCTTGGCCGCGGCAGTTTCGTACTGTTCAACGGCGTCAGGGTTGGCGATGTCAGGCGCGTCTATATCGATGTCGACAATCCGACCGCGGCAATCGCCGATACCGAGATAGACCGCATGACGCCGATCACCAAATCGACGCAGGCCGATATCGGCCTTGCCGGCCTTACCGGGCAGGCCAATATCGAACTCAAGGGCGCCGACCCCAAGGAAGCGAAGCTTCTCGACCAGGCGGAAGCGGAGGGCAAGGTGGCCGAGATCGTCGCCAATCCGTCGGCGGTCACCAATTTGTTGCAGACGGCGCAGAACATCTTCACCCGTGCCGATACGGTTCTCACCCAGCTCGAAGGCTTCACCAAGGACGTTCGCGGGCCGCTGACGCAGACTGTCAACAACGTGCAGACCTTCTCTGATGCGCTGGCCAAGAATTCCGACGGCATCGACAAATTCCTCGCCAGTGTCAGCTCGTTGTCGGACGAGTTGAGAGGCGTCTCCGGCAAGCTCGACGGCACGCTTAAGGCGGCGGAAGGGCTGCTCAACGCCGTCGACAAGGACCAGATCAAAAGCATCGTCGCCAACGTCGATACGGTGACCACGAACCTGAAGGAAACTTCGAAGCAGTTCGACAGGGTCGTCAGGAATGTCGACACGGCGGTGGGATCGATCAACGATTTCGCCCAAAGAACGCAAGGCACCCTCGCCAAGGTCGACGGCGTTCTCGACGGCATCGATCCGGCACAGGTTCGCACCGCGCTGGCCAACATCCAGAAGGCCAGCGAAAACGCCAACGAGGCTGCAGCCGATATCGCCAAGGTGACCAGTAAATTTGCCAACCGGGCTGACGATATCGATCAGACGATCAAGGACGCACACCAACTCGCCGGGCGCCTCAACGACGCTTCGGTGCGTGTCGACGGCATCCTGGCCAAGGTCGATACATTGCTCGGCTCAGGCCAGGCCGACGGCATGATAGCCGATGCCAGGAACACGCTGAGATCGTTCAAGCAGGTCGCCGACACGCTGAACGCCCGCCTCGGCACCATCACCGACAATCTGGCGCGATTCTCCGGTCAGGGCCTGCAGAACGTCGAAGCGCTGGTTCAGGACAGCCGCCGTTCGATCACCCGTATCGAAGAGGCAGTGACGGATCTCAGCCGCAATCCGCAGCGGATCCTGTCGGGCGGCGAAGGCGAGGTTCGGCAGTTCGACGGCAGGGTGCGGCGTTGACTTCGGCTTTCGCCCGCCCCAAGAACAGCAGGCAAACACGCTGCGAGTGCGGATTGCTCATACGATTCGGGGACAACGGGGATCGCGTGTGAAGTCAGTCGTGCTTAAATTGGGCGGGGTCAGATCGGGCGGGCTCAAAGCGGGTGCGGCATTGCTTGCGCTTTCGCTGGCCGGTTGCGCGGCGTTGCCGGGCGGTGGACCGGCGCCTCTGGACACATTCGAACTCTCCGCACCGCCGCTCGATGCGCGCGGTCACAGCCGCCGCCAGATTCTCATCGCCCAGCCCTCCGCGCTCAAGGCGCTGGACAGCCAGAACATCGTCATCAAGCCGTCCGCACGCTCGATCCAGTACCTCAAGGGCGCGCAATGGGCCGATCGGCTGCCGCTGATCGTGCAGGCGCGGCTGGCCGAGACATTCCAGCGCTCGGGCAGCTTCGCCGGTGTCGGCAAGCCGGGCGAGGGGCTGGCGATCGACTATCAGGTGATCGTCGAGATCCGTTCCTTCGAAGTCCGGGTCGAGGGCGGCGAACAGGCCGAGGTTGACCTGTTCGTGCGGATATTGAACGACCGCAACGGCGAGGTGCGGGCCTCCAAGAGCTTCACCGCGACCGCGCCCGTCTCTGGCAGCGGCAATCAGGCCTATATCGGCGCCCTCGACAGCGCGTTCGGCGATGCGGCCAGGGACATCGTCCGCTGGACCGATTCAGTGATCTGATCCACATCGAATTGTTGGACGATTGGCGTTGGCGATGTCGGCGCGGCCTTTCATTGCCTGCCGGGCGCCGATTCCACAAATGGCCGGTCGAGCGCCAGCTTTTGCCTGAAGCGATTGCGCTGGCTGCCGCAGCCCTGCAGCTTGACCGGCACCCGAGGCGATGGTGCGCGACGCATCGCGACCGCGCGTTTGCGGCGGGCGTTATTCCTTCACCGCACCGGTCATCGAGGAGACGTAGTGCTCGACGAAGAACGAATAAAGCACGACCACCGGCAGCGAGCCGATCAGGGCTCCAGCCATCAGCGCTCCCCATTCATAGACGTCGGAGCGGACAAGTTCCGTCAGCACTCCGACCGGCACAGTCTTGTTCTCGGACGACTGGATGAACGTCAGCGCATAGATGAATTCGTTCCATGACAGCGTGAATGCGAATATGCCGGCGGAAATCAGGCCCGGCACCGATAGCGGCAGCACGATCTTGGTGAGGATCTGCCACCGGCTCGCCCCGTCAATGAGCGCGCATTCTTCCAGTTCGAACGGGATGGAGCGGAAGTAACCCATCAGCAGCCAGGTGCAGAACGGGATCAGGAAGGTCGGGTAGGTGAGAATGAGCGCGAAGGGTGTGTCGTAAAGCCCAAGGTTGAACACCATCACCGACAGCGGGATGAACAGGATCGACGGCGGCACGAGATAGGCGAGGAAGATCGCTAGCCCGACGTGCCGCGCCCCCGAAAACCTCAGCCGTTCGATCGCATAGGCCGCGAACACCGCGGCCAGAACCGACAGGAACGTGGCGGCGGTGGAGATGATGATCGTGTTGAGCAGCCAGCCCGGATAGGACGTATCGAACAAGAGATAGCGAATGTGCTCGAAGGTCGGATGCACGACCCAGAACGGGTTGAAATTAGCGTAGTCGGTCATCTCGAGATTGGGCTTAATCGCCGTTATCGTCATCCAGTAAAACGGGAACAACAGCACGATGACAAACAGCAGCAACGGCAGATAAACCGTCACCACACGCTGCGGCAGGCTCTGAAGGTAGCCCATGCCGCCTTCATCGAGTTCCGGCCGTTTCGTCTTCCTGGTCGGGGCGCTCTTGATCACAGCCATGTCAGTCTCCGCCGCCCTGTTGCCATTTGCGGCGTTGCAAGCCGAAATAGCTGAACAGGATCGCCGCAAGCAGGAACGGGATCATGGCGACCGCTATTGCGGCGCCCTCGCCAAGCTGGCCTCCGGAAATGCCGCGCTGAAACGACAATGTCGCCATCAGATGGGTGGCATTGACCGGTCCGCCGCGGGTCAGCACATAAATCAGCTGGAAATCGGTGAAGGTGAACAGCACCGAAAACGTCATGGTGATGGCGATGATCGGCGTCAGCAGCGGCAGTGTCACATAGCGGAACAACTGCCAGCGGCTGGCGCCGTCCAGCGTGGCTGCCTCGTAAAGCGACTGGGGAATCGTCTGCAAGCCGGCAAGCAGCGTGATGGCGACGAACGGAATGCCGCGCCACACATTCGCCGCGATAACCGAAGCACGCGCGTTCTCCGGATCGCCGAGGAAATTGATGCGATGGTCGATCAGCCCCATTTCCATAAGCGCCCAGGACAGGATGGAGAACTGCGAATCGTAGATCCACCAGAAGGCGATGGCCGACAGCACCGTCGGCACCACAAACGGCAGCAGGATGATGGCGCGGAAGAACGATTTGAAGGGAAGGTTTTGATTGAGAATAAGCGCCAGCCAGAGGCCGAGTGCAAACTTCAGGATCGAGGCGCTTATCGTGTAGAGCAAGGTGTTGAAGACGGAGAGCCAGAAGACGGCATCATCCCACAGATATTGGTAGTTTTCGGTGCCTATGAAAATACCGGGGCGGCCGATGCGGGCATCCGTAAAGCCGAGCCAGACGCCGAGCCCGAGCGGATAGGTCAGGAAGACCAGCAGCAGCGCCGCCGCCGGCAGCATGAAGCCGAAGCTAAGCGCGTTCCGGCTTTCGCTCAGGCGAGACAGGATCGACGGACGCGGCTGAACGGCAGCTGACGATACGGCCATGCGACGGCTCCTCATGAAGTCTGTGGCATCGCGACCGAAGCGGCCGCCACGCGATTGCGGAACCAGGCCGGGCAGCGTGGTCGCGGCTGCCCGGCTGGGCTGCGATCAAACGCGATAGTAGCGGTTTGCGCGCTTCTCCGCCTCTTCCATCGCCTCCTGGGGCGTGGCCTGGCCGGTCACGGCCTTGGCGAACATGTCGACCAGGACATAATCGGCCATGGTCGCCGCCGAGGCGTAGCCTAGCGGCCCGGCGTAGCCATTGGGACGCAGCGTCGCCGAGGCCTTGGCGTAAGCGGCATTGTTCGGGTCGGCCGTCCACACAGGATTGTTGTCGAAGGCTTTGAGCGTCTGGCAGCAGTAGCCGGCCGAGGAGGTGATCCACTCCGCCATTTGCTGTTCCTCGAACATGAACTGCAGATAGGCCTTGGCCGCGTTGGGATAGGGCGTGTAGTCGAAGATGACGGCCGTGGTCACCTGGAACAGCTCGACGGATTTCCCGACAGGACCGATCGGCAGGTTGGTCGTGCGGATATCCTTGGCGATTTCAGCCAGTTTAGGATCGTTGTCCTTGTTGATCTTGGCGGTGTTGTACGCAGAAATGCCGTTGGCGATGACACTGAGTTCGCCGGCCAGGAAGGCGCGGTTGTTGTTTACGTCGAGCCAGCTTTCGGTGCCGGGGATGAAGGTTTTGTAGAGCTCCTGCGCGTATTCGATCGCCTTGAGGGTCTCGGGGCTGTTGATCGTCACCTTTCCGCTCTCGTCGACCATCTGGCTGCCGTGGCTCCACAGCAGCCAGTGAGCGTAATTGTTGCCGTCGCCGACGCCATGGCCGTGCGTGAAGCCGGCCGGATGTCCTTTTGCCTGCAAGGCCTTGCAAAGCTCGAGGAGCCCTGCCGTGTCCTTCGGAAACTCCGAGAAGCCGGCTTCCTTCACCCAGCTTTCCCGGTAGACGATGGCATTGCCGATGGTGGCGAGGGGCAGGCCGAGGAATTTTCCCTCCCGCGTCGCATACTGCTTGGGTCCGTCGTGCCAGCCGCCGTATTTCGAGCCGAGATACTCACCCAGTTCCGTGACGTCGTGCAGCTTGTCGGGGTACTGGTGCGGGTCGTCGAACCAGACCAACATGAGGTCTGGACCGGAGCCGACATTGGCGGCAACCGCCGCCTTGGGGCGAATGTCCTCCCAGCTTTCCTTGTCGACGCGAACCTCGACGCCCGTCGCCTCGGTGAACCGCTTGGTGTTGGCCAGCCATTGATCCTCATCGCCCTGCACGAAGGGTGACCAACGCAGCATCCGCAGCTTTGCGCCTTCCTCGGGCTTGTACGTCAACCCATCCTGGGCAAAGGCCGGAGAGCCGACGAACCGGCTTCCCAACATGCCCGCTGCGGCGCCGGCGCTGGTGCGGATCACGTCACGTCTGGTGAATTTCATGCTCGTTTCCTCCTGTTATTCGTTGCCGTGGTGGGTGTCTTACTGTTCGCTGCGCGTCTTGAACCGCTTTCCGGTTTCGCCGTGGAAGAGATGGATGAGGCCGGGCTCGGCGGTGAGCCGTATGGTTTCGCCCGGCGTGAAGGAATGGCGCTCCCGGAAATTGGCGACGATCTCTTCGCCGCCTTCTGTCCGGCCGATGACCTGCACTTCCGATCCGCTCGGCTCGACCACCGCGACGGTGACCGGAATGCCCTGGTCGCCGGACAGCCGCAAATGCTCGGGCCGTATTCCCAGCACCACCGGCTCGCCATTTCCAATGGAAAGCGCTGTGGCCAACGGAACCGAAACCCCGCCGGAGCCGCGAAACGACGGTGAGCCGCCATCTGACGTGACTTCGCCCTTGAGCATGTTCATGGCGGGCGAGCCGATGAAACTGGCGACAAAGAGATTATCCGGCCTGTCGTAAAGTTCCAGCGGAGGCCCGATCTGCTCGACGATGCCGTCATGCATGACCACGATCTTGTCGGCCATGGTCATGGCCTCGATCTGGTCGTGGGTGACATAGACCGTGGTGGTCTTCAGGCGCTGGTGCAGTTCCTTGATCTCGGCACGCATCTGCACCCTGAGCTTGGCGTCGAGATTGGACAGCGGCTCGTCGAACAGGAAGACCTGGGGATCGCGCACGATAGCCCGACCCATGGCGACGCGCTGGCGCTGGCCGCCGGAAAGCTGTCGGGGATAGCGCGCCAGCAGCGGCACCAGTCCCAGGATTTCGGCGGCGCGCTGAACGCTGGCACCGCTTTCGGCTTTCGAAACGCCCTTGAGCATGAGCGAGAACGCCATGTTCTCGGCGACCGTCATATGCGGGTAGAGCGCGTAGTTCTGGAAGACCATGGCGACGTCGCGTTCTTTTGGCGCAACGTTGTTGACGACACGATCGCCGATTGCAATCTGGCCGCGCGAGATCTTTTCCAGACCGGCGATCATTCTGAGAAGCGTCGATTTTCCGCAACCCGAAGGCCCGACCAGCGTGACGAACTCGCCGTCGTCTATATCCACGCTGACGCCGTGGAGAATCTCGACGGTGCCAAATGATTTGTAAACATCGCCAATCGCTACAGACGCCATCGATTTCCTCCCGAATGCTTCCTGCGACGTCTTCGAAGGAAACCGCTTTCTTAACCGGTCCGCGCCGCTCCCAAGCTCCTCCCTGGTCACGCGCGATGCTGAAACGGTAGCGCTACCAAGCCTGCCTGTAAAGCGACTGTCTGGCAAGCGCTCGCCTTCGTCGCTCCTGACCGTCAGCGTTCCCAGCGGGACTGAAATTCGGCATATCAGGGATCATAGCAAGAGAATGGCTTGCCAAGCCCCAGCGCTTAAACCGGAGGTGCTACAAGCCGTCAGCAACGACACCAGTCTAATCGGAAACTTCGGTTTGCGGCCGGTCCCGGCCATCGGCAAGCTCGTCGTGCCATTTGCCGTCGGCGTCCTCATATTGGATGCCGTCGGTGGTGCCGGCGACCTGCTGTTCGGCCGAAGCGATCTCGGCGGCGCGCAGCGCATCCTCGTGGGTAGGGAACGTTTCCGAAAATGTCGAGCCGACCTTGTAGGCCCAGCCCCCGTCATGCTCGACGATCTTGTAGGTCAGCTTCGCCATGAAGTCCTCCGGTTCAAAAGCCCCGTCTGCTCAATGCAGTCTGTCTTCGGGCAGCCTGCCGTCGGGCAATTTCTCTTCTGGAACCAGCACGTCCGATTCCTTCGCGGCTTCGACCAATGCCCGGCGCGCGTCCGCTGTCGAACGATAACCTTCCAGCACTTTTAGGCAAGTGTCGAGAGCATCGCGATGCCGAGGACCGCGATTGAGCGGCCATACCGTCATCAGACACTCGGCCGCTTCCTGGGTGCTGCGGATTTCACGGTATTTGCCGACATGGCCGAGTTCGACCACGACCGGCTTTTCAAAAGGCTTGTTGTCGATCATCGCCGCCAACGCGGAGCGGCCGATTTGGTTGCAACACTTACGCTGATCCCGGCGTAAGGTCGTAAGCGCTGCCGTTCAGCCAGTGGAAGCTGGCCGGTCAGCCCGCCGCCTTCATCCAGTGCTGCATCGTCGTCACCGAGCGGGCAAGCTGCGGCGCCGGGTGGATACTCTCGCCGAAGGTGGCCGCGGCGCGCCAGCCCCAGCGCGGGTCGGCGAGGAAGGCGCGGGCCAGGGCCACCATGTCGGCACGGCCCTCGGCAATGATCGCCTCGGCCTGCTTCGGGTCGTCGATCAGGCCGACCGCCCGCGTCGGGATGCCGGCGCCTTTGCGCACGGCTTCCGCCAGATGCACCTGGTAGCCTGGACCTGTCGGCAGCTTCTGCAACGGCGAATTACCGCCGCTCGAGCAGCAGAGATAGGCGACGCCCTCCGCCTTCAGCGCCTTGGTCACTTCGATCGCATCCTCGACGTCGAAGCCGCCATCGACCCATTCCTTGACCGACAGACGCGCTCCGAGCATCAGCTTGGGAACGGCCTTTCTCACCGCCTTGGCGATCTCGACGACAAAACGCATGCGGTTCTCCAGCGAACCGCCCCAGCGGTCGGTGCGCTGGTTGGAAAGCGGCGACAGGAACTGAAAGATCAGATAGCCGTGCGCTGCGTGCAATTCGATGAAGTCGAAGCCGGCCCGTTCGGCCCGTCTTGCCGCCTCGGCGAAACGTTCGATGATCTGCAGGATCTCCTCGTCCTCCAGCGCGCACGGCACCTGCCAGCCCGTATCGTAAGCGATTGCCGAGGCAGACACGATCGGCCACGGGTCCTGATCGGCCTCCAGCGGTCCGCCGCCTTCCCAAGGTTTCTGGTTGGAGGCCTTGCGGCCGGCATGGGCAAGCTGCGTGCCGAATTTGGTGCCTGGAGCGGCGACGCGCTTTGCGGCATCCAGCGCGCGCCGGGCGGCTGCTTCGTTGTCTTCGGAATAAAGGCCGAGGCAGCCATGCGAGATGCGGCCGCGCCGCTCGACGTCGGTCATCTCGACGGTGACCATGCCGGCACCCGACATCGCCAGGTTCATCCAGTGGTAAAGGTGCCAGTCGCTGGCCGAACCGTCATCTGCGGAATACTGGCACATCGGCGCGATCGCGATGCGGTTGGGAAAGGTGAGGCCGTCAAGCGTGATCGGCTGGAAAAGCGATATGGTCATCAGAAAACTCCGGGAGGGGTTGTCGCTATTTAGGCAATGGATTGCGCCGGCGCCATACACGAGGCGGTGAAGCGCGCCTCTGGACCAATTGTTGTCGGGATTGCGCAGAGGCCATGCGCAAGATCAAAGTGCTACAGCGTCCTTGCGCGCCCTAGGGGACGCGTGGCGCTGTAGTCCTCGCGCCGGCAGCACGGAGTTGACCATGGAAGACCGCATTCGTATCCGTTCGGAGGAAGTCCTTTCCGACGACTGGGCCATCCTGAAAAAGACCGTCCTCGATTATCGCCGGCGCGACGGGCAATGGGAGACGCAGATCCGCCAGACCTACGATCGCGGCGACGGGGCGGTGATCCTGCCTTACGACCCCGAGCGCTCGACGGTTCTGCTCGTGCGGCAGTTCCGCTACCCAGCTTACGTCACCGGCCACCGCGAGCCGCTGATCGAGGCCTGTGCCGGCCTGCTCGATGAACACGATCCGGAAACCTGCATCCGCAAGGAGGCGGAAGAGGAGCTCGGCTACCGGCTGAAGGACGTCGAACGGCTGTTTGCGCCCTATATGAGCCCGGGCAGCGTGACCGAGCGGCTTTGGTTCTTCGTCGCGCGCTATTCGCCGGCCGACCGCATCTCCGACGGCGGCGGCGCGCCGTCGGAAGGCGAGGACATCGAGGTTCTGGAAATGCCGCTCGATGAGGCTTTGGCCGGCATTGCCGACGGCCGCATCGTCGACGCCAAGACGATCATCCTGATCCAGCATCTGAAGCTGAACCCGATCCAGGCCTGAGCCTGTGCATGGGCCAGGACTTCGCGAGAGCGCGCGCCAGCAGGCCGGCCGGCTGAAACGCGTTGGCACGAAGGGGTTTCTCCTGGTCTTGAATGTTGCTCTGCTGGTCTGTTACCGGCGCCTGAGCCAAAATGGTGCGGACGGCAATCGAACTCGTAGGATCAGAGAGACTGATTTTAGGTCCGTTGAGGCCCTTGCGCATTGCTGATAGGCTGACGTGGCGGCAGCAGGGGAAAGAAAAAAGAGAAAAAGGGGAAAGTCCATGATCAACCGCAGTTCGTTCGCTCGCGCAGTCGCCGTTTGCGGCATGCTGGCGCTCTCGTCAGTGGCCGGCAACGGCTTGGACGGCGTCTCGGGCTTCCGCTTCGTCGGCGCTGCGGAGGCAAAGACAATCGTCATCCAGAGGACAACCATCTACATCAACACTCTGCCCAAAGGATGTGTAAAGACCACCTACAGCGGCGGCATCGTCGTCTGGAAATGCGGTACGAAATATTACCAGCCCTACAACAACCGCTACGTGCTCGTTTACATCAAGTAAGGGCGCAGGCCTCCGGGGAGACGCTTTACAGCAGCCGGTGCTTGCGACACATCGCGCGCCGGTCGCCGCAACAGGGGCGTTCCCCAGAGGTTCTCCATTGCTTGGAAGTGCCGCAGCTTGGAGTGGTGCGGACGACGGGACTCGAACCCGTACGATCAGAGATCGAGGGATTTTAAGTCCCTTGCGTCTACCAATTCCGCCACGTCCGCAGGCAGTCCTTTTCAGACGCCAGCCAAAGGCCGTCAAGCCATCTTCTGCCATCGCTGAGATATGGAACAAAAAACCGCTTTGCTGGCCGTCGTTGGCGGGACTCAGCACCCTGACCGAACCGACAGCGTAGCTGCCGCCGCCCAGCCAGCGGCAATCCGCTCGCCTGCGTGGGCCAGTCACCCACTGAAATTCAACAAGATCGCTGGAACCATTTGGTGGCGGCTGAGTTTCGGGCTGAAGTACTGGAACCCCGAACATGGCAGAGTTTGACACAGGACAAGGGAAGTCTGTTGCCAAAGCCGTACGGCAATTGATCCGTTCCGAAGACAATCGCCGGCATTTGCACAACGTACTAAATCTGGCTGTCGACCGGCGATTGCCCGGCGCTCTTGCCGCGTTGCTCGAGGCGCTTGATCAGACCGGACGGGACCCATTTCCGCAATGCCGGAGCCCAAACGAGCGATAATTGGGCAAACGCGCTAAACCTCTCATAGCTCATGGCTCCATGGCTCAACGCTACGACATCGAGAAGACACCTGAAGGCACCTGGGACATCATAGATGTGTTCACTGGCCTGCCGGTTGTCGAGGTGGGCATTCCCTTGATCGACATGCCGATCGAAGAGGCCGACGATCTGGTCGACCTTCTCAACTGCCGCGACAGGCAGCAGCGGGAGGATAGCTGACGCCGCTTCCCAGGTCGAGGTCTGTCGCGAAGCGCATCCCCCGTTCGGACGATGCGTTCGGGCGTTCAGCTCTGGTAGAAAGCACCTAACGTCGATTCAAGGATCAGCCAACGAGAGGAAGCTGATTTGCCGTAACCGGAATCGCATTTCCGGCTGGTGCAATAGCCATGGACGGCGCCGAAAACAAAAAACCCGCCTCAGGCGGGCGGGTGTTTGGCGCAAATCAGCACCATGTCCGAATTACTAGCATAACTGCCGTCAAAGAGCAATGGATCGCGCGCTCGAATCGCGACACGAGCCTCGAGTTTCGCAAACGAGACGCGAAATGCCGAAGAGCGCTCAAGCAATCCGCTGATCTCGCTGGTCAAAATCCCCGCGGCTTGGCACAGTCGAGAAAACAGGAATCTCCCATGGCCAAGACCGCGAATGCAACGAAACCCAAACCTTGGACCGAGGTGGCGACGCATCTGGTCGACGTGGCGATGGGCAGGAAACCCGCCGATCTCGTCATCCGCAACGGGCGATGGGTCAACGTTCATTCCGGCGAGATCATCGCCGGCACCGATATCGCCATCGCCGGCGGCCGCTTCGCCTATTGCGGGCCGAATGCCGGCCACGCCATCGGGCAGGGCACCAAGGTGGTCGATGCCGGCGGGCGCTATCTGGTGCCGGGCCTTTGCGACGCGCATATGCACGTCGAGAGCGGCATGGTGACGGTGACGGAGTTCTGCCGCGCCGTCATCCCGCACGGCACCACCTCGATGTTCATCGACCCGCACGAGATCGCCAACGTGCTCGGCCTGCCGGGCGTGCGGCTGATGCATGACGAGGCCGTCGCCATGCCGATCAACGTGCTTGTGCAGATGCCATCCTGCGTGCCCTCCGCGCCGGGGCTGGAGCATGCCGGCGCCGAGCTGACGGTCGCCGACGTTGCCGAGGCGATGAGCTGGGAGAACATTATCGGGCTCGGTGAAGTGATGAATTTTCCCGGCGTCGCGGCAAACGATCCGGTGATGTCAGGCGAGATCGCCGCGACGGCGAGGGCGGGCAAGACCGTCGGCGGCCACTACGCCTCGCGCGATCTCGGCCTGCCGTTCCACGGCTATGTCGCCGGCGGCCCCGAGGACGATCACGAAGGCACGCGTGCCGAGGATGCCATCGCCCGCGTCCGCCAGGGCATGAAGGCGATGCTCAGGCTAGGCTCGGCCTGGTATGACGTCGCCGCGCAGATCAAGGCGGTGACGGAGAGCGGGCTCGATCCGCGCAATTTCATCTTGTGCACCGACGACAGTCATTCCGGCACACTTGTCCATGAAGGCCATATGGACAGGGTGGTCCGGCACGCCATCAGCCAGGGATTGAAGCCGGTGACGGCTATCCAGATGGCGACGCTCAACACCGCCCAGCACTTCAAGCTGGAGCGCGAGATTGGTTCGATCGCGCCGGGACGGCTCGCTGATCTGCTGATCGTTTCCGATCTGGCCGCGATGACCATCGACGAGGTCTATGGTCGCGGCGTCAGGCTGGCCAAGGGCGGCAAGCTCGAAATCGACATTCCAGCCTATGACTATCCGAAGACGGCGAAGAACACCGTCAAGCTCGGCAAGAAGCTCAAGGCAGGGGATTTCGACATCGTGGCGCCCACGGGCGCCAACGAGGTCAGGGTGCGGGTCATCGGCGTGATCGAAAACCAGGCGCCGACGCGCGCGCTCGAGGCCGATCTACCGGTGGAAGACGGGCTGATCGGCATGGACCGCCGCAACGACGTCTGCCAGATCGCGCTGGTCGAGCGTCACCGAGGCACCGGCGGCGTCACCAACGCCTTCGTCTCCGGCTTCGGCTATATGGCCGACTGCGCCATGGCCTCCAGCGTGGCGCATGATGCGCACCACATCATCGTCGTCGGCACCTCCAAGCAGGACATGGCACTGGCGGTCAACCGGCTGGGCGAGGTCGGCGGTGGTGTCGTGCTGTTTTCAAATAGCAAGGAACTGGCGCTGGTCGAAATGCCGATCGCCGGGCTCATGTCGGACGAGCGCGCCGAAATCGTCGCCGCCAAGGCCGACAAGCTGACCGAGGCGATGCGCGAGATGGGCTGTTCGCTGAACAACGCCTACATGCAGCACTCGCTGCTGGCGCTGGTCGTCATCCCGGAACTGAGGATTTCCGATGTCGGCCTGATCGACGTGACGACCTTCCAGAAGGTTGATTTGTTTGTCTGACATCGACCAAGGGCGAGCCGCGCCGCTCACCCGCCGGTGGCGATGGTCAGCACCCTGAACGGGGTGGTGATGACGATCTCGGCAACGGAGCCGACGGCCTTGCCGATGCCTTGGCCGAGATTGTCGATCTGGGCCGGGGCGGTCTCTTCGGACGCCAGACCGGCCGGGGCGCGCAGCCGGTCGCCGAGTAACTGCACCAGGATCGGATTGTCGGCGAATTTGGCGTGGTTCAGCCGGTCACCGCCTTTCGTCTTGGTCAGGTCGACCACCGAGACACCATAGCTGGCGAGGTCGGCCGCATCGCCATAGTCGCCGACGCGCGGCTTGTCACCGGAGATCAGGGAGGAGAGCCTGAGGGCGCGATCGTCGCCCGAAAGCAGTATGGCGAACGGCTTGTCGGGCTTGCCGTAGCGGATCATCTGCTTTTTGAACACGTCGACATCGATATCGGGCGAGGCAAGGATGACATAGCCAAGCTTGTCGCCGAGATCGCGGTCGCCGGTGATGGCAAGTTGGCGCAGCGCCTCCATCGTCACCCATGTGCCCATCGAGTGGGCGATGATGTCGATGCTCTTGACCTTCGTCTTGGCCAGCATGCGCAGCGTCTGTTCGAGATCGTCGCGCGCGGCGTTGGCGCTTTCCTTGTCGTAGATGTAGCCCGTGGTCTTGCCGCTCGATGCCCATGAGAACAGCACCGGCGTGCCGGGATACTTCGTGTCGTGCGCGATTTGCGTCAGCCGGTACACGCCGTCGTCGAAACCGTTGTTGAAGCCGTGCACGAAAACCAGCGCGCGGTTGCCGCGCATGGCGATGTCGGCGCCGACCGCTTTGGCGAATTGCGGGGCGTCTTCGTAGAAGGCGACATTCGTCGCGGTGAAATCCTTCGCTGGATTGCTGTTCGCGGACCCTTTGACGCGCTCGATTGCACCGAGCTGATGGATCTTCGGAACCGTCACCCCGACCCGGGCAAAGCTGGTGGTCAGCGAGCGATTGCCATCGAACACCTGCCGTGGGTCTTTCGTCGCTTTCTCGCGTGTGGTGGCGACGAAGATCTCATGCGTGGCCGCGATGTCGGAGGCAGGCACCGTCACAGTCGTCACGTTGAGAAGGTCGTGTGTCTTCCGGCCGGCGCAGCCCGTAACAGCGAGCGCAAACGCCACGACGAGAAAAATCTTCGAACGCACGATCACGCAGGCTCCCGCGAGGGGGACGTCGACCCTGTGACGTCGCTCGCTATTTCGATAAAGCCAGAGGCCGACCTGGTCCAGTTGAAAGTGATCCGATGGTGCCGCAATCGTGAACATGCACGACGAAAGCCTCCGGAACTGACCGTCGAACGCACCTACTGTCCGAGCAGGTGAATTCGATCGGTCACCTCACGGTCGCTGGCAAATCCGTCATCCTCGCGCAGCCGCTGACCGATCATCTTCACCAGTTCGGGGTTATCGGCGAACTTGGTGTGGTTGAAGCGATCCGATCCCTTGACGCTGGAGAGATCGACGACGCTCACGCCATAGTCGGCGAGGTCGGCCGCGTCCGTGTAGTCGCCGACGCGCGGCCGCGAGCCGGCGATCAGGCCGGAGAGCCGCAGCGCCCGGTCGTCGTCGGACAGGAGCAGGATGAAGGGCTTGTTCGGCTTGCCGTAGCGGCGCATCTGGCTCTTGAACACGTCGACATCGATGTCGGGCGAGGCCAGCACCACGTCGCCGAGTTTGCCGCCGAGATCGCGGTCGCCGTTGATGGCGAGCTGGCGCAGCGCTTCCATGGTGACCCAGGTTCCCAGCGAATGGGCGACGATGTCGATGCGGCGCGCGCCGGTCTGGGCAAGCATCCTCAGCGTCACTTCCAGTTGGTCGCGGGCAGCACTGGCGCTCTCCCTGTCGTAGACATAGTCCCTGGTCTTGGCGCCCGACGCCCAGGAAAACAGCACCGGTGTGCCGGGATAACCGGAATCATGGGCGATCTGGGTGACGCGGTAGACCGCGGCGTCGAAGCCGGTGTTGTAGCCATGGACGAAGACCATGACGCGGCCGCCGCGCGCTGCGATGTCGGCGCTGAGCGCGCTGGAGAATTGCGGCGCGGTGTCGTAGCCGACGACCTCGGACGCCATGAAGTATTTGGCCGGGTCGTTCGACTTGCCGCGCGAGCGCCGCTCGATCCGGCCCGTTTCGTGGCTTCCCGGCACGGTGACGTTGACGCGGGCATAGTTCAGCGTGGCCGAGCGTTCGCGGTCGAAGACCTTGCTGGGGTCGTCGGAGCGCTTGCGCGTCGTGGCGATGAAGATCGAGTGGTTGCCGGCAATTTCCGTCACCGGCGCGGAAACAATGGCGCTGCCGAGCAGTTCCTCGGTTTGCCGGCCGCCGCAACCGGCGACAAACAAGGCAAGCGCAATGATACAAATCTTCTTCAACTCTGAAATTCCACTCCGGCCGAAAGGCCTATCCAACCTCCGCGAACCCTCCCGGACAGTCGAAGTGCGGCAGAAGTAAGTCATGTCCAGCCGAATTGCGCTCAGCGTCTGGCGACGGCTATCGCACTGTTGCGCGAAAGCCAGAACGGCGGCAGGCATGAGGGGCGGCGCCGACATCGAAAATTGGTCATTCCAACATCAGTTGGAGGCTTCTTTGTCTGAACGATTGCCCTGATCAAACGCACGCGCCGTGTGCTAGGTTTGTGACCATCGCGTCGCGGCAAGCCAATGCGCGCTGCGTTCCCAGACGACATGCGATTCGGGGTGATCTTGCCATGAATAGTTTTTCCTCCCGCGTCGCTGCCGCCGCTGCCGCGATCCGCCAGATTTTCCCGGAGACGCCGCTGCAGGAAAACGACTATTTGTCGAAGAAGACGGGAGCGCGGGTTCTGCTGAAACGCGAGGACCTGTCGCCGGTGCGCTCCTACAAGATCAGGGGCGCCTTCAACTTCTTCCGCAAGGCGCTCGACGCCGGCAACGATGCCGAGCTGTTCGTCTGCGCTTCCGCCGGCAATCATGCGCAGGGCTTTGCCTTCGTCTGCCGTCATTTCGGCAGAAAGGGCGTGGTGTTCATGCCGGTGACGACGCCACAGCAGAAGATCGACAAGACGCGGCTGTTCGGTGGCGAGTTCGTCGAGATCAGGCTGGTCGGCGACTTTTTCGACGACTGCTACCGCGCCGCCTTCGAATTCACCGAAAGCGCCGGCGCGCATATGGTGCCGCCGTTCGATCATAAGGAGATCATCGAAGGGCAGGCGACCGTCGCCTACGAGATATCAGGCCAGATGCCGGGCGCCCGCATGCCGGACATTGTCATGCTGCCGGTCGGCGGCGGTGGCCTGGCCGCTGGCGTCACGCATTATTTCGCCGACCAGCAACGCGATATGCGCTTCGTTTTCTGCGAGCCGGCCGGCGCGCCGAGCCTGCGCGAGAGCCTTGCCACCGGCAAGCGCATCAAGCTCGCCAAGGTCGACAATTTCGTCGATGGCGCGGCGGTGGCCGAGATTGGCCGCGAACCGTTGCGGCATCTCAGGGCGTTTGCCGCTGAGGCCGTGCGGCTGATCCCGGAAAACCGGCTTTGCGCGACGATGATCGAGATGCTGAATGTCGAAGGCGTGGTGCTGGAACCGGCCGGCGCGTTGGCGATCGACGCGCTCAAGGACTTTTCGAAGAAGGAAATCAGAGGCAAGACCATCGTGGCGGTGGTTTCGGGCGGCAATTTCGATTTCGAGCGGCTGCCGGATGTGAAGGAAAGGGCGCTGCGTTTCGAGGGGCTGAAGAAGTACTTCATCATCCGTTTTCCGCAGCGGCCCGGTGCGCTGCGCGACTTCCTCGAATTGCTGGGACCCGACGACGACATCGCCCGCTTCGAATATCTGAAGAAATCGGCGCGCAATTTCGGCTCGGTGCTGATCGGCATCGAAACCAAGGACCGCCGCAATTTCGAGCTGCTCAACGCGAACTTCGAGGCCGAGGGCGTCCAATATCAGGACATCACCGACAATGAGACGCTGGCCGGGTTCATCATATGAGCGCCCGACTATGAGTGATCAAATATGAATGCCCGGGCGAAAACCTTCGTCGCGCTATTTTCCGGCATCAATGTCGGCGGCAAACGCATCGTCAAGATGGCCGAACTCCGGTCGTTCTACGAGGAGCTCGGCTTTCGCGATGTCGCCACCTATGTGCAGAGCGGCAACGTCGTGTTCCGCTCGGCAAAGGGTGATGCGGCTACGCTGACCAGACAGCTGGAAGCGGCCTTCGAGAAGAAATGGGGGTTTTATTCGCGCATCATGGTGCGCGATCTCGGTTGGCTCGAGCGGCTGGCGGCTGAAAACCCTTATCCGGAGATCGCCGGAGAGCCGACCAAGCTTCACGCCTATGCGCTGGAGCGCACGCCGACACCTGAGGAGACGGCCCGTCTTTCGGAGAAATGCACCGGTCCTGAAAGCTTCGAGATCAAGGGCGACGTGCTTTACCTGCATGCACCGGAAGGTCTCGGCAAATCGGTGTTTGCCACCCTCATCCCGCGCACGCTGAAAGTGCCCGGCACCGCGCGCAACTGGCGCACGGTGCTGGCGCTGCTGGAGATGGCCGGCCAAGGCGGCTGAACGAGGCGGCTGAAGGAGGCCGTCTACGCTGCCGGCGCCCGCTTCCAGTCGAACGTCAGCTCTTCGCGGAAAGCGAAGCGTTTGATGTGGTCGGCGACGACCGTTTCCAGGCGCTCCAGCGAGCCGGCTTCGTCGGCGCTTACCGCGATGTGGAGCGCTGCCGCATCGGCGTCCAGAACCGTACGGCCGAGTGAGAGGTCGATCGTCCCGTGGTTCGGGTCGAACTCGACGGGAAACTTGTGCGCCCAGTGCTTGCAGAGCTGCTGCAGATAGCGGCTCGCATGTTCGGTGGCGACATCGACATGGCTGGTTGGCATGAATGGATTCTTCCCGATAATGTGATTGGCTACCAGCCTCCGGTATTCGGCATCGAGGCCCAAGGCTCGGCCTTGGCCTTTGCAGGGCCTTTTTGCAAAAGCTCGATCGAGATGCCGTCCGGCGATTTGACGAAGGCCATGTTGCCGTCGCGCGGCGGCCGGTTGATGGTGACGCCCTTGTCCATCAGCTGCTGGCAGGTAGCGTAGATGTCATCGACCTCATAGGCGAGGTGGCCGAAATTGCGGCCGCCCTTGTAGTCTTCAGGATCCCAATTGTAGGTAAGCTCGATCAGCGGCGCCTTGTCGGCGATGCCGCTTTGCTCGTCTTCAGAAGCGGCGAGGAAAATCAGCGTGAAGCGCCCCTGTTCGTTTTCGTGGCGGCGCACTTCCTTGAGGCCAAGCTTGTTGCAGTAGAAATCGAGCGACGCACCGATGTCGGCGACACGGACCATGGTGTGGAGGTAGCGCATGTGATTTCCTCGAAATGTTGCGGTGAGCGGCGGAACATAAGGGCCACCCGGCCAAAGGGCAATTGCCGATAGCCAGTGGCGCCGGCAAACGACAAATCCGGTATTCCTGCAATCAACCGTGAAAAAAGGCACGTCAGGTCTTGCACAGACCGGAAGCGGCAGTGTTAATCTAACGTCAAGAATCAGTTGCGGTATTCTTGGAAAAAGGGGGCGTTCTTATGGGGGAAAAGGCCTCTTTCATGGGGCGGGACGGAATCGGTAACGCCTTGCGAAGGGACGAGAGCGACGACGCGGCCGATCTTGTCGAGATTGCCGGCGCCATCAAATGGTTCGACGTGGCCAAGGGTTACGGTTTCATTCTTCCCGATGACGGCGCTTCCGGCGATATTCTCCTCCATGTGACGTGTCTTCGAAAGGACGGTTTCCAAACCGCATTGGAAGGCGCGCGCGTCGTCTGTCTCGTCAAGCACGGTGAGCGTGGATTGCAGGCGTTCCGTGTGCTCTCCATGGATCTCACCACAGCGGTCCATCCGGCGGAGATGCAGGAGCAGCGCACCCATGTCTCGGTGACACCGGAAAGCGGACTGGAGCGGGCGCTGGTGAAATGGTTCAACCGCACCAAAGGGTTCGGTTTCCTGACCCGGGGCGAGGGCACCGAGGACATCTTCGTCCACATGGAGACGCTGCGCCGCTACGGCATTACCGAGCTCAGGCCTGGGCAGGTCGTGCTCGTCCGCTTCGGACGTGGCGACAAAGGCCTTATGGCTGCCGAAATTCACCCGGATATGGGTACCTTGCCGGCCTCGCACTAAGGTCGCATCAGGATGCGACCCTTGTGCTTTTGCTTGACCATGATCTTTTCCGACCTACGGTTCGGGATCATGGTCTAGGACGATTTCCGGCCGAGGATTTTGGATGACTCACAGGAACTGGCTGACAACGGGCGTAGTCTGCGCTGCGATTGCCTTTATCGTCGCCACGGGCGCTTTCTTCCATTCGCAGCAACCGGCTTCGGCAGACAGCCGGGCGATGGTGCTTGCCGTCGACCCGCAGCCGCTGGTCGCGGTGACGAAAGGCGGCGAACGCTCCTTCTCAATCGAAATCGCCGACACCTCCGCCGAGCGCGAGGCCGGCCTGATGTTTCGCGAGGAGATGGCCGACGATCATGGCATGCTGTTCGTGTTCGAGGAGGCTCGGGAGGTGAGTTTCTGGATGAGAAACACGCCGATGCCGCTCGACCTGATCTTTGTCGGTCAGGACGGCAAGATACGGGCGATCAAGCAAGGCGAGCCGCAATCCGAGGCGATGATCTCGCCCGGCGAGCCGGTTCGCTTCGTGCTCGAACTTAAGGCGGGCACCGCCGCCAGGAGCGGCATCGAGGACGGCGATCTGTTGCGTCACCCGGCAATCGGCACTGCGCCCAACGCCAATGCCAACTGACCGGGACCAGCCTCCGGTGCAGTTTTTCTCCCATGACGGTTTCGACCTCGCCTTCCTCGATCGCCAGCCGGCATCGGGGCAGGGCGATCCGGTGCTCATGATCCACGGCTTTGCCTCGAGCCATTACGTCAACTGGGTGTCGCCCGGCTGGTTCAAGACCTTGAACGATGCAGGCTACCGCGCCATCGCCTTCGACAATCGCGGCCATGGCGCCTCGTCGAAAAGTTATGACGAGGCCGCCTATACGCCGGACCGGATGGCGTCCGACGCTGCGGCCCTGCTCGGCCATCTCGGCATCGAACGCGCCCATGTCATGGGCTATTCGATGGGCGCGCGGGTATCGGCGTTCCTGGCGCTTTCCGATCCGGACAAGGTAGCGACACTGGTGTTCGGCGGCCTTGGTATCGGCCTTGTCGATGGCGTCGGAGATTGGGATCCGATCGCCGATGCGCTGCTGGCCGAGGACCCGAGCACGATCAGCCATGCCCGCGGCCGATCGTTTCGCGCCTTCGCCGACCAGACCCGAAGCGACCGGCGGGCGCTTGCCGTCTGCATCGTCGGTTCGCGGGCGTCAATGAGCGAGGGCGATGTCGCGCGCATTGCGCAACCGACCTTGATTGCCGTCGGAACCAAGGACGACATCGCCGGCTCGCCCGACGAACTGGCCGTCTTGATGCCGAACGCTAGGGCATTTCACATCGACGGCCGCGACCACATGCTGGCCGTCGGCGACAAGACCTTCAAGCAGCGGGTGCTGGAGTTCTATGCCGAAAATCCGCTTTGAACGAGTGGCCGCCGCGCATGATCCGGCGCTGATCTAGCCAGGCCGCAAGTCTCAGTTCTCAAACCTTGCGCGAGTTGCCATGGTCGACCTTCTCGTCACCTATCTGGAGATGACGGAGCCGCCGTCCAGCGACGCTTGTCCCACCCCGGTATTACACGCGACGGTTACGCGCGAAACGCTTGGCATCGCCGATTACATCAGCCTCTACCGCGCCGTTGGCCAGTCTGTGCAATGGGACCAGCGGCTGCGCATGTCTTCAAGCGAGCTCGAAGATCTTCTCGCCAGCCCGTCGACGCATATTCACGTCTTGCGCGTCGATGGCGAGGCCGCCGGCCTGTGTGAATTCACAGGCGTTGGCCAACCGGTTGTCGAACTGACCAATTTTGGCCTGATTCCCGCTTTCCAGAGCCGTAGGCTTGGACCCTACTTGCTTGACCAATCGCTACGCGCCGTCTGGTCGCATGGGCCCGAAAAACTCTGGCTGCACACCGACACCCACGACCATCCCAGCGCGCAATCGGTCTACAGGCGTGCCGGCTTCAAGGTCTATGCGCAACGCATGGAGACGTTTCCGGACTAGAACCTGTCATGCCTCTAACGCTTCGATCGACCGCGCCACGTTTTGCCTGGCTTGGGGTTCGAACCGATGCCGGAATTCTTCGGTGTGAAAAATATGCGGGCGGGCGAGAAAACTCTTCAGAACAGCACTGCGGCCGGCACGCCACATAGGCTCCTCCACCCAGCCATATTCGCGGCGAACCGCCTGTTCATAGGCATCGAAAGCGTCAGGCGCCGCACCCAGGATCGCCAGGTCCATGTCGAGAAACAGCGCTGCGTCGCGCACGGCATTGTCGTCGCTAAAGTGTGGCAATTCATGCGTGGCGGTGGCGATGATCATCGCCATGATGCGGCCGAGGCGCTCCGTATCCGTGCGGCCGGCGAGCTTTTTCTCGGCAAGGGCGGCACTCTTGGTCTCGTTGTCCTTGGCCCGGCTGTCATAGATGGCATCGTGGAACCATATCGCCGCCTCGACTGCTTCGGGATCTTGCAGCGATGCCCGATAGTCGTCGGCCAGCGCCAGCATCGCCTCGATATGGGCAAGGCTGTGATAGTGGCGGCCGTCGGCCCGATAGAGCACGGAAAGCTCGTGCTTCAGCGGTTCGTCGATCAAGGGTTCGTTTTCCATGGCCGCTTGAATTTCCGTGAACCAAATCCATTTGACAAAGCACTAAGGAAAATTGAGTTCAATCGTGCTATAATTTTGCTTATATGTGCGGCCGGAGAATAGGCAAGCCGCCAAGCCGGAGACGGTAGATGGCCGGAGACCATAGATGAACAGCGTTACGATTGCCCGCCCCACCATGGTGAAGCCGATCGACCCGATCTGGCGCTCGATCCGCGACGAAGCGATGGAGGCGGTCAACCGCGATCCGCTGCTGGCGGCGTTCCTCTATTCGACCATCCTCAACCAGGAAAGCCTGGAGGAAGCGGTCATCCATCGGCTGGCCGAGCGGCTGGCCCATCAGGATATCGGTTCCGATCTCATCCGCCAGACATTCAAGGCGATGGCAGCCGACGACAAGGACTGGGCGTCGACGGTGCGCGTCGACATCCAGGCCTATTATGATCGCGATCCGGCCTGCGACCGCTTCATCATGCCGGTGCTCTATTTCAAGGGTTTTCATGCCATCCAGACCCACCGGCTGGCGCATTGGCTGTGGAACCAGGGCCGCCAGGACTTCGCGCTCTACCTGCAGAGCCGGTCGTCCTCGGTGTTCCAGACCGACATCAACCCGGCCGCCCGCATCGGCAAAGGCATCTTCCTCGACCACGCCACCGGCCTCGTCGTCGGCCAGACGGCGGTGATCGAGGATGACGTGTCGATCCTGCACGGCGTGACGCTGGGCGGCACCGGCAAGGCCGGCGGCGATCGCCATCCCAAGATCCGCTACGGCGTGCTGATCGGCGCCGGCGCCAAGATCCTCGGCAATATCGAGGTCGGCCATTGCTCAAAGATCGCGGCAGGTTCGGTGGTGCTGTCGCCGGTGCCGCACAACAAAACGGTTGCCGGCGTGCCGGCCCGCGTTGTCGGCGAGACCGGCTGCGACCAGCCTTCGCGGCAGATGGACCAGCTTTTGCCTTCGCAGACGATGGACCACGTCGTCAGTTTCGATATCTGAGGCCAAGGCGCTCGGACGTACGGCTGAATTCCGGTTGTATGCGCCGGGTGGCGTCTGGTTCTCTCGCCGGCTTGCCTTTACATCGCCATTGTCGACGTGCCAGAAGCGCGTTCAAACGAGCAAGACCGACGATCGGAGAAGACTTTTGAAGCCGGACGAAATCAGAAAGCTGGACGCCTATTTCAAGCGCGTCTTCCAGAACCCCAAGCTTGAAGTGAAGGCACGGCCGCGCAAGGACGATTCGGCCGAGGTCTATGTCGGCGACGAATTCCTCGGCATCGTCTTCAAGGACGAGGACGACGGCGACTATAATTTCTCGATGGCCATCCTCGATATCGATCTGGCCTGAGCCGGGGGTTTGCGGCTGGCGGCAGGTCGCCATGCATTCGTCATCCTAGGGCGAAGCGAACGCGAAGCGGAGCGCAGACCCTAGGATCCTGTGTGTTGTTCCGGTGCTATAGTTGAAGTGGGAAGGAGACCGAGAGGATCCTGGTCCTCCTTTCGAGGACAGGCCGTGGCACTGCATATTTTGCATCGCTTCGGCGCTCGAAAGTCACGGGATGGATCCTCGGGTCTTCGCGGTCCGCTTCGCTCCCACTCCGCCCGAGGATGACGAACGAGAGGCTTTTCCCCAATTTCCGCCGTTTGCGATTGGCCCCAAAGCGAGTCGTATAATCCCTTCAGACACAACGCGTTAGCGCCCTGTCTTCAGCATGCGCGCAGCCTCGCTGGCGATGGCTGCGTCGAGCGTCTGCCAGTCCATCAGAAATTCCTTGGGAAAACGGTAGGTGAGGCTGAGCTTGTCGCCGACCAGGATGTCGCGTTCGCAGGGCGCCAGCGATTGCGCAGCACTCGGCCCGCTCAGGCAGCGGGCCACGAACGGGTCCTTGCCCCGGCGATTGCCGACCGCCAGCACCTCATTGAGATAGCCTGATTTTTCGGTGAAGCCGTAGAGCGTCGTGTCGCCTGGGCCTGATGTGCCGGGTTGGGCGATCAGTGCGCTGTAGATCGGCGCGAAGCGGCCGCTCATGTCGCGCGACATTATCTGCCGTTCGAGCGAGAGGAAGATGATGTTCTTGCGAAGTCCGGTGTTGTTGAAATCGTCGCGGGCGGCCTCGCTGTAGCCGTCCATCTCGGGATAGCGCAGATAGAGGTCGAGGCGCGAGGCGATGCCGTCGCGCCGGGCCTGGTCGAAGCGTATGAGATTAGCCGGCGCGGCGATGACATTGTTGCCGATCACGACCTCGTAAATCGTCCTGTCGTCGGTATACCCGGCCATGGCGATCGAGCGGCCGAACCATTTGCCGCCAAGGCTGATCGCCACCGAAAGCACTGCCAGCGCCGCGAACACGTAGAACACCCGCTTCATAAGCTTGGAATCGACGACGGTGAGTTGCGGACCGTTGGCGGTGGCTGCCTGCTTCATCGCGATCCCCAGTATCGGCCGCCTGTCCCAAGGTGTCTTCTTGAGTGTCCTTGAGCGGCACATGTGGCGCGGCACGGCTCTTGCAACGCGCCTGTCGACACGACTGTGCGGTTTCATGGTAAATGGAAGGTAAAGATGGGTCCGGTCGAACACACACTCTTCGCTTTTATGGTTGGGCTGACGGCGTGCGGCCTGGTCGGATCGGCAATGGAGCTGATATCAGGCCGCAAGCTTGCCTTTGCCGAACCCTATGTTTCGCCAAGGCATATGCTGCGCTCGTTGGCCGCGACGGCATGCGCCGGGCCCTTGATGTTCGCCAACGAGGCCCTTGACGCTTGGCGGCGGGGGCGCATTTCGGCACCGGCGCTGATCTCTTGCGGTTGCACCGCGACGCTCTGGGCCTTGGCACTGGGCGTCGTGCTGATCGACATTGCGTCCAGGGCGGGCATGCTCCTAGGCTCTGCGAACGTTTAGTGTGAGACGATTCGGGAGACGAAAATGCCGCTCTATGCGATCGACGGAAAGGCACCGGGTTTCGAGGACGCGGATAGCAATTGGATCGCGCCCGACGCCACTCTGATCGGCGATATCCAGGTCGGCCGCAACGCCGGCTTCTGGTTTGGCGTCGTCATACGTGGCGACAACGAGCCTATTTTCGTCGGCGCCGACACCAATGTGCAGGAACACACGGTCATGCACACGGATGTCGGTTTTCCGCTGACCATCGGGCAAGGCTGCACGATCGGCCATCGGGCCTTGCTGCATGGCTGCACGGTCGGCGACAACAGCCTGATCGGCATGGGCGCGATCGTGCTGAACGGCGCGAAGATCGGCAAGAATTCGCTGGTCGGCGCCGGCGCCCTGGTCACGGAAGGCAAGGAATTTCCTGACAATTCGCTGATCATCGGCTCGCCCGCGCGTTTGATGCGTGCGCTGGACGATGCCGCGGTCGCCGGGTTGCGCGCTTCGGCCGCGCACTACGTCGCCAACGGCAAACGCTTCAAGGCGGGGCTGAAGAAGGCATAGCGGTCGGTCGTGGATATGCTGCGCAGTGGTGCGCTGAATTTACCGCATCGACATCAACTTCGTGATCAGACCTGCCTTGATGTTGAGCACGGGTCGATGGGCCTCCGGATGACCGATGTCGTTCAGTTGATCGGGCGTCAATTCGGCTAGTGCCCTGCGTCTTGCGACGCTCCGCCACCAATCCCTTAAGGCGGCGATTGCTACACTTTTCAGGCCGGATACAAACAATTGTCTTTTCGACGCGCGAGTTTCAGTGTGAGCCATTTTTAGTCTCCCATTTCGAGATTTGCGGATGGGAGCGTGTCACGCCGGTGTTTTCGGGCTGTTCGGTTGTGCGTGAAAAAAACGGAAAAGCCCGACGAGCCGCCGTTAAATCGGTGTTAAATCCATCTACCGAAATGCTATTCTGCCGCGGCGATCAAAGTCTGGAGACGATCTTTGCGCATCAGGTTGTTGGGCGGCCTCGAGGTTACTTCTCCGGAGCGCCGGCCCGTCCGTTTCGCCACGCGCAAGACTTCGCTTCTTTTTGCCGCCCTGGTGCTGGCGGGCCGCCGCGGCCATCGTCGCGAGCAGCTCTCCGAAGCCTTTTGGCCAGGACGAGGCAATGGCCAGGCCCGCAATAGTTTGCGGCAAGCGCTGGTCGATATCAGGCGCTCGTTCCCGACCAGCAAAGATGCCACCATCTACATCGATGGGGATCAGGAAGCCGTCGCGCTGATTGCCGGTCCGGATGAAGCGGACATTTCGATCTTCGACCGGAAACTGGAGGAGGGCCGAGCGGCCGATCTCGCCTTCGCTGCCGATCTCTACCGTGGTGGCGTGCTTGCCGGGGAAGCCATTCCTGAGGAACTGGATGAGTGGTTTGGACCCTATCTGAACAGGTATCAGCGCAAGGCGCTGCAGTTGGTGGATCGGCTGAGCCTCGCGCTGCCCATACCCGGCTCGGCTGAAGAGACTGCCTGCGAAGGGCTCGCCGAGAGATTGCTCGCCTCAGATCCTACCGCGGAGGCCGCGCATCGGGCGCTGATCCGGATCCATGCTCATCGCGGTCACGAAAACGCCGCCTTGCGCCAGTTCGAGCTCTGTCGGACGGTTCTGAAAAAGCAGCTGGATGCCGAGCCGGAGGCGCAGACGAGCTCACTGGCGGCTTCGTTACAGTCCCGCGAACGAACTGGACATCAGCAGCCGGGGCCAAGCTCTGGCGTTGCGGCGCCGGCGCCTGTGCTGGCAGTCCCGACGGGACACGATGATAGACCGTCGGTGGCAGTGTTGCCGTTTCAAAATCTGAGCGGCGATCCAACGCAGGACTATTTTGCCGATGGCATTGTCGAGGACATTATCACCGTCCTGGCTCAATTCCGTCATTTGTTCGTCATCTCCCGGAACTCGAGCTTCACGTATAGGGAACGGGCTGTCGACATCAAGCAGATCGGGCTGGAGTTGGGCGTCCGCTATATCGTCGAGGGAAGTGTGCGGAAAGCGGGTGAGCGCCTGCGCATCACCGGACAACTCCTCGACGCTTCGAGCGGCCTCCACCTGTGGGCTGACCGTTTTGAAGGCACTCTAGCCGAGGTTTTTGATTTTCAGGACCAGATCGCCTCGAGCATAGTCGGCGCGATCACTCCAAAGGTCGAGGAGGCGGAAATTGAGCGCGCCAAGCGCAAGCCGACTGAGGACCTCAACGCCTACGACTATTATCTGCGCGGGTTGGCGTCCCACGACCGAGCGGTCAACACCAAGGAAACCATGGATGACGCTCTGCGGTTCTTCATGAAGGCGATCGGCTGTGACCCGGTGTTCGCTGCCGCCTATGCCCGGGCGGCGCGCTGCTATGCGGCGCGAAAGAGCAACCGCTGGATGATCGATCGCTCAGAAGAGACTGCCGAGGCGACCCGACTGGCAAAGAGAGCGATCGAACTTGGGTGGGACGATGCAATTGCCCTTTCGTACGGCGGATACGTGCTCGGCTATGTAGGCGGCGATGTGGAGGAAAGCGCGGCTTGCATCGAACGTGCGCTTGGCCTGAACCCGAACTTGGCTGCGGCGTGGGGTTACAGCGCCTGGGTTCAAGCGTGCTTAGGTGAGCCGGAGAAAGCGGTCGAGCGCGCCGCGCAGGCAATGCGCCTCAGTCCGTTCGATCCTCGCTTTTTTGTTTGGGAATTTTGCACCGCGCTCGCTCACTTTTGTGCCGGGCGCTACAACGATGCTGCTGAGTGGGCGAAAAGGTCTTTGCGCTCGCAACCAAACTACGCGAGTGCGACGCGTGTGGCGACGGCAAGTTGCGTCTTAGCCGGTCGGCTTTCGGAGGCCGAGAAGATGATGGCTCGCCTGCGCGAACTCGATCCTACGTTGCGGCTATCGAATCTCGGCGAGGTGCTGCCGCCGTTTCATCGGCCTGACGATCGCAGCAGATATATCGAAGGCCTTCGCAAGGCGGGCCTGCCGGACTAAGACGGTCAGAAAAGGTGGAGCCGGCCCGGGGACGGGGCCGGCTCCTAAAACCCGGTCGTTGGGGACGGGGAGGGTGGGGACTCGACCGGGTTTTTGCGTCGCGTCCTTAGCGGACGCTGGCGACCGCGTCGGAGCGGCCGTCGTTGATCGTTACCCAAGCGCCCGAATTCTGGCTCGATTGGCGCTTCAGGTAGGTGTAGTCGGTGTTGGTCCAGGACAGCACCTTGGTCTCGAGATTGTCGAGGATGAACTCTCCGAGGCTGGTGCGCACGGTCAGCACCGCGTGGCCGTCTCCATTCGGCTGGCGCGCAACCGTCATCAGCAGGTCCCCGGCCGGTATGCCGATGTTCATCAACGCGCGGCGCTTTTCCAGCGCATAGTCCTCGCAGTCGCCGAAGCCGCTGTTGGGATAGGACCAGACTTCTTCCTTGCCCCACAGTTCCATGTCGGTGCGCGGCATGATCCTGGTGTTGACCGAATTGTTGATGCTGACGATCTTCGCCCACAATTTGCGGGTCAGCTCGACCGGCGCCTGCTTCGGCGTGCGCTGATTGCATTCCTGCGGAATCTTCTGGCAGAATTCGTAATGGCCGACCGGCTGTGTGGTGCGGCTGCCGGTGTGCATGAAGGCTGGTCCCGCTGCGTACGCCGTTCCCCAGGCGGTAAGCTGCATCGCCATCGCCAAGAGCAACAGCTTGCCCCTCGTCTTCTTCATCGTCCAGTCTCCCCGTTTGAGGAGACAATGACACGATTGAATTTATTCGACGCAAAAGCTCGAAGTAGATATTAAGTAAAACGCCAATAGAATAAACATAAAATTTGAATCATTTCAGTACAAAATTGTTGACGCGTTTCAGCGGAGCCGCGTCGGGTCGACAAAAATCCGTCTGAAAATGGCCGGGCAATCGCTCAGGCTTGCGCTGCCCCTCATCTGCCTGCCGGCATCTTCTCCCCGTTTACGGTGAGAAGGGGCTGGTCGCAACCTTGGCGCCCTCCCAGAAACGCTGATGATTGGCGAATTTTCAATGAAGGCGTCCTTCTCCCCATTTACGGGGAGAAGATGGCGGCAGCCAGATGAGGAGGGCGCCGACATTGACAATCGATCGCCTTTATACGGATCGGACGCCATCATTTGTCTAAATCGACTGCCCTGGAAAATGGGCCGGTTCGACTGCGCAATCTGTCGTCTGTCAGGTTCCGGATGCGTTGAATTCGGAATCGAGTGTTTCGGGCCGCTGGATGACGGCGAACTCGATGGCGACGCCGTCCTCGAAATGGCGCACCACCTGTCCGTGCATGGTGCCCAGCGTGACCTGAATGCCGATTGCCGGCTTGACGTCGATCTCGACCGCCGCGCCCGAAAGCGACAGGTCGATGATGCGGCATTGGTACTCGCGCCCATCGGCGAGCTGAAGCACGCTGGTCGGGTTGCGCGGCGCCACGCGCTCATGACGGCGATCTTCCGGCAGATCGAGCTCGTGCTTGTTGGCAAGCCAGGTCAACTGCGCGGCAAGCTTGTCCTTCTTGCGTTCCGACGCGATGACAGTCATCGCAAAGCCATCCTGCAAGATGCGGGTGACGACGCCTTCGATGCGGCCGATGTGGTCGATATAGGCGATGACTTTCTCGCCCGGCATGCCGATGCGTTCGGTGCGAAGCGCGACATCGCCCGGTGACATGTCGACCACCTGGCACGGATGTTCGGTGCGATCCTCCAGCATGAAGCGCCCATAGATCTTCACGCCGACGCGCTGAAAGTTACGCCTTTCAGCTTGGGACGGCGCGGTGTCGACCGCCGCTGACCTCATGACGCCTACACCCCGTCTGGCATTCCACGCGTTGATGCAAGGAACCTCAACGGAAAACTATAGCAAGTCAGGTTAACAAAGGGGAAAGTCGGTCGCCGCTACTTTAGCGTTCGGGATTATTCCTCGCGGCCGCCGTCGAACACGACCAGATGACGGATGCGGCGCGCCTGGCCGAGCGCCGAAATCGTTTCAGGCGGATCGAGTTCCGACGGGACAAGCGAGGGAACGTCGATGGCCGGCCGGTTCTTCAGCAGCATCGGTTCGTTTTCCGGATCGACGACGCGGATCGAATCGATCAAGGCGTCGGCGATTGGATCCGCACCCAGCCAGAAGGGCTTTTCAGCGGCGCTTATCACGCCGAGGCAGCGCGGATTTTCGACGCCGCCGTCGAGCGGCAGGGCAAGCAACTCGAATTTGCCGGAACGCTCGTTGCGGCTGAAACCTTCATAGGTGATGAGCACTACGGATTTCTGGTCGAGGACGCCGTGGATCAGTTTTGAGACAAGCCGCTGGTCCTTCTCGCGCCACAGCGACGGGAAGGAAAAGCCTTTGAGTTCACGACCATAGACCGCGCAGAGCCTGGTGCCGGCGAGCCGGAATACCGCTTCGCCGCGCGTATCCTTTTCCAGGATAAATGTGTCGGCCAGTAGCGACTTGATGTCGGCTGGTTCGATTTCCGAACGCTTCGGGGCAGGGCGCCCACCACGCAGCCGGTTCCAATAATGGAACAGCGTGATCGATCCGTTCTGGTTCATGCTATGCTGCTCCGCGCAATCTGTCGTCTGCTGTCCCATCGGTGAACAGAAGGGCGCCCTCCGATGACCTACATGCGTTGCGGAGCAGGATGCGTGCCAGCATCGTTAACACTTGTTCACGGGTCGGGGCCGTTAAGGTTAACAAATGGTTTACGTTGCACCTCGCTCAAGCCCGTGGCACGCTAAAACCACTCCAGAAACGGTCGTTTTGCAGCGATCGGCAGCATTTCAGTCAAGAGTTTGGGGAGCACGGGGGCTCGACCAGCCGTTCAAGGGCAACCTTGGACGGCTTCTTTTTGATTCGCGCCCATTTCGTTCTCGCGTCGATTCGCCCTTTGTGATTCGGTTGGCCATGGCCTAGATGCTCGCCAAGTCGAAGCAGGACCGAGTGCTAGCCACATGAGCGAACCAGAAAGCCCATCGGGAACCGAACAGGGCGAGGGCGGGCCAGTCAGCCGCGAGCCGGAACGGCGCCGCGAGCCGGTATTCAACATGCCGCCCATTGTTCTGGCGATTATCGGGGTCTGCGTCGTCGTTCACCTGATCCGGTTCTACTGGCTTACCGATGACCAGGATTTCTCCCTGCTGATCCGGACCGCTTTCATTCCGATCCGCTATTCCGGTCGCTTCGACCTCGACTTCTATGCGTTTTCGAGCCCCTTCACCTATGCCTTCCTGCATGGCGGCTTTGCTCACCTTGCCATCAACATGGTCTGGCTGGCGGCGTTCGGCTCGCCGCTGGCAAACCGCTTCGGCGCGCTTCGGTTCAGCCTGTTCTTCGCGGCGACGGGGCTGGCGGCGGTTGTGCTGTTCTGGGCCGTGCATCCGCTCGGCCAGGCGCCGCTGGTCGGCGCATCGGGAGCGATTTCTGGCATGATGGGGGCAGCTGCCCGCTTTGGTTTCCGCATCGACCGCTCGTCCGGCAAAGCCGCCTTCGCCGGCGCGCCAATGCCAATGGCGGCAGTGTTCCGCTCGCGCGGGGTTATGACTTTTCTCGCCATCTGGATGGTGATCAATCTCGTTACCGGCCTCGTTGCCTTTGCGCCTGGCATCGACAGCCAGATCGCCTGGGAGGCCCATATTGGCGGTTTTGTCGCCGGCTTCTTCGGCCTGCGCGCCTTCGATCGGCGGCGGCAGGCGGAAGAGTCCACGGCCTAAAGCATGTCGCCCAAAAGTGCGTAGCGGTTTTGGGACAACGACATGCGATGCGCATTGAGACGCCGCACTTGAAATGCAATCGATCGCGGCGCACGATGTTTCCCACAGCGCCGCGTGTCCTCTTGGGCGCAAGGACGCTGTAGAACTTTGATTTGCGGCGCATGATCCTTTCCGACAATCGAGGCTGATTTTCGGGGTCATGCGCAGAAGGAAAGCCGGTCAGGGCAGGAACCGGCAAGTAAAACTGAGGAGGACGCCATGACTGTTAAGGCAATTCTCGAGCAGAAAGGCCATGACGTGTTGACGCTCGGGCCGAACGAAAAGCTGAGCGAGGCCATTCGCATCCTGGCCGAACACAGGATCGGCGCGCTGGTCATCACCAATGGCGATCACAAGATCGTCGGCATTCTTTCCGAGCGCGACGTCGTGCGGGTCCTCGCCAGGGAAGGAGCCGCCGCACTGGACATTGCGGTACGTTCGGCAATGACGCCCAAGGTGAAGATCTGCAATGAGAACCACACCGTCAACGAGGTCATGGAGATCATGACGAGCGGCCGTTTCCGCCATCTGCCGGTGGAAAAGGACGGCCTGCTCGACGGCATCGTCTCCATTGGCGACGTGGTCAAGCGGCGCATTGAGGATGTCGAGCGCGAGGCCGCCGAGATCAGGGCCTACATCGCGACGGCCTGAGATCGTCGGCAAGGAACCGCCGACCGCTATACCGGCCGGCGGACTTGCCCATCACCTGTTGTCGAGTTCGGCACGGACGAGTTCGAGCCCGCGTCGGGTAATGCGGTAAGGTCCGCCACCCGCCGAGGAGACCGCTCTCTTCCGCTTCAGTTTGCGAAACAGATCGAGATCGACGCCAGGATAGTGCCAGCCATCGCGGGTCAGGCATTTGACGGAGGCGATCCGCTTCTTCTCGTTCTTTTCGATTTCGATGCGCCCGCCCTGCGCAAGCAGATGCAGGATGCGCTGTTCAGTGCGCGAAATGTCCATGTGATAGAATTCCCGGGAAAACGAAAAAAGCCGCCGCCGCGAGAGTTCGCAGCACGGGGTTTCAGGTCTTCTGCCCTGCCTCACTGAGAGGTCAGGGCCTTACCGGGACTGAGCGTAAGTGGACATCCACTCTCCATTAGGATGAGCGGCATATAGGCGAAAGCAGCGGAAAAGGCCAGCCCGCGGCTTTGCGCTTGTCTCGCGGAACGGTTTGCACTAGCCAAGGCCAACGCGTTTCGTGTGCTATTTATGCGAAACGAGCGATCCATAAATGCGATACTGCAGGCTACTATGACCCTCATCGATACCCGCACGCCCGACGCCAAGCGCCTGATATCAGGCGCAACCGGCGACTGGGAGATCATCATCGGACTTGAGGTCCACGCGCAGGTGACTTCGGAGGCAAAGCTGTTCTCCGGCGCCTCGACGGCTTTCGGCGCGCCGCCGAACGCAAATGTCAGCCTGGTCGATGCGGCGATGCCGGGTATGCTGCCGGTGATCAACGAGGAATGCGTCAAGCAGGCGATCCGCACCGGCCTCGGGCTGAAAGCCGAGATCAACCACAAGTCGGTCTTCGACCGGAAAAACTATTTCTATCCCGATCTGCCGCAGGGATATCAGATATCGCAGTTCAAGCAGCCGATCGTTGGCGAGGGCAAGGTGATTGTCTCCGTCGGCCCGGACCGGCAGGGCGAATTCGAAGATATCGAGGTCGGCATCGAGCGCCTGCATCTGGAGCAGGATGCCGGTAAGTCGATGCACGACCAGCATGCGACCATGTCCTATGTCGATCTCAACCGCTCCGGCGTGGCGCTGATGGAGATCGTCTCCAAGCCCGACATGCGCTCCGCCGACGAGGCCAAGGCCTATGTGACCAAGCTGCGCACCATCGTTCGCTATCTCGGCACTTGCGACGGCAATATGGACGAGGGTTCGCTGCGCGCCGACGTCAACGTTTCGGTGCGCAGGCCCGGCGGCGAATTCGGTACGCGCTGCGAGATCAAGAACGTCAACTCAATCCGCTTCATCGGCCAAGCGATCGACTACGAGGCGCGTCGCCAGATCGCCATCCTGGAGGACGGCGGCAAGATCGACCAGGAAACGCGGCTGTTCGACCCCAACAAGGGCGAGACGCGCTCGATGCGTTCCAAAGAAGAAGCGCACGACTATCGCTATTTCCCGGATCCCGACCTTCTGCCGCTGGAATTCGACCAGGCCTATGTCGACGCGCTGGCAAAGGACCTGCCTGAACTGCCCGACGCCAAGAAAGCGCGGCTAATCTCCTCGCTTGGCTTGTCGACCTATGACGCCTCGATCCTGGTTTCGGAAAAGGCGGTCGCCGACTATTTCGAGAAGGTGGCTGCTGGTCGCGACGGCAAGCTCGCCGCCAATTGGGTCATCAACGATCTGCTCGGTGCGTTGAACAAGGCCGGAAAGGGTATTGAAAATGCTCCGGTTTCGCCCGATCAGCTCGGCGCGGTCATCGACCTGATCAAGGAGGGCACCATCTCCGGCAAGATCGCCAAGGACCTGTTCGAGATCGTCTGGAACGAGGGTGGCGATCCGCGCCAGCTGGTCGAAAGCCGCGGCATGAAACAGGTCACGGACACCGGCGCCATCGAGAGGGCGGTCGACGAGGTGATATCGGCCAATCCGGACAAGGTCGAACAGGCGCGCGCCAAGCCGACCATGGCCGGCTGGTTCGTCGGTCAGGTGATGAAGGCGACAGGCGGCAAGGCTAACCCGCAGGCGGTCAACGACCTCGTCAAGGCCAAGCTCGGGATCGAATAGAATGATGTTCGTCCGCACCGCTGGCGAGCGCGATCTTGCCGCGGTCCGCGCGTTGCTGGTCGAAACCTGGCACGCCACCTATGACAGCATCTATGGCGCTGACAAAGTCACCGAGATCACTGATGAATGGCATTCGATCGCCTCGCTCAGAGCGCGGCTGACGCGGCCGAATTCCGAATTCCTGGTCGCGGACGACGGCAAGCGGATCGGCGGCATGGCTTTTGCCGCAGCCACCACGGACGCGAAAATCGTCATGCTGAACCAGCTGTACGTGCATCCGGCCTGCCAGAGGCAAGGCATCGGCCAGGTGTTGCTGGAAGAGGTCGAAGCCAGCTTTCCGGAGGCGCGAACGCTGCGTGTCGAAGTGGAAGAGGCAAACGCTCCGGCCGTCGCCTTCTACCGCTCGAAAGGGTTTTTGCCCGCCGGCACCACCGCTGACTGCGGCGGCGGTTCAGGGTTGCCAGCGCTGATTTTCGAGAAGACGATCGGATAGATTTCTCTGCCGCACACGTCGCAGTCGGTTGCGTGCACTGGCAGCGCCGGTCGGTTGCGGTAGCCACGCCGTCAATGTCCTTCCTTGAGGACGACAAGATAGCCCCGTTCCACGCGAGCGCGGAAAGCAGCTTGCTCCGACATCAAAGGGTCCTTGGATTTGTCGACGACATAGCCGCCAGGATGGGAGCGAAGCCATTCCTCGGGATTGTCGGTGCTCTCAAACGGCTTCTGCAACCGGGCAAGGAAGCCGACCTCGTCCTGGTAATCGAAGGCGACAGCCCAGTCCGCATCCTTTCGCGCGTCGATGAAGTTGGCCAGCGGCATGAGGTCCTCGCGCTTGAAAACCGTCACTGATGCTACGGCATGGCCGACGCCGAAAATGGCAAGCAGGACGAAGGCCGAGTTTCTGAGCCGCATTAGTGGGATTTCCGCCATGAAGTACCCGAACAGGATGGCCACAAATGGCAACACCGGCACCATATAGTGAGGCTGCTTGCCGGATATCGCGCTGAAAACCAGTAAAACCGCGACGAACGAGAACGACAGCAGGCGCAACGCGCGCAGGTCCGGCGACCTCGTGTCGATCAAGCCACGTATGCGGGCGCCCAGCTTCAGCCGCCATGTTTCGGGTATGAAGATCCACGGTAAAAGCATGATCGGCATCAGCACGACATAGAAATAGAACGGCCGGCCGTGGGAGTTGTGCAGATTGCCGGTGACACGCCCTGCCGATTGGTTCCAGACAAGGTCGTAGACGAAGTCGCCTTTCGTCAGGATCGTCGCAGGCACCAACCAGATCGCCACTGGGATCAATGCAGCGAGAATTGCCAGACCGGCCCCGGCGAAGAATTTCGGCGTCGCCAGCCCGGCTTGCCGATCGCGCCAGAGCGGATAGAGCAGGATGGGGGCGCCGACATGGATGAGCACCACCGGACCTTTCGTCAAAACACCCAGTCCGATGAACAATCCCGCTAGGACCGCGTGCCGGCGGTTGCCGCTCCTGGCAAAGGCAAGCAACGACAAAAGTGCGGCGAGCACGAAGACCGTCAGCAGCATGTCGAACAGGATCAGTGTCGAATAAACGACGAAGATGGTGCTTCCCGCGACCAGCCAGGGGACTCGGCTTACAATGTCGTCGCGTTCGGGAAAGAGGGTTTTTGCCAGACGCGTCGTCAGCCAGATGACGAGCGACGACGAAACGAAGATAACGAGCATCGCCGCAATCCGGCTTGCGCCGAAAATGTTCCAGGCCAGATCGATAAGCCAGAACAGCAGCGGCGGCTTTTGCAGATAGGGCGCGAAATTCATCGTCGGAACGAAGATCTGCCCGCTCAGATACATCTCCCAGGTGACGCTGAGATATCGTGTTTCATCGACAGGCAGAAGCGGCCGGAAGGCGACCGCAATGCAGATCAATGCAAGCAGAAACAGATAGGGGAGCAGCCGCTCGACATGTGCCGGTATCAAGATTGAGGATCCGCGCCAGAAATCATTGTCATTCCAGCCGAGCTGATGCAGCGCTCCTGGAGCGCGCAGGACCGCACCATGATTTTGGCCGAATTGTAACGAAGTCGGCCTGGTGCTGCGGATTTTGGAAATGAGGCCGCGAATTCCTTAGTCGCGTCGCGCTTTAGGTGGAGGGAACTTCCACATTGTCGATCAGCCGGGTCTTGCCCAGCCAAGCGGCTGCGAGCAGGCGGCCGTCACGGTTTGGCCGCCAGGGGGCGAGGGTCCGGCTCTCGCGCGCTGCGACATAGTCGACTTTGTCGAAGCCGGCCTCGACAAGCGCGCGGCTGGCCTCGGCGGTTGCGCTGCCTTCGTCGCTGCCTGCCGCAAGTGCCACTGCTGCCCGGCGCAAAATGACGTTGAGCTGGCGCGCCACCTCGAGCTCGGCTTGGCCGAGATAGGCGTTGCGTGACGACATGGCGAGGCCATGCGCGTCGCGTACCGTTGGCGCGCCGACGATTTCCACCGGCAGATCGAGGTCGCGGCAGAGCTGCCTGACAACGCAAAGCTGCTGGTAGTCTTTTTCACCGAAGACCGCGTAATCGGGCAACGCCTGCAGTAAGAGCTTAGCCACGACCGTCGCGACGCCGTCGAAGAAGGTCGGCCGGAAATCCGATTCCAGCCCGGCGGCTGGTCCGCCGACCGAGATCTTTGTGGCGAAGCCGGCCGGATACATCTCCGCAACATCAGGGGTGAAGACGAGTTGTGCGCCGGCTTCGGCGAGCCGGTCGAGATCGCGGGCGAGCTGGCGCGGATATTTGTCGAGGTCTTCGCTCGGCGCGAACTGCGTCGGGTTGACGAAGATCGAAACCACACAGCGATCGGCCTTTGCCAGCGCGATCTCCACCAGCGAGATATGGCCGTCATGCAACGCACCCATGGTCGGCACCATGGCAACGCTGAAACCATCGCGGCGCCAGTCACGGATTTGCCCGCGAAGGGTGGCGACGCTGTCGACGACGCGGGGCCGGCTCATGCTTTGTTCTTGTCGGCTGCGGCGGAAAAGACGTGGCCCGGGCCGGGAAAAGTCCGACTTCGCACCTCCGCTGCATAGCTGGCTGCCGCATGCGATATGGCGCTGCGCAGGTCGGCATATTGCTTGACGAATTTCGGCACGCGGTCGACAGTCAGGCCGACCATGTCGTCGATGACCAGGATCTGGCCGTCGCAGTCGCCGCTGGCGCCGATGCCGATGGTTGGAATGGAAATGTGCCGGGTGAGGTCGGCGGCGACGGTCTCGACGGTGCCTTCGATGACCACGGAAAACGCGCCGGCCTTTTCCACAGCGTCCGCATCGCGAAAAAGTGCTGCCACATTCTCGTCGCTGCGGCCCTTGATCCTGTAGCCGCCGTCGCTTTCCACCGATTGCGGCAGCAATCCGATATGGCCCATGACCGGAATGCCGGCGGCGACGATCGCCGCGATCTGCCGGGCAACTGTGACGCCGCCCTCCAGCTTGACGGCCTGGCAACCGGTTTCGCCAACGATCCGCCGCGCCGAGGCAACGGCTTGGCGCGGCGTTGCCTCGTAGCTTCCGGCCGGCATGTCGACCACCACGCAGGCCCTGGCTGAACCCCGCATTACGGCTTGGCCATGGGCGATCATCATCTCCAGCGAGGCGCCCAGCGTGGTCTTGTGGCCATGGAGAACCATGGCGACGCTGTCGCCGACCAGAAGCAGGTCGACATGATCGTCGAGCAGGCGCGCGACGGGGTAGGTATAGGCGGTGAGGCAGACGACCGGCACGCCGCCCTTGCGCAGGCGGATGGAGCTGGCACTGATCCGCAGCTCAGGGTCGGATGCGTCCGGGGCCATCTTTACCTCCCTCAACCGTCAATCAGGCTGGTATCTGCATAGGATGCGCAGAGCTTTAGAAAGACGAGGCAGTCTTGGCAAGGCACCCTCGGCAGCGCAAAGGCCTGCATCGGGTTCTGACAACCATTTGAGCGGCTGGTGCGGCAAAACTCTTGCCTTGGCGAGGGCCTGACGCCATAAGCAGGAAACAGGTGTCGCCGCCGCGAGAGCTTGTCACGAGGATTTGGATGAAGACTTTCCTTCTGCAGTTTTTCACATGGTGGAACAGCCAGACGCTGGGAACGCGCTTCCATACCTGGCGGCATGGCAAGAAAGTCGGGCAGGACGAGGCTGGCAACGTCTACTACGAGGGCGGCGTCGATTCGGAAGGCCGCACCCGCCGCTGGGTCATCTATCGCGACTATTCGGAAGCCTCGATGATTCCGCCCGGTTGGCATGGCTGGATGCATCACCGCGTCGATGCCGCGCCGCCGAGCGACACCTACAAGCCACGCGACTGGCAGAAGCCGCATCAGCCGAACCTCACCGGAAGTGCCGCGGCCTATCGCCCCAAGGGCTCCATACTCAGCAATCAGCACCGCCCGCAGGTGACCGGCGATTACGACGCCTGGACGCCGGGGTCGTAACCGCTCGCCAGGCGCGGTTCGGTCCTTTATCGCCACAATTGGCGTTTAGCTGCTTGCCGATCTGACAGCAGCGACTAGCCTTGGGCGCGACAGAATCACCCCGGGCGCAAACCACCGGATCCTTGCATGAGCATTTTCAGCCGAATTTCGATGGGCGGACTGACGGCGGTCGCCGCTTTTGTCGCTTGCGCCATCGCCGCCGCACAGACGCTGGAGGCGCCAGTGGAACCGGGGGCACCGATGGAACTGGAGCCGCCAATGGAACCGGGGGCGCCGATGGAGCCGGAGGCGCCAGTGGACCCGGATGCGACAGTGGAACCGGATGCGACCGTGGCGCCGGCGACGCCGGCGGCACCAGAACGCATCACCAATCCCGTCGCCGAATTTGCCGGCATCGACAAGATCACCGGCCGCATCATCACCTTCGATGTCTATATCGACGAAACGGTGCAGTTCGGTGCTTTGCAGGTAACGCCGCGCATCTGCTATTCGCGGCCGCAAACCGAAGAGCCGAAGACCGATTCCTTCGTCGAAGTCGACGAAATCACGCTGGATCGCAAGATCCGCCGCATCTTCACCGGCTGGATGTTTGCCGAAAGTCCCGGCCTCAATGCCGTCGAGCACGCCGTCTACGACGTCTGGCTGAAGGGCTGCAAGCAGAAGTCGGACGTGCCGGCACCCGACGCGGCCAAAACCAATTAGAGCGCTGCGTCCTTTCGGAACTGCCCTGCCAGCCGCGCGTTAGGGCACGTGCGGAGGACGTTCCCATGATGGCCAACAAAGGCGAACTTCTCGAACTCGAAAAAGGGTTCTGGACCGGCGACGCAGCCTATTTCAAAGCCAATGCCGACACCGAATGCCTGGTGGCGTTCCCACAGATGGCGCAGGCGATGAGCAACGCCGATCTGGCCGAAACCGCGACGGACCCGAACCGCTGGCGCGATCTCGACATCGACCTCAAGGGCATCATCGAGCCGGGTAGCGACATTGTCATGCTGACCTATGAGGCCCATGCCACTCGCGAGAATGGCGAGCCTTATGCGGCGCTGGTCAGCACCGGCTATGTCCATCGCGTCAATGGCTGGAAGATGATGTTCCACGCACAGACGCCGCTGGAAGTTGCGGCAAAAGACTGACTGGACGGTCGTCAGGGAAAGACGGGTCGTCAGGGAAAGAAGACCGCTTCGCCCTTCAGCGCGTCAGCCAGCATCTTCTCGTACTTGCCCCTGGGGACGTCGACCGCCCCGAAGCGTTTGAGGTGGTCGGTGGTGAACTGCGTGTCGAGCAGCGCAAAGTGGCGTTCCTTCAGGCGCTCGACCAGATGCACAAGGCAGATCTTCGACGCGTCGGTTTCCCTGGCGAACATGCTTTCGCCGAAGAACACCCGGCCGAGCGACACGCCATAGAGGCCGCCGACCAGCCGGTCCTCGCGCCAGGCTTCAACCGAATGGCAATGACCCATCCGATGAAGTTCGACATAGGCCTCGCGGATCGGCGCATTGATCCAGGTCGACCGACGTTCTTCGCGCCTCTCGGCGCAGCCATCGATGGTCGCCTCGAAGTCGAAATCGAAACGGATGTCGAACTGCTTTTTCCGGATCGCCTTGCTCAGGCTCTTTGGTGTGTGAAAACCATCGAGCGGGATGATGCCGCGCGTCTCCGGCCGCACCCAGAACACTTCGGGATCGGTGGCACTTTCGGCCATCGGAAAGACGCCCGAGGCGTAGGCCTTGAGCAACAGGTCGGTCGGGATGCGATAGCCTGGCGCGTAAGGACGGGTCATCGCGGCATCATAATCTATAAGTTCGCGACCTAATCCTCTTTGGCCAGATATTTTTCCAGCCAGTGGATGTCATACTCGCCATTGGCGATATCGGCATTGCCGACGAGATCACGAAACAGCGGCAGCGTCGTCTTGATGCCGTCGACGACGAATTCGTCAAGCGCCCGCCGCAGCCGCATCATGCATTCGACCCGGTTGCGGCCATGCACGATCAGCTTGCCGATCAGGCTGTCGTAATAAGGCGGGATCTTGTAGCCGGAATAGACGCCGGAATCGACGCGGATGCCGAGGCCGCCCGGCGTGTGGAAATGGGTGATCGTGCCGGGTGACGGGGTGAAGGTGCGCGGATCCTCGGCATTGATGCGGCATTCGATGGCGTGGCCCTGAAAGCGGATATCTTCCTGGCGCACCGAAAGCCCGCCGCCCGAGGCGACGCGGATCTGCTCATGCACGAGGTCGATGCCGGTGATCGCCTCCGTCACCGGATGCTCGACCTGCAGGCGCGTGTTCATCTCGATGAAGTAGAATTCGCCGTTCTCGTAGAGGAATTCGATGGTGCCGGCGCCGGAGTAGCCGAGATCGGCGATCGCCTTGGCGCAGACGCCGCCGATATGCGCACGCTCCTCGGCATTGAGCGCCGGCGAGGGCGCTTCTTCCCAGACCTTCTGGTGACGGCGCTGCAGCGAACAGTCGCGTTCGCCGAAATGCACGCCGCGGCCGGCGCCGTCGCCGAACACCTGCACCTCGATGTGGCGCGGCTTTTCGAGATATTTCTCGATGTAGACGGCGTCGTCGCCAAAAGCGGCCCCGGCTTCCGAGCGCGCCGTCTGCAGCGCGACTTCAAGATCGGCCTCGCTACGCGCCACCTTCATGCCGCGTCCGCCGCCGCCGGCCGACGCCTTGATGATCACGGGATAGCCGATCTCGGCGGCGATGCGTCTGGCTTCCTTTTCCTCGGTGACCGCGCCGTCGGAGCCGGGCACCACCGGAATCCCAAGGCGCTTTGCGGTGCGCTTTGCCTCGATCTTGTCGCCCATGATGCGGATGTGGTCGCCGGACGGGCCGATGAAGGTGATGTTGTGGGCGGCGAGGATATCGGCGAATTTGGCATTCTCCGACAGGAAGCCGTAGCCTGGATGCACAGCGTCGGCGCCGGTGATCTCGCAGGCTGCGACGATCTGGTGGATGTTGAGATAGCTGTCGCGCGACGGCGGCGGCCCGATGCAGACGCTCTCGTCGGCGAGCCGGACATGCATGGCATCGGCATCGGCGGTCGAATGCACCACTACGGTCTGGATACCGAGCTCCTTGCAGGCGCGCAGCACCCTCAGTGCGATTTCGCCGCGATTGGCGATGAGGATTTTCTGGAACATGTTTCGGCTGTTCCCGGCTCTATTCGATCACGACGAGCGGCATGCCATATTCGACCGGCTGCGCATCCTCGAACAGGATCGCCGTCACCGTGCCGGCGCGGGGCGAGGGGATCTGGTTCATCGTCTTCATCGCTTCGATGATCAGCAGCGTCTGGCCTTCCTTGACCTGCTGGCCGACCTCGATGAACGCCTTGGCGTCGGGCGACGGCGCCAGGTAGGCGGTGCCGACCATGGGCGAGGCGACCGCGTTCTTGGATATCTCGGCCGCTGCCGGCGCGGTTGCGGCCGCCGGCTGCGCTGCCGGCGGCGCATAGACGGGCTGCGGTGCGGCGACCGCATGGACGGCCGGCGCCTGTCGCGACACGCGCACCTTCAAATCGCCCAGCTCGACCTCGATCTCGGTGAGGTTGGTGTCGTTCAGTATGCCCGCCAGATCGCGAATAAGCTGCTGGTCAACACCGTTCTTCTTTATCGACATTTTCGAGCCTTCTGTTTGTTGGCCGGTCATAGGCGTGCGGCCACCGCCTGCAGCGCCAGCGTGTAGCCGAGCGGCCCGAACCCGCAGATCACGCCGACGGCGACCGGCGAGACCATGGAGACGTGGCGAAATGATTCCCGCGCATGGATGTTGGAGAGATGAACTTCGACGACGGGCAACGGCGCTATGGAGCGGATGGCATCGTGAATTGCGATCGAGGTGTGGCTGTAGGCGCCTGGATTGATGACGATGCCGACAGCCTTGTCGGCGGCTTCCTGGATCCAGTCGACGAGGTCGCCCTCATGGTTCGACTGACGGAAATCGATCTCGAGCCCAAGTGTCGCGCCTGCCTGTTTGCAATCGTCGGCGATCGCGGCAAGCGTCTTGCCGCCATAGATGCCCGGCTCGCGCTTGCCGAGCGCGTTGAGGTTGGGACCGTTCAAGACGAAAACCGTTTTCAAAACGCCGACCTTTCCCAGTGTGGCTAGCCACACTGGCAATTTATACATTTGTGATGTGGTGGATTTGAAGTTCCTGAACGCCGGTGCCACGAAAGGAGCAGGAACTTCAAATCCACCACATCAGCGCCGGCATCAGCCGGCGCACTGGGCCTCTATAATGGGCTTAGACGCCTGCGAAAAGAGCGCAAGTGGGTTCTTTCGCTGTCCACAACAGGCGGAAAATCGCCTGCGCCGAAAACCAGCGGTCGATCAGAGTGCGGCCTTGGCCGCCTCGATCTTCTCCGCCAATACTTCTTGCCCGAGCGCCCCGAACACCACCTCATTGCCGACCACATAGGAGGGCGTTCCGGTGATGGCCAGCTTGTTGGCAAGGTCATAGGTCTTGGAAAGGGCCTCGGCGATCGACGGGTCCTTCATCTTCTCGCGCAGCGTCGCCTCGTCGGCGCCGAGCGAAAGCGCTACCTTGATGGCCGCCGCTTCGGTGGCGCGTCCCTGGGCGCCGAGCAGCGCGTTGTGGAACGCTCCGTATTTCTCCGGCATCATCAGGTGGAAGGCCATCGAGACGACGCTCGCCTTCTGCGAATCCGGGCCTAGGATCGGGAACTCCTTGAGCACGAAGCGCAGGTCCGAATCGGCTGTCGTCAGCGTCTGCATGTCCTCCATGGCGCGTTTGCAGTAGCCGCAATTGTAATCGTAGAACTCGACGATGGTGACCTTGCCGTTCGGATTGCCGACGACGCCGTCGAAGGCCGAGTTGAAGATCTGGTCCTTGGCATTTTGGATGATGGCGAGACTGGCGACGCGCTGCGCCTCCTTTTGCTTGGCCTCGAGCGCTTCCTGAGCCTCCAACAGCACTTCCGGGTTCTTCAGGAGATAGTCGCGGATAATGCCCTCGACTTCGGCCCGGTCGATCTTGGTGTCGGCGGGCGCCGTCTGGGCGATCTGCGCGGTATCGGCGTTTGCCGTTTGCGGGCTTCCGGTCACGAACCCGAAACCCAGCATGGCGAGAGCGACCGCCACTCCGGTGGTGCCCAGCAGAATTCCCTTGTTCATGGTCCCTAAATCCTTCGCCTGGTTCCGGCCCGATTGGTGTGACCCGATTGATCCACTATATGTCGCCGCGCACGGCCGGAATGTTCACTTTTTCTTGCCTGACGGTGCGTAGTTTATGATGTCCTGAGCGCGGATCCAGCCCGGCTCGCCGCGTCTCATTTTCATCTGCGCACGCATTGCGAAGATTTTGGCATCCTTGTAGGCGCCGGAATAGAAATGGCCTTCCGCGGTCGCAAGGTCCGCGGCCGGGATTTTGCCGAGCTCGCCATAAGCCTGCGCCAGATAGCGGTATCCGACCGCGTTTTCCCGGTCGCGCCCGAGGCCTTTGTTGATCTGCACCACTGCTTTCTCCAGGGAATCGGGCGTGCCGACGGCCATCAGCGCCTGGCCGTAGGAGACCGGCAGCAGCCCGGATCGCGCCGGATCGAGGCTGACCGCCTTGGCGAAGGCTTCGGCGGCATCCCTCGGCTTGTTCGCCTTCATCAAGATGTCGCCGCGCAACTCCTGGAAATAGGGGTTCTTCGGCTGTGCCTTGATCAGCGCGTTGGTCTTGGCCAGCGCCTTGGCCAGATTGCCGTAGAGATAGGCCGTTTGCGCATCGCCATATTGCGAGGCGAGGCTGCCCGGGTTCTTGCGCATCAGCCGCGATGCGGCGGCCTGACCTTCCATGTAGGCGGCGATCTTGATGCGCATCATGTCGTGCCGCTGCTGCAATGCCGGCGGATTGATTTTGTCGACATAGGGGCTCTGCTTGACCAGCACTTCGAGATTGGCGATGCGTTCCCGCGGCAGCGGATGGCTGATCCGGTAGGGATCGACCTGCGCTCCCGACAGCGAGAGCGCACTCTGGAAGCGACCGAAGGTCTTCAGCATGCCCATGCCTGACTGGCCTGTGGCATTGAGATAGGTTATCGCCGAGCGGTCGGCGGTCATTTCTTCGGTGCGCTGATAGGCGAGAATACTGCGCTGCGCCATCTCGCCGCCGCCAGCCGCAACTCCCATGCCGGCGCCGGCAAGGCCTCGGCTTTTGGAGGTGGCGCCGGCGACGATGGCACCGGCGCCAAGCAGCGTCGCGATAATGGCCATTGTCTTGGCGCGTTCGAGCTGGTTGCGCAATTTCTGCTGGTGCCCGCCGGCAATGTGGCCGGCTTCGTGGGCGATGACGCCGATGATCTCGTTGGGTGTCTCCGCCGACATCAGGGCGCCGGTGTTGATGAACAGGCGAGGTCCGGCAACGAAGGCATTAAAACTCTGGTCATTGACCAGCACGATGTCGACGCCGTCTTCCGGCAGGCCCGCGGCCTTGAAGATCGGCCGCGCATAGTCGCGCACCAGCGCTTCGATCTCGGCATCTCGCACCACCGGCACGTTTTGCGCGAAGGCGCTGACCGTGCTGGTCACAGCGACGGTCGCGGCAAGCGAAAACGTGGCGAAGACGCGCGATGCCCTGGCAATCGTCGATTTGGGTCGGCTCAACATGGCAGGTCCACTGGTAGACGAGCGGGCGAAGGATGAAAAGTCGGCGCTGAAACTTTACTGAACTTGTGATCCTCACATCAATCGGGCATTTGTGCGGCGCTGGACACCAAAGCTCGGCGCCGGCAGCCGGCAAGGTCAACCCAAAGCCGACCCCCAAAGGGCCGACCCCAGGGGCTGATAAGGAATGAAGTCAAATGGTTGTATCGCTTTCGCGTCGCGGCGAAGTCGAGCCGTTCCACGCCATGGACATTCTGGCGGAAGCGAATCGGCTAAAGGCCAAGGGCGTACCGGTTGTTTCCATGGCCGTAGGCCAGCCGTCCGATCCGGCGCCGGCCGGTGTCAGGGAAGCGGCGAGGAACGCGTTGAAAATGGGGCGCATCGGCTACACCGATGCGTTGGGCCTTGCGGGCCTGCGCGAGGCGATCGCGCAGCATTATGCCGACCACTACGGGCTTGACGTCTCGCCAAGCCGGATCGCCGTCACCACCGGATCGTCGGCCGCCTTCAACCTGGCCTTTCTGGCGATGTTTGATCCAGGCGACCGTGTCGCCATCGGCGCACCCGGCTATCCGGCCTATCGCAATATCATGGCGACGCTCGGCATCGAGATCGTCGAGATCGAGCTCAACGGTGATGCCTATCTCCACGCCGGACATCTGAAAGCCGCGCATCGCGAAAAGCAGCTGAAGGGCGTGTTGTTCGCCAGCCCGGCCAACCCGACCGGCGCGATCATACCGGCCGACGAGCTGTCGGCGCTGGTGACGACGGCGAAAGAGCTCGGCATCGCCGTGATCTCCGACGAGATCTATCACCGGCTGGCTTACGCTGCGCCGGACACCACAGCGCTTGCCTATGACCCCGATGTCACGGTGATCAATTCCTTCTCGAAATATTACTGCATGACCGGTTGGCGCATCGGCTGGATGGTGCTGCCGGAACAATTGGTGCGGCCGGTTGAGCGCATCGCCCAGAGCCTCTACATCTCGCCGCCGGAACTGTCTCAGATCGCCGCGATCGAGGCGTTCGAGGCGACGCAGGAGCTTGAGGCGGTGAAGGCGCGCTACGCTTGGAATCGCGAGCTTTTGATGAAACGGCTACCCGAACTCGGCTTCACGCTGGCCGCACCGATGGACGGCGCCTTCTACGCCTTCTGCGATGTCACCAGGCACACCAACGACAGCATGGCCTTCGCGCGCAAAATGCTGGCCGAGGCGCATGTCGCGGCGACGCCCGGCCGTGATTTCGATCCGCTTCAAGGCCATCGAACCATGCGCTTTTCCTATGCCGGCAGCCACGATGAGATGGCCGAGGCGATGATGCGCATCGAACGCTGGCTGAAGTAGCGCCAATGCCGGAACTCGAACAGGCTTTGACCGAAATTGCCGCCGAGATGGCGGAGCGCACGGATCGCGGCGACGTCGCGACCTACATTCCGCAACTCGGCAAGGTCGACCCGAAGAAGTTCGGCATTGCCGCCGTGACCAATGACGGTCGCGTGCTGGTGGCGGGCGACGCCGATGAGCCGTTTTCGATCCAGAGCATTTCCAAGGTGTTCACGCTGACTTTGGCGCTCGGCAATGTCGGCGATGCGCTGTGGCAGCGCGTCGGACGCGAGCCTTCGGGCAATCCGTTCAACTCGATCGTCCAGCTCGAGCATGAGAACGGCATTCCGCGCAATCCGTTCATCAATGCCGGCGCCATCGTCATTTCCGACATTCTGCTCGCCGGCCATCAGCCGCGCGAGGCGATCGGCGAGATCCTGCGCTTCATCCAGTTCCTGGCCGACGACGAGACCATTATCATCGACCGCGAGGTCGCCGCTTCGGAACGCGCTACCGGCTTTCGCAATTTAGCGCTTGCCAACTACATGAAATCATTCGGCAATCTCAACCACGCGCCGGATTTGGCGCTAGGCGTCTATTTCCACCATTGCGCCATCGCCATGAGCTGCCGGCAATTGGCTGTGGCCGGTCGCTTCCTCGCCAATGGTGGTAACAACCCAGCGACCGGCCATTCCGTCGTGTCTGCCGAGCGCGCCCGCCGCATTGGCGCGATGATGCTGACCTGCGGTCACTATGACGGCTCAGGTGATTTCGCCTTCCGCGTCGGCATTCCCGGCAAGAGCGGCGTCGGCGGCGGCATCTTGGCGATCGTGCCGGGCGTGGCGTCACTTGCCGTATGGTCCCCCGGCCTCAACGCCAACGGCAATTCCAGGCTGGGCTCGGTCGCGCTGGAACGGCTGGCGAAGATGATGAACTGGTCGGTCTTCGCGCCATAGAGCGGTTCATCGTTTCACGGAAACGCCGAACAAGAGAAATCCCGCGCCGTCTTTGGACGGCGCGGGATTAATTTGATTAAGAGATCATACTAAGCAACTGAAAAGCTTAAAAGAAACCTTTCTTCTGCCACCAGCCGGCACGCTTCGGCTTGTCCTCGGTCTTTGCCTCATCGGCAACGGTCGAGGACACGATAGGCTCAACCGGAGCATCTACCGGTACAGGCTTGCGTCGCGATGGGCGGACCTTCGGCTTTTCGTCGAGGGCGGCCACGGCTGTTTCTTCGGAAACAGCTGCGGGAGCCTCGGCGGAGTCTTCGGCAGGCGGCGCCTCGGCGACGACGTCCGCCGCGGCCTTCTTCGGCTTGGCAGCGCGGCGTGGCTTCTTCGGCTTCTCGGCGCTCGGCACGTCGTCGTTGGCCGGAGCAAGATCCGCCGGCTCTTCAACCGGCGTTGCGGCTAGCGGCCCGCTGGAGACGGCCACAGCATCCGGGACTTCGCCTGCGAGGCCGTCAGCCGCCTCGGCAGTGCCTGCCTCGATCTCGCCTTCGCCGTCTTCACGGCGATTGCGCTTGCCGCCACGCTTGCCGCGCCGGCGCTTCTTGCCCTGACCGTCGTCCGGCCCTTGACCGTCATCCGACGCTTCCACGGCCTCGGTGACGCCGACCTGCTCTTCGTGGGCCGCTTCGGCGCCTTCATCGTCCGTGGCTTCGGACACGCCATCGGCAGTGGCCGAGAGGGGCGCACCTTCCACTGGGGCGCCATGCTCGCGGTCGCGATCCTTGCCACCGCGCCGTCTCCGGCGCTTGCGGCGCTTGCGGTCGCGGCCTTCGCCGTCCTCGCTTGGCCTTGGCTGCTGCGGCTGCTGGGCTTGGCGCGGTTGCTCCGCCGGTGCAACAGCCTCGTCCTCCTCGTCAATGACGATTTCGTCCGCAGGCTCTTCCGGCTCGACATAGGCGGGCAAGGTGCGCATCTCAACGAAGCCTTCAGGCTTTTCCGCCAGCGCGCCGCGGAAGATCGCATAATGCTGGGCGCCGACCGTATCGTCGGCTTCGACGGTGATGGTCAGGCCGAAGCGGCTTTCGAGTTCCACCAGCGTGCCGCGCTTGTGGTTGAGCACGTAGAGCGCGGTCGCCGCCGGCGTCCGCACCGTGATGTGGCTGCGCGAATCCTTGAGCAGGAATTCCTCGATCGCCCGCACCACCATCAGCGCGACAGACGAATCGGACCTGACATGGCCGGTGCCGCCGCAATGCGGGCAAGGCTTCATGGTCGATTCCAGCACGCTGGCACGGATGCGCTGGCGCGACATCTCCATCAGGCCGAAATGCGAGATGCGGCCGACCTGGATGCGGGCGCGATCGTTCTTGAGATGATCCTTCAGCCGCTTCTCGACGGAGCGATTGTTGCGGTTCTCCTCCATGTCGATGAAGTCGATGACGATCAGGCCGGCGAGATCGCGTAGCCTCAGCTGCCGCGCGACTTCCTCGGCCGCCTCCAGATTGGTGTGAAGCGCTGTGTCCTCGATCGAGTGCTCCTTGGTGGAGCGGCCCGAGTTGACGTCGATGGCGACCAGCGCTTCGGTCTGGTTGATAATGATGTAGCCGCCGCTCTTCAGCGTCACCTGCGGCTGCAGCATGCGGTCGAGCTGCGCCTCGATGCCGTTGCGCACGAAGATCGGCGTGGTGTCGCGGAACGGCTGCACCACCTTGGCGTGGCTCGGCATCAGCATGCGCATGAAGTCCTTGGCCTCGCGATAGCCTTCTTCGCCGGAGACCAGGATCTCGTCGATGTCCTTGTTGTAGAGGTCGCGCACCGAGCGCTTGATCAGGCTGCCTTCCTCGTAGACCAGGGCAGGGGCCGTGGACTGCAGCGTCAGATTGCGGACGTTTTCCCAAAGCCGCATCAGATATTCGTAATCGCGCTTGATCTCGGCCTTGGTGCGGCTTTCGCCGGCCGTACGCAGGATGACCCCCATGCCCTGCGGCACTTCGAGGTCGGCGACGACCTCTTTCAAGCGCTTGCGGTCCTGTGCGTTGGTGATCTTGCGCGAAATGCCGCCGCCGCGCGCCGTGTTGGGCATCAGCACCGAATAGCGGCCGGCGAGCGACAGGTAGGTGGTGAGCGCCGCACCCTTGTTGCCGCGTTCTTCCTTGACGACCTGCACCAGAAGGATCTGCCGGCGCTTGATCACTTCCTGGATCTTGTATTGGCGGCGCACCGGCTTGCGGCGGTTGCGCGCTTCTTCCAGAGCATCCTCGGCGCCGACCGATTCGACCTCGTGGTCATCCGAATGGGAGGAATGCACCTCTTCAAGCATGCCGCGATCGTTGTCGGTGGACGTGGCTTCGCCGACCGAGTCCGGCTGCGGCACGGCTTCGGAAATTACATCCGCTTCGATGCTGGCGGCGATGGAGTTTGGACCGCCTTCGGAAGGCCCAGTTTCATCATGAGACGTCTCATCATGATGCGCCTCGCTATGGCTGGCTTCACCGTGACTGGCGATATCCTCGCGATGTTCGGAAGTCTCGGATGCAGTGTTCGCATTTTCGGAAACGGCATCGCCGCTCTCCGCGAGCGCATCGCCGCCGTTCTCGTTGAGTTCGCCGCTCTCATTGGAATCGGGGGAATCGGCAGAACCGGCAGAATCCTCGTCGGCCGCACCTGCATCACGCTTGTGTTCGCCGCGGTCGCGGCTCTTGCCGCCGCGCCGGCGTCCGCGCCGGCCGCGATCGCGGCTCTGGCGGTCGTCGCCTTCGCCGTCCTCGTCGTCCTCGTCTTCGGCCTCCTGCGCTTCCGCGCGCAGCAGCGCCTGACGGTCGGCGACCGGAATCTGGTAGTAATCGGGATGAATTTCACTGAAGGCGAGGAAACCGTGACGGTTGCCGCCATATTCGACAAAGGCTGCCTGAAGCGAGGGTTCGACGCGGGTTACGCGGGCGAGGTAGATATTTCCTTTGAGCTGCTTCTTGTCCTGGGATTCAAAGTCGAATTCTTCAATACGGTTACCGCGAACGACGACAACACGTGTTTCCTCCGGGTGGGAGGCGTCTATCAGCATCTTGTTGGGCATTATTTCGTTTCCCCCCGGCAGCCGTCAGCCGCAGCTTGCGGGGCAAAGCCCGCCGCTGTGAGTGTGGATGAACATGGGTGCCGGGCAATTGAACGTCCGCCGGCCGCGGCCTGAGCGCCATGACGGTGCCGCCCGCAGCCATAATGGCGCGGTTTGCTGCGGACCTTTCCATGATTGCGCTTGAAGCCATCGTAACCAGCAGAACCTTTTTGAACCAAAGCCCGGAAAAACCGGACCAGCTTGTTTGCTCGTACAGAGCCGGCGCGGGACAATCCCGGCCGTTTTCCTCACGCAGGCGTTTCCCCCGCCACGGGCTCGCACCTGCGAAATTCGTCGCGACCACCTGATGCCTTTTTCGCCTGAAGCGAAAGGAGCCGTCGTTCATCTGACCTGTAGCAGGAAGCTGCGGAGAAGGACGGTTCCAGGATTGCAGTGATCCACCATCGCTTTTATGATTTGGCGGGTTGGAAGGCAACCCCGATTTCCGATGCCGGCAAAAAGCAGTTCCGCAACGGAAGCACGCTTTAAGCCTTTGGATGAAAAGGCTTGGTTAACCTTCTCTGGATACCAATCGTTAATCGAGTTCACGGCCTAACCGGCATTTCGACAAGACGCCGACACTCCGACAAGCAAGATTGGGCGCCTGGCGCCAAACCGGAGCGACTGGAATAAAGATGGGACTGGCAGTCTTCACGCACAAGGGCAGTCGTGCCGGAGGCATTTTCTTCTACGCTGCCTGCTTGCCCGTTGCTTGCCTGCTGTTGCTGGTTATCGCTTGCCTGGCCTTTTCGCCGGTTTCCTTTGCTGCCGAGGCGTCGCTTGCTGCGACGAGCTACAAAATGGCGGGCGACGCCACCAAGATGCGCATCGTCATGAATTTCGACCGCGAGCCCGACGTCAAATGGTTCCTGCTGCGCGGTCCCCACCGTCTGGTCATCGACCTGCCAAGCACGAAATTTGCCATCAAAGCCAAGGATCTGAAAGCGCGCGGCTTGGTCAGGGGCGTGCGCTACGGCGATCTCGGCGAGGGGGTATCGCGGCTGATTCTCACCGGCAAGGGGCCGTTCGCCGTCGACAGGCTCGACGTGCTCAAGAATGAAGACGGCACCGGTTACCGCATCGCCATCGACATGTCGGCGGCGTCCGCGCGGGAATTCGACGCTGCTCTTGCCAATCAGGCGCTGACCACGGGCTCGACGGTTTCCTCCGACAAGGGCGGCAGGATCGGCACCGGGCCGGTCTCCAATCCAGGCCATCGCTTCACCGTCGTCATCGATCCAGGCCATGGCGGCATCGACGGCGGCGCCGAGGGCATGAACGGCACGGTCGAGAAGGACGTCACGCTGGCCTTCGCCAACGAACTGCGCGCCAGGCTTGCGGCAGCCGACAAATATGACGTGTTCCTGACACGCGAGACGGACCAATTCCTGCGGCTGGACGATCGCGTGCGCATCGCCCGCCAGCACGAGGCCGATCTGCTCATTTCGATCCACGCCGACACGATCAGGGTCAAAGGCATTCGCGGCGCAACCGTCTACACGGTCTCCGATAAGGCTTCCGATCCCGAGGCGCAGGCGCTTGCCGACCGTGAAAACCTTTCCGACCAATTCGCCGGCATGGAAATCAAGGACGACAACAAGGAAGTGACCGACATCCTGATCGACCTGATCCGCCGCGAGACGCACAGCTTTTCGATGAGTTTCGCCCACACTTTGGTCGGCCAGCTTTCCACCAGCGTCGGCCTGATCAACAATCCGCAGCGTTCGGCCAGCTTCAAGGTGTTGAAGGCGCCGGATGTCCCCTCCGTGCTCGTCGAACTCGGCTATCTCTCGAACGCCAAGGACGAGGCGCAACTGCTCAGCCCGGATTGGCGCGGCAAGGCAGCCCAGAGCATAACCAATGCCATCGCTCTGTTCGCTTCAGCCAGGGCCGGAGCAGGAACCGGAGGCTGAGATGCCCGCCGTCGCCCACAACCACAGGCAGCGTTGCACGACGACAACACCCGGCGCTTTTATTTCCGCCATTCGAAGCCGAAATCCCATGCTGCCGTATTTTACCCACATGGTGGCGACATGGGTTTTCGATTACCGGTCGGGATCGTCTCGAAAGCTTGCGCGAAAGGCGGCTTCGTTTAGGAGATTCCCGAACCAAGGACTGGAGCGGGCATGATTCGTCTCATTGGCTATTTTTTCGGCATCGGCACGGCGTTGGCCCTTTTGGTCGCGGCGGGCGTGGCGATCTATATCAGCCACTTGTCTAAGGATCTGCCCGACTACGAGGTCTTGGCCAAGTATGAACCGCCGGTGACGACCCGCATCCACGCGTCCGATGGTGCGCTGATGGCCGAATATGCGCGCGAGCGGCGTCTGTATTTGCCGATCCAGGCGGTGCCGGATCGTGTCAAGGCGGCCTTCCTGTCTGCCGAGGACAAGAACTTCTACAATCATCCCGGCATCGATATGACCGGCCTTGGCCGCGCAATCATGGTCAATCTGCAGAATTTCGGCTCGGGCAAGCGCCAGGTCGGCGCTTCGACGATCACCCAGCAGGTGGCGAAAAACTTCCTGTTGTCCTCGGACCAGACCTACGAGCGCAAGATCAAGGAGATGATCCTCGCCTTCCGCATCGAGCAGGCCTATTCGAAGGACCGCATTCTCGAACTCTACCTCAACGAGATTTTCTTCGGGCTTGGTGCCTATGGCGTTGCCGGCGCGGCACTTACCTATTTCGACAAGGCGGTGAATGAACTCACCGTGGCGGAGGCTGCCTATCTGGCGGCTTTGCCGAAGGGACCCTCCAACTATCATCCCTTTAAATATGCCGACCGTGCCATCGAACGCCGCAACTGGGTCATCGACCAGATGGTCGACAACAGCTACGTCACGCAGGAGGAAGGCGCGAAGGCCAAAGCCGAGCCGCTCGGCGTCACACCGCGCCGGACCGGCACTTATCTGTTCGCCGGCGAATACTTCACCGAGGAAGTGCGTCGCCAGATCAGCGCACGCTACGGCGAGAATGCACTCTACGAGGGTGGCCTGTCCGTCCGCACGACGCTCGATCCCAAGATGCAGCTCATCGCCCGCAAAGCCATGCAGAACGGCCTGATGAAGTTCGATACGCTGCGCGGCTATCGCGGGCCGGTGAAGACCATCAGCGTATCCGGCGACTGGGGCGTGCCTTTGAGCGAAGTCAAGGGACTTGACGACGTGCCCGAATGGTCGCTCGCCGTCGTGCTCGACAGCTCTGAGAGCGGCCTGTCCATCGGCCTTCGGCCGACGCGGCAGATCTCGGGCGAACTCGTCAAGGATCGCATCGAAGGCACCGTCAGCCGCGAGGACATGAGCTTCGCCATGCGTCATGTAGTCGACGGCAAGACCGTCAAGGCCAAGTCGCCGGCGGATGTGCTGAAGCCGGGCGACGTCATCTTCGTGCAGAAGAAAGAGGGTACGGACGGGGCCTATATCCTGCGCCAGGCGCCCGAAGTGGAAGGCGGCTTGATCGCCATGGATCCGCATACCGGCCGTGTTCTGGCCATGGTCGGCGGGTTCTCCTACGCGCAATCCGAATTCAACCGTGCCACGCAGGCCATGCGGCAGCCGGGTTCGTCGTTCAAGCCGATCGTCTATGCGGCCGCCCTCGACAATGGCTATACGCCGGCTTCGGTGATCATGGACGGGCCGATCACCATCAAGAGCGGCAACACGACCTGGACGCCGAAGAACTACGATGGAAGGACAGCTGGCCCGGCGACCTTGCGGTCCGGCATCGAGAGGTCGCGCAATCTGATGACTGTGCGCCTTGCCAACGACATGGGCATGAAGCTGGTCGCTGAATATGCCGAGCGCTTCGGCGTCTATGATCGTCTGGCGCAATATCTGCCGATGGCGCTGGGGTCGGGCGAGACGACCGTGATGCGCATGGTGTCGGCTTATTCGATCATGGCCAACGGCGGCAAGTCGATCAAGCCGACGCTGATCGACCGCATCCAGGATCGCTACGGCAAGACGGTGTACAGGCAGGACGAACGCGGCTGCGAAAACTGCAACGCCGCCGAATGGCAGAACCAGCCTGAGCCGGAACTGGTCGACAATTCCGAGCAGGTGCTCGATCCGATGACCGCCTATCAGATCACCTCGATGATGGAGGGCGTCGTCGAGCGCGGTACCGGCGCCACCGTCGCCGAACTCGGCCGCCACATCGCCGGCAAGACCGGAACGACAAACGACGAGAAGGATACCTGGTTCATCGGCTACACGCCCAATCTCGTTGTCGGGCTTTACATGGGCTACGATCAGCCGAAAGGTCTTGGCAAGGGCGCGACCGGCGGCGGCCTCGCCGCGCCGATCTTCAAGGACTTCATGCGCGTGGCGCTGGACGGCACGCCCAACGTCGATTTCAAGGTCCCCGAAGGCATGAAGCTGATCGCCATCAATCGCAAGACCGGCATGCGGGCCAACCCAGGCGACGCCGGCGCCTTTATCGAAGCCTTCAAGCCGGGCACCGGCCCCGCCGACAGCTATTGGGTGATCGGCATGGATGCGGACAGCAAGGCCTCCGGCGGATCGCTGTCGCCTCAGGCCAACCAGGCCATCCAGTCCGGCGGTGGCGGGCTCTATTGACAGCCGCAACATGCGGTTGGGCCGGACCTCTTCTTGTTTGACCATGATCTTTTCGGAAAACCGCTTTTCGCTTTTCGCGATCATGGTCTAGCCGGCCATTCCGCTTTACAGGCGGCAGTGCCGTCCCTATGTATCGCGCCAACCCCGAGCGCTATTTTCAGTTAACGGGCATCATTTCAGAACAGGACAGAACGGCCAGCCATGCGCGCGGAAACGCAGAATATTGTCGATGAGATCAGGCAGGCGATAACCCTGCTGAGGAGGCATCTTTGACTGGGATCAAGCTATAAAGCGGCTTGAATACCTGAATGTGCGAGCCGAGGATTCGAGCCTCTGGAACGAGCCGCTGGAGGCGCAGAAGCTGATGCGTGAGCGTCAGGGGCTCGAGGACGGGATCGCCGCGGTCAAAGGCCTCACCCAGGCGCTGGAAGACAATATCGGCCTGATCGAGCTTGGCCAGGAGGAGGGCGACGAGAGCGTCGTCGCCGAGGCGGAAGCGGCGATCCGCTCGATGCGCGGCGAGGCAAAGGCCCGCCAGATCGAGACGCTGCTTTCTGGCGAGGCGGACGCCAACGACAGCTATCTCGAAGTCCATGCCGGCGCCGGCGGCACCGAAAGCCAGGACTGGGCCTCGATGCTTCTGCGCATGTACACGCGTTGGGCCGAGCGCCGCCGCTTCAAGGTCGAGGTGCTGGAAGTCCATGACGGCGAAGAGGCCGGCATCAAGTCCGCTACGCTGCTGATCAAGGGCCACAATGCCTATGGTTGGCTGAAGACGGAATCCGGCGTCCACCGTCTCGTGCGTATTTCGCCTTATGACAGCAATGCGCGCCGTCACACGTCCTTCGCCAGCGTCTGGGTCTATCCCGTGATCGACGACACGATCGAGATCGACGTATCCGAATCGGATGTCCGCATCGACACCTATCGGTCGTCCGGGTCGGGCGGCCAGCACGTCAACACCACCGATTCGGCGGTCCGCATCACCCATCTCGCCACCGGCATTGCGGTCGCCTGCCAAGCCGAGCGCTCCCAGCACAAGAACAAGGCGAAGGCCTGGGAGATGCTGCGCTCGCGGCTCTACGAGGAAGAGCTGAAAAAGCGCGAGGCGGTGGCGAACGCCACCGAAGCGTCGAAGAGCGATATCGGCTGGGGCCACCAGATCCGCTCCTACGTGCTGCAGCCCTACCAGCTGGTGAAGGATCTGCGCACAGGCGTCGAGAGCACAAGCCCGTCAAGCGTGCTGGACGGGGACCTCGACGATTTCATGGAGGCCTCGCTGTCGCAGCGCATCGAGGGCGGCGCCGGCGAAATGGTTGCCGATATCGACTGAAGCTCCGACGTCAAAGCAGCAAGCAACATCACGCTAGAGTAACAGGCTCTCACTCTAATTGAGCGGTCGCTTTATAGCGTTGTTTTTTCATCGATTTTTCAGAACGACTTCTACTTCAGGGGTAGATTCTGCCGGCCTGCGGGCGCCTAGCCAGGAACCACTGCGAGCTGAATCTCGTTATCTGCGATCCCGTCTGCCGGGGTTGATGAAGTCACTCTCGTCGACCCCGGCAGTCTGGTTCCGGCTGCAGATGTCGGCGCTCAGCTTGCACAGCAATTTTCTTGCGCCAACAAAGGAATCAGCCCAGCATTCGAAGGCTGGGGGAAAAAAGCATTTATGGCCGGACGCGGCGTATCTGCGACCTGACGATCCGGCCACTGGGAAGACACGTTCCGGGAACGGGCAAGCGAAACGCTTGACAACCGTCGATAGGAATTGCGCCCATGCCTGCTTTCACAACCCGACCGGCCTCAGCCGTCAACACGGCGCGCCGCCTCCTGAATTCAATCATCGCGGTGGTGGCTGTGACGGCCGCCATCGTGACATTTGCAGCACCCGCTCTGGCGCATGACGCCAAGCCGACCGCGGCGAAGCCGCAAGGCTGGAGTTACCCTTTCTCCTGCTGCTCGGGCTATGATTGCCGCGCGGTCTCGCAAACGTCGATCAGCGAGCGCCCGGAGGGCTACGTCATCAAGGGGACAGGCGAGGTCGTGGCCTACACCGACACACGGATCAAGAATTCGCCCGATGGCGAATATCACTGGTGCTCGGTTGCCGGCGCCAATGATGGAAAGACCATCTGCCTGTTCGTGCCGCCGTCATCGTTTTAGTGCATGTCGCCCAAAAGCTTGCCCACGGGCCTGACCCGAGGGTGCGCAGCGGTTTTGGGATGACGACTTGCATCAAAAAAGATTGAAGCACTAAGCGTCTGACGCAGGCAAGCGGGCCTGCTGACAGACGGTTGTCAGAAGCGTCTTTGCCTTGTCGCGCAGACGGTAGGCAATCGTGAGGAAGTCGTTCATGACCATAAAGGCAAGCTGCCACTGCAGAGCGACGACATTCGAGGTTTCGGAGGCGCCGCAAACGGTGACGCAATGCACCTGCTCCTTCTGCTCGAAGCGCGGCTCGTTGTGGGCCTATTACACGCCGTCGCAATTCAAGCTCACCAGCCCGCTCAAGAATGTCTCGTTCTACCGGTGGGGGTCGAAAACGATCAAACACGGCTTCTGCGCCACCTGCGGCTGCGGCACTTTCACCGAAACCCCGGACTGGTCGACCGGCAAGCCGGACTTCGACAACCCGAAGATCAGCGTGAACTCGCGCCTGTTCGACGACTTTGACCTCGGCCAGATCGAGGTCGTCGTCATCGACGGCAAGAATCTCTGGTAGCCGATCGAAATCGCGCAACATCGCGGCTGTGGAATTGACCGGGAAAAGCCATAGCCAGCCGCTTTTCCCGTTCCGCTTTTCGCCGCATTTCATGTTACAACGAACCCGGAAGGGCTGATATGGCGCGCCGTCGGCGTGGCCGCGGTTTGAAGAGGGACTACCCAATGAAAAAGACTGTGCTCGTCGCCGTGGCGACGGCTGTACTCGTGAGCGCCTGCACCACCACCGATCCGTATACCGGAGAGCAGAAGGTTTCCAATACTGCGGCCGGCGCCGGCATCGGCGCACTGGCGGGTGCTGGGCTCGGCCTGCTTGCCGGCGGCAACGATCGCCGTAATGCGCTGATCGGGGCTGGCGTCGGCGCGCTCGCCGGCGGCGCCATCGGCGCGCACATGGACCAGAACGAGGCCGAACTGCGACGGCAGCTTCAGGGTACCGGCGTCAGCGTTACCCGCACCGGCGACCAGATCATTCTCAACATGCCGTCCGACATCACCTTCAACGTTGACCAGGACGCGGTGAAGCCCGGCTTCTATCAGGTGTTGAATTCGGTCGCACTTGTGCTGAACAAGTTCCGGCAGACCACGGTCGACGTGTTCGGCCACACCGACTCTACCGGTGGCGACCAACATAATTTCGACCTGTCGCAGCGCCGCGCGCTGGCCGTCGCCAACTATCTGTCAGGGCAGGGCGTCGATTCTCGCCGCTTCGCCGTCACCGGCTTCGGCAAGACGCGTCCGATCGCTTCCAACGCAACGGCCGACGGCCGCGCCCAGAACCGCCGCGTCGAGATCCAGCTTTCACCGCTCACCTGAGCAAGCCGGCATCGAACATGAAGACGGCCCCGCAAGGGGCCGTTTCTGTTTGGATTAGGGTCGGACCGGCTGATCGACAATTGCCGCAACGATCCGACGCACGATCGGAAGGACAATCAGCAGGCTCGGAAACGCAACAAGCCATGATACGCCCCATGCGTATGACCAGGTCGCTACGAAACCGCTAGTCCAGCCCGTGCCGATCGCCGTCGAAACCGCCGAGATGATGCAGGTCATGAGAATTGAAAGAACGAACGGCATGACCACAGCACTGTAGGAAGGTGGCAGTTTTCTCAGCTTCAACGTCTTCTTTTGCGGTGATGCTTGCATGGAAGTCTCCCAGTCGGAAAATGCGTGAGCGCGATCAGGCGTTCTGTGCCGTTTGCAGGGCCAGTTCTCGGATAAAGCTTCGTAGCGAACGCGGCTCGCGGCCCAAGGCGGCACGCAATGTCAGGCTGTTTCCGCCGAGACCATATTTGGCGTAGTGGTCATGGACTTTAGCCAGCAGCTGCAATTGGCGGTCGTCGTGGGGAAGGCGGGTATTCGCTGCCCACTCGCCAAAGGTCGGCTCGCCAGCAGAGATCGGGCGGCCAAGTTCCTCGCTGATCATTGACACGATCTCTTCCCGGCTATGCATACCGTCCGCGCACAGCTCAAGGGTCGCATAAGACAGCTGCGCTTCGGTCAGTGCGATCGCTGCCACTTCAGCGACATCGCGGTAATCGACACGCGCCAGCTTTGCCGTCTTTGGAAACGGTTCCGAGAAAACGCCGTCCCTAACGATGAACGGCCAGGCTGCTGCGAGGTTCTGCATGAAATTGGCAGGATGCAGAATGGTGTATTCCATCTTCGTCGAGTAGAGAGCATCCTCGACCGGCACCTTGCTCGCATGGTTTTTTAGCCTCGTATTGGTCGGCTGGATCACCGACGAGAAGACGAATTTTCGAACGCCTGCTCGTGCTGCAGCCTCGACCATGGCAACACCCATGGCTGCTTCATCGGGGGCAAGAGCCGGTCCGATATGAAAGACGCCGTCGACGCCCTCGACGGCATTTTCGAGGCTCTGAGGGTTGCGCAAATCTCCGGTCACGACCTCGGATGCCCCGAGCCTCCGGGCCTTTTCGGCGTTCGCGGGGTCGCGAATGAGCGCTCGAACGCTGGCATTGCGGCGGATAAGTTGAGGCACGATTAATCCGGCAAATCGGCCTGTTGCGCCCACGACCAGAACGGTTGGATTGAGTGCTCGCATGACAATTCCCTTCGACCGAAGCTTGCCCTTATCGGGATTTCTTCCAGGGAAATAAAAAGTCTCGAACAGCGTTACAATTCTTTGGATCTGCGATAGTTTATCTCGATTTTCGAGAGAAATGGACATCATGAGCCGGATAGATGATTTTGAAGCTTTCATGGCAGTCGTCGAGCACGGAAGCTTGACGGCCGCCGCACGCCGGCTGAGCCGCTCGCTGCAATCGATCAGCCGGTCTTTGGCGACGCTGGAGGAATCCGTCGGGGTCGAGCTTGTACAGCGGACGACGCGCCGTTCGACACCAAGCGAAGCCGGATTGGTATTTTTCCACCGCATCAAACCCGCGATCGACGAAATAAACGACGCCAGGCTTCAAGCCGCCAACCAACGATCGGAACCATCAGGCATTCTGCGCGTGAGCGCGCCAGTTCTGTTCGGCCCGGATTTCGTTGTACCTGTCATCGCCGACTACATGCAGATGTATCCGCAGGTCGAGGTTGACCTCCAACTCGCCGATGGGTTTGTTGATCTTGGGACCGATGGCCTCGATCTCGCGATACGGATCGGCAATTTGCCGGATTCCAGCTTGCGAGCCAGACGCTTGGGCGCGTTGCGGCGCGTCGTATTTGGCTCGCCTTCCTACCTTGAACGCCGTGGCCGACCAACGCATCCCTTGGAACTGAGCAAGCACAGTTGCATTGTTCGAACCTCCGACCAGCGTCCGGGTGAATGGATGTTTCAGATCGAGGGGAAACCTCGGGCGGTGAAAGTGGCTGGCGGTTTTCGATCCAATTTGATGGCACCGATCTATGCGGCCGCAGTTCACGGATTGGGTTTGGGCTACTCGCCCCTTTGGCAGATAAGGCATTTGGTGGATGATGGCCGCCTAGAGGTGGTTTTAAGCGACTTCGAGCCGATGCCGGTACCGATGCACGCCGTGTGGCCGGAAGGCAGATCATCTTCAGCCAAAGTTCGCGCGTTTCTGGATATGTTGCCGTCCCGCCTAGAATTCAAAAACCTGTAGGCACCGGATCAGACGAGGCGACGGAACGCGGTCGACGGCCTCGTGGTCATCGGCTTCGGCGAGACGCGGCGGCGGCCGACCGCGCCTAGAACCGGGACGTCGAGATCCAGCTTTCGGGCCACACCAGAGCAAAGCAAATGTCAGACACGAAAACGGCCCCGCAAGGGGCCGTTTTCGTTGGCATTTGAGAATTTCTTGTGTGGTCAGACCTTGGCCACGATGCGCATGAAAGCGGGCATGTCGTCGCCGAAGCCGACGGTCGCGTCATTGTCTTCCTGGCGATTGCGGGCAGGGCGGTTGCCGTCGCGCTGCGGCCTGGTATCGCCACGTTCCGGCGCACGCTGTTCGTTGCGATTGCGATCGGACGAAGCCTTACGCTCAGATGAAGGTTGGCGTTCGGGTGAAGCTTGGCGCTCGGTATTTTCCGAGCGGATCGCTTCCTTGCGCGCGCGCCGCTCGCCGGCATCGGCGACCGCGGTCTCGGCCACCAACGGCTCGCCCACAGTATCCGGTGCTGCATCTTCGCTTTGCCTAGCGTGGCTTTGCCTAGCGTGGCGTTCGCGCGGTTTGCGTTCGCCCCTGTCCTTGCGGTCGTCGTCCTTGCGGCCGGCACGGCGCGGCGCGCCGCGGCCACGGCGGGGAGCGTCGTCCTCTCCGCCCTCGCTGGCGACGACCGTCGACAGATCGCCGTCGTGCCACTCGATCTTGTTGCCGATCAGCCGTTCGATCGCGTCGATGTATTTCGTGTCGGACTTGGTGGCGATGGTGAAGGATTTGCCCGAGCGGCCGGCGCGGCCGGTGCGGCCGATGCGGTGGACATAATCCTCGGCATGGATGGGCACATCGTAATTGAAAACGTGACTGACATCGGGAATGTCGAGGCCGCGGGCCGCAACGTCCGATGCAACGAGGTAGCGCAATTTGCCGTCACGGAAATTGGCCAGCATCTGCATGCGCGCGCGCTGATCCATGTCGCCATGCAGCGCGCCGGCGTCGAAATCATACTTCAGCAGCGAGCGGAAAAGCTCCGAAACCTCGATCTTGCGATTGCAGAAGATGATGGCGTTCTTCAGCTCGGCATCCTCGGCCTTCATCAGGTTGCGCAGCGTCTCGCGCTTGTCCCAGGGTTTCGAGCCGGATTTCACCAGCCGCTGGATAATGTTGGTCGCAGCGGATGCGGCCTTCGAAACTTCGACGCGCACAGGCGCGTGCAGGAATTTCTCGGTGAGTTTGGTGATCTCAGGCGGCATCGTCGCTGAGAAGAACAGCGTCTGCCTCGTGAACGGGATCATCTCGCAGATACGCTCGATGTCGGGAATGAAGCCCATGTCGAGCATGCGGTCGGCCTCATCGATGACGAGGATCTCGACGCCGTTGAGCAGAAGCTTTCCGCGCTCGCGGTGGTCGAGCAGGCGGCCGGGCGTCGCGATCAGCACGTCGGCGCCGCGCTCCAGCTTCTTGTCCTGCTCGTCGAAGGACACGCCGCCGATCAACAGTGCGATGTTGAGCTTGTGGTTCTTGCCATATTTGACGAAGTTTTCTTCGACCTGCGCGGCAAGCTCGCGCGTCGGTTCCAAGATCAGCGTACGCGGCATGCGGGCCCGGGCCCGGCCTTTTTCTAGGCGGGTGAGCATCGGCAGCACGAACGAGGCCGTCTTGCCGGTGCCGGTTTGGGCGATGCCCAGAACATCCTTGCCGAGCAAGGCGTGCGGAATGGCGCCAGCCTGGATCGGCGTCGGTTCGGTGTAACCGGCATCGGTAACTGCGGAAAGGACCTTCGGCGACAGGCCGAGGTCTGCGAAGGTCAACGCTTCTTGAGCGATCTGGGCGTCTGAGGACAAGTTTGGCTGTCTTTGGCTGGTTCGGGGGCGCAACATAAACAGTCGCGGCAAGCGCCGCGCGCCTGCAAGATTGGTATTGCAGGTAGGCGCAAGCCCACGATTTGTCAACAGAAACGGGCGCGGAATGGCACGATTGTGAAGTCGTAACCTTAATCCCGATGCTTAATCGGGCTGTCTGTCACGATGCCGGTTCAATAGCGGAACTGTTCGGCGAGAATACGCTCGTTCCAAGAGTGGTTGGGATCGAACAGCAGCGTGGCTGTCGCCGTTGGCGATTCCCGTACCGTGACGGAGGTTACGGCCTTCACCTCCGTGTGGTCGGCGGCGGCGTTCACCGGCCGCTTTTCCGGCTCCAGAATGTCGAAACGAACGATCGCCTTGTTGGAGAGCAGCGCGCCGCGCCAGCGGCGCGGGCGGAACGGACTGACCGGGGTCAGCGCCAGCAGTGGCGCGTCGAGCGGCAGAATCGGCCCGTGCGCGGACAGATTGTAGGCGGTCGAACCGGCCGGCGTCGCGATCATCACGCCGTCACAGTTCAATTCCTCCAGCCGCATCTGCTCGTCCACGGTGATACGGATCTTGGCCGTCTGGTAGGATTGCCGCCACAGCGCAACCTCATTGATCGCCAGCGCCGAAATCGTTTCGCCTTCTGCCGTCACCGCCTGCATCTCCAAGGGACGGATCGTTTCGGCAACGGCTGCCGCAATGCGCCCCGTCAACCCACTGGCGCGGTACTCGTTCATCAGGAATCCGATGGTGCCACGGTTCATACCGTAGACTTTTTTTCCCGTGCTCATCGTCTCGCGCAACGTCTGCAACAGGAAGCCATCGCCGCCGAGGGCGACGACGATCTCTGCATTTTCGATGGATGCCTGGCCATAGCGCGCCGACAGGCTCTCCAGCGCCGCATTGGCGTCGGCGGTGCCGGACGAGACGAAGGCGAAACGGTTGGCGGCTTTGCTCATGGCTCCCCAATGGCGAAGGTTGGTGGCGACCGGCTGGTGGCGACCGGTTGCTGGGGCCGCGCCAGCGCCGGGTTAGCATGGGCGGGCAAATCTGCAAAGGAGGCAAGTGCTGCCCTCGACACGGGCGCCGTGAAGCGCGCCAGTCGGGTTCTCGCGCATCGTGTCGAGTGACAGGCGAATGTGATGGTTAAGACGGGGATTAAACTCTCGTAAAGCGGGATCGATCATGTTAGCCGGCAGTGGATGGGTGGCGCGGGGGCTAGCCAGTCGGACCGATCTATTGCCGATAACACGCCTGATTATCATCGTCCTGATGCTGGGAAGCTTTGCGCTTGCCTTTGCCCAACTGGTGCGCCAGTCCGAAGAGACGAGTTTAAGACCCCAGCCCACGGCTTCACGCTGCGGCGACGCCGCCGGCACACCGTGCCCTCAAAGGGCTTTGTGAATTCGCTAGGCACCGGGCAAGCCGTCCTACGAGAAGCCGATGCCTATCGCGCCTGCAGCAGATGGCAGCCGGCCTGCCGCTTTTGTGCGAGATACTCGTCGATAAGCTGGCGATAGCGCACCTTGCCGAAGCTCGGGAAGTGGCCACCGTGCACCACCGCAACATCGAGATCGCGCATCCGCAACAGCGTTTCGACGTAGTCGTCGACGGCTGAATGATAGACATCGTCGATCAGCGGCCCGTCATAGATGATGTCGCCGGAAAGCAGGATGCCGGTCTCCCTCTCGTAGAGCGCGATGCCGCCGGGCGAATGACCCGGCGTGTGGATCACCTCGAAGGCACGATCGCCGAGATCGACGACGTCGCCTTCTCCAAGCAGGCGGCCGGCCGGCGCCGGCAGGATATGGTAGCGTCCCGTGTCCCATCCGGTCGGTATGCCATCGAACATCTCATCATTCGCATAGCGGTCGGCGACCGTCCATTCGTTGCGCGGATCGGCGAGGATTTCTGCTTCGGCCCGATGAACGCAGCGGTCCGGAAATTCGTGGTGGCAGCCGATATGGTCGAAATGCGTGTGGCTGGCCACGCAAATGAGCTTGCGCTCGCTCACCAGCGGCACGTCGCGCCTGAGACTAAAATGGCCGAGGCCGGTATCGAACAGAAGATCGCGGTCGCGGCCGCGCACATGCCAGATATTGCAGCGGAAGAACGGTTTTATCCATGGTTCGTGGATCAACGTCACGCCATCGCTCATGCGGATGGTTTCGTACCATTGCGGGGCGTCGATGACTGGAAGCGTGCCCATGGCTCAACCCGCCAGAAGGATGATGTCGCCAGTGTCGCACGAGACCGCAACGATTTCGCCCGGCTGAACGGCTGATGCGGCAGGGACTTTGGCGATGAAGTGCACCGCAGGGTCTTTCTCGGAGACAGCAAGCACGCGCTTGAAGCTGCCTTGAAACACCACGTCGCTCACCGTGGCCGTGCCGAGCCTTACCGCGCCGCCGGCCGCGCCGAAAACGAGGTGCTCCGGACGAATGGCGAGGGCGACGGCCGTCCCGGCCGGCAATGTGCCGGGCAGCGAGAACGATCCAGTCTGCGTTGCGACGGTGATTGTTCCGTCCTTCGTCGCCGTCACCGCTCCCGAAATCAGCGTGCTTTCGCCCATGAAGGTCGCGGAAAACCGCGTTGCCGGCCGCGCATAGACGCGCTCGGGCGGTCCTTCGTCCTCGATGCGGCCATCATTCATCACCACGCAATGGTCGGCCAGCGCCATCGCTTCTTCCTGGTCGTGGGTGACATGGATGAAGGCAGTGCCGACGCGCTTCTGGATCGCCTTCAGCTCGTCCTGCATCTGCCGTCGCAGCTTGAGATCGAGCGCGCCGAGCGGTTCATCGAGCAAGAGCACTGCCGGCTCGATCACCAGCGCCCGCGCCAATGCGACGCGCTGCCGCTGGCCGCCGGACAATTGGTGCGGCTTCTTGTCGAAGGCAGTGGCCAGACCGACCAGCGCCAGTGCCTCGCGCGCCCGCGCGGTCCGTGTCGCGGCCTCGACGCCTTGCATGCGCAGGCCGAAGCCGACATTGCCGCCGACGCTCATATGCGGAAACAGCGCGTAGTCCTGGAACACCGTCGTCGTCGGGCGTTTGGCGGGCGGCACGGCGGTGCAGTCCTCGCCGCGGATCAGCACCTTGCCTTCGCTTGGTGTGACGAAGCCGCCGAGAATGGACAAAAGAGTCGTCTTGCCGGAGCCCGACGGCCCGAGCAGGATCGTGTAGCTGCCCGGCTCGATTTGCAGCGACACATTCTTCAGCACTATGTGCTGGCCGAAACGATGCGAGACGGCACGGACGTCAACCAAAGGCACGGTCATGCCGGCTTCCTCCGCAACAGCATCAGTTCGAACAATACCACCAGCACGATGGAGACGGCGAAGACCAGCGAGCCGACGGCGTTGGTCTTGGGATTGAGGCCTGAGCGCAGCAGGTTCCAGATCTCGACGGGCAGCGTGGTGTCGAAGCGCGTCAGCAGGAACGAGATCACGAACTCGTCCCAGGAAAAGGTCATCGACAGGAAGAAACCGGCAAAGATCGCCGGCGCCATGACAGGCACCGTGATCAGCAGCAGCACCTTCCATTCGGGCGCGCCGAGATCGCGCGCGGCGCGTTCGATGTTGATCTGGTGGTCGCCCATCTGGCTATAGATGATGGCAAAGCACAGCGGCAGGTTGATCACGACATGGCCGATGCCGGCGGCAAGCAGCGATTTTGGCAAGCCGGCCCAGTTGAACAGCACCAGCAGCCCCATGCCGATGATGAGATAGCTCACTGTCAGCGGCAGCGTGATCAGCCCGCGCAGCAGGGCCGAGGCCGGCAAGGCAAAGCGTGCAAAGCCCCAGGCAGAGAGAAATCCCAACGTGACCGCGGCAGCTGAAGAGAGGGCGGCCACTAGAAGCGAATTGATTAGTGCCGAGGTCAGCCGCGTGTCGGCGAGCACGGCGTCGTACCAGCGCAGCGACGGCCCGGTGAAGGGTGGGATCGGAAACGACGTCGCCTGCAGCGAAAACAGCACCAGCACGACGACCGGCAGGAAGATGAAACCATAGATGGCGGCGGCGTAGACCCAGGACGTGATGCGGACGAGAGTGCGCATCTCAGGCCCGCTCGATCTTCAGCCAGCGAGCGCAGGCGAGATAGGCGACGGTAACGACCGCCATCAGGATGATCGACAGCGCCGACGCGAGCGGAAAGTCGCCACGCCGGCCGATCTGCATCATCACCAGCTGCGGCATCAAAAGCTCGTTGTTGCCGCCGAGGATCTGCGGTGTGATGTAGTCGCCGATGCACAGCACAAAGGTGAGAAAGGCGCCGACCATGATGCCGGGGAGCGTCAGCGGCAGGATAATATGCAGGAACGTGCGTATCGGCCCGGCGCCGAGATCTGCGGCGGCCTTGCGGTAGCTCGGGCTGAGCTGCTTCAGATTGGCGAAGATCGTCAGCGTCAAAAGCATGACGAAGAAATGGACGAAGCCGATAATTGTGGCCAGCCGCGTGTTGGCGAGCTGCGCCGGCTCGCTGAACAGGCCGGAGCCGGTCAGCGCGCGGTTGATCACGCCGTTCTGCGCCAGCACCAGCAACCAGGAGTAGGAGCGCACGACATAGGAGGTCCAGAACGGCAGCACGGCCAGCATCAGCGCCAGCCGCTGCCAGCGCTCCGGCACCTGTTCGGCCAGGATCCAGGCGAAGGGGTAGGCGAGCAGCACCGAAACCACTGTGACGATGGCAGTGACCTGCAGCGAGTTCACCATCGCCTGCCAATAGGCCGGGTTATTGAAGAACTGGCTGTAGTTGGACAGTGTGAAGCCACCGCCGTCATGCGCAGTCAGGCTGGAAAACCCCATGGCCAGGAAAGGCAGGACGAAGAACAGCAGCGTCCAGCCGAGCGCCGGCGTGACCAGCGCCCAGGGCAGGGCACGGCCCGCCCGGGGTAGGGCACGCCCGCTGTTTGTGGCAGAGTTCACGACCGGAGATCGGTCACTGCGCCTGCAGCATTTCGGTCCACACGTCCTGCATCTTCTTGTCGAGATCGGCGTTCGGCGCCGGATAGGACTGGGCGCGGGCGAGGAAATCCGGCTGCTCGTCGAAGCGCAGGATCTTCTTCTGCTCGTCGCTCAGCGCCGCCTTGGCATTCGCCGGCATGCCCCAATAGCAGGCGGAGGTGGCAAGCCGCGCCTGGCCTTCAGGGCTCATAATGTACTGGATGAATTTCAGCGCCATGTCCTTGCTTTTGGAATCCTTGAACATGGCCAGCGACTGGGACCACAGCACAGCACCTTCTCTAGGAATCGAGAAGTCGAGGGCAGGGTTCTCCTTGGCCAGTCCGGCCGTCACCCACTCGCCACCGCCGACCAGTATGTCGACCTCGCCGGTCGCCAGCGCCGTCTGGCTGGCAGTCACCTCGCCGACCAGCTTGGCATTGGCTTTCATCTTGAGCAGCTCTTCCTTGATGGCAGGAAGGTCGGCTTCGGTCAGCTCGGCGGTCTTCTTGCCGATCGCCAGTGCTGCCATGCCGATGACCGGCAGGTAATAGTCATAGATGGCGATCTTGCCCTTGTACTTGTCGCTGGTCAGCGCAGCCATCGACTGCATGTCGGTGGGATCGACCTTGGTCTTGTTGTAGCCGATCGTGTTGTAGCCGAATTTTTCGGTGATGCCGTAACGCTTGCCGTCGACCACGGTGGAGCTGTCCATCTTCACCTGGGGAAAGAGGTCGGCGAGCGGCAGTTTGTCTTCCGGCAGAGGCTCGAACAGGCCCTTTTCGACGCCGCGCGGTATGTCGATACTGTCGATCACCATCACATCCCAGTCGCCGGGCTGCGACTGTTCGACAATCGCCATGCCGGCGCCGGTGCCCTCGAATTCCTTGACATTGACCTTGACGCCGTTGGCCGCCTCGAAGGGCTGCAGCAGCGCCGGGTCGGCGTGATCGCACCAGATCAAGGCGTTGAGATCAGCAGCCTGAGCAATGCTGCCCGTCGCCAGCAGCAGTGCTGTCGCGGCACATGCGGTGTGAAGACGGCTCTTCAGAACGGAAAGCGGGTTCGTAGTCGTTGGATTCGGGGTCTTTGGATTCATGGACATCGAGTGTTCTCCCTTGCCTTCTTGGCTTCTGGCAAAAAATTGAACCAATTCTAAAATTGAGTCAATTCTGTTTTCATGGCAAATAGCCGATATGAGTGGATTGCGGGCAAGGCAAAAGGCGGATCGGCACCGCCGCATCATCGAGGCGGCGGCGGAGCTTTTTCGCGACGCCGGCTACGAAGGCGCCAAGATCGAGACGATCGCGGCGCAGGCCGAGGTCTCGGTCGGCACGATCTACAATTACTACCAGAACAAGGGCGACATCCTCGGCGCCATCGTTTCGATGGAGGTCAACGAGGTGCTCAATGCCGGGCGCGGCGTCGTCGCCAACCCGCCGGCCAATGTCGGCGATGCGCTGGATACGCTGCTCGGCATCTATATCGAGCATTCGCTGCATTATCTCAGCAAGGAGATGTGGCGGCAGGCGATGGCGATCTCGACGCAACTGCCGGACAGCCCGTTCGGCCAAGCCTACACCGCGCTCGACCGGGCACTGACTGAACAGATCCGCGCGCTGATCGCGAGACTGCAGGCGATCGGCCTGGTGCGCCGGGATATCGACGGGCAGGCGCTGGGCGAGCTCGTGTTCAACAACATGAACATGATGTTCATCGAGTTCGTGAAGCGCGACGAGGCGAGAATTGCCGAGCTGCGGGCGGCGATACGAAGGCAGAACCGGATTCTGGTGGCGGCGATTGGGGTTTGAGGCGCGTAACTCTGTCAGGACCGGTCAGGAGAAACGAATTTTTTGGTCAAAGGCACCGGCTCATTAGAGTCTCCCCCTTGAGTTGTTCTAAAAACATGATACAGCCTAAGGCTGCATAAATGGGTGGAGGGGTAAATGGGTTTTTCGTTCTGGCACTGGGCAATACTGCTTTTGCTGATTGGGGTGCCTGTCTTTTTCGCTGTGCGGTCTGCGATCAAACCTTCACAGAATCCAGCGAGCCTCGTGGGATTTGGAGGCTGGCTAATGCTGCTTGCGATCCTTCAGGCTTTCTCCCCGCTACGCACACTCGTCTCATTGGGTTCATCGAGTGAAGGCTACCGACAGCTCATGACGCTCCCGAATGGCACTTTGGCGGTCTATGGCGAGGTTGCCCTCTTGCTGGCGTTTGTGGTGTTCCAGGTGGTTGTGCTCGTTACGATGCTGCGGCGGAGTTACCGCTTCAAGCAGCTATTCCTGTACCAGTGGTTTGTAATACCAATCGTGTTTATTCTGGACACGGCTTGGATTTCAGCGGTTCTTGGCATTCCAGTGAGCCAGGTGCTTGCCGGAAATGCGCTGATAGCGCCCATAGTGTCTTTTGCCCTGACCGGAATTTGGGTCGCCTACGTCTACAAATCAGTCCGGGTGAGGAACACGTTCACCAAGACGGGCGCGTCTGGTCAAGTCGTGAGCGCGTCGTAGAAGGGTTCGTCTCTAAATGCGGTGTCGAGATCAGGTAGCAGGAAGGCCTGCTCGATCGAGGATTTCGGCGGCCGGAGTGATATGTGCGTGCGGTTTGCAGTAGATGGGGTCGATCGCCCGATAGCCAAGCAGATTGGCGAGAGGTGCAAGGATACTCAAAGCCACCCGCTGGATCGCAGGTGGGGGCCGCGTGAAGACGATCACGTCGGCAAATTCCCTGGCGATGACCGCCGCTTGAAGCGGTGAAGGTCTGCCCTTCTTATCCACCTTGCCAGCATTGGCCAGGCCGAAGAGCATGCCGATCAGCAGTTCGAAACGGTTCGGGTCAATGTGGTTCGCACCGTGAGCCCGTTCGATTTCGATCAGGATCTGCGCCTCGTCGGTCTTGCTGCTGTTCCACCAATCATGTGCAACGCCTGCCTCGGCCGTGGCGGATTGGCCAGGTCCCAGACAGAAAGTCTTCCCGGCGATGCAGGCATCGAGCCGGCCGCTGAAGACGGTAAAACGTTCAATCATGTTCGGGTGGAAGTGCTCGCCTACCACCGCGGCCCCCGGCCGAGCGGTTAAATAAACGACGCCAGGCCCTTCGCCACGGTCTTCGGTGCCGCGCAGGATCACTGCATATTCGCCGGTCACCTTGTTCTCGTAGATATCTCCACAGCGTGACATGGATCAGCTCGCAGTTTCAGGACACCGCGCATCACAGGGAAAAAGATCCCGGTGCCGCAGCTTTCGCGAAATCTATTTAAAGCATGTGCTCCAAAAAGCGTAAGGGGCCAACGCGCCAAGCAATCCCGAGAGAGATAGTTGGCTCCCCGCGGGCACGATCGGCAATTTACCGAGCATGCTTGGGCCGTGCGCGCGGAAACGGCACGACGGTCAGTGGCGCCTTGCGGAATTCCGCGATGGCTATTTCCTCGATCAGGGAATCCAGCGCCTCGCTGACGCGTCGGCTCGTTTCATCCATGCCGCAGAGCCGGTTTTGGGCGCACTCCAAGAGCTCGCGCGCAGCGGCGAAGTCGCTTCGCATGACATCACCCATTTGATTTTACCCGCCGCCCGGACATTGTCGACGCGCTAAATTGAGCGATTGCTAATATACACAGGTGCATTTTAATCAAATGGCATTAAGTGGCCGGGAGGGCAGGGTTGCCGGCCGGTTCGCCTGCGCTGCTGCATCAGTTGGTTCGATTGAATTTTTTTGATGCCCAGACGTGATCCGAAGGGCTTCGCGTGGCAGGAAGGATTAGTACGATCTTGGCCGGCTTAGAAATTCCCTGGCGGCAGCGATTTGGCGTCTATGCTCGCGAAGGAAGGCCAGGCTGAAACAAACAGAAAAGGCCAGTCCTGAAAGGACTATCGTCGCTTGCGAGGTTGGATCAGGATCGGGAACCACCAGGAAGCGGAAACCGAACGCCAACGCGAGGGCAGCAAGACCACCATACATGCCGCCAATAAAGGGGGCGATCGTACGTTTTTGCTCCAACGGAGGCTCCTCTGTTCCCACTAGGGAATACCTATGGTTTCCCACTGGGGAATACCTGTGGTTTCCCATTCAGGGATATATGCGTTGAAGCTGATGTGCTACGGGCCTGGCCTGTGGAAATCGGGGATGAGCAGATTTCAAGCGACCGTGGAAGGCTCTCACACAAGAAGCGGTTTGCTGGTGCCCCCGGACGGAATCGAACCGCCGACCTTCGGTTTACAAAACCGCTGCTCTACCAGCTGAGCTACAAGGGCACGGCGCTCCGGTTAGCATATTTGTTGCGCCAGTAAAGACAAAACTCTGTTTTTGGTTTCCCATAAGCCCGCCGGAGCTGCCGGCGCGGGCATCCTGAAAACGGCCAATTCGCTTCCTATATTGATTGAAGGTGCAATCGCATGGGCGAGGGTATCGCATGATCAGACTTGTCGTCATTGCCCTGGTCGTCGTCGTGGCCTGGATTCTCCTGGTGAAGCTGATCAAGGATCTGAAGAGCGCCAACGTCGACTGGACCGGCGTCACCACCATCATCGGCTTCATCGCGCTCGCCTTCTGGCTGCGCCATATCACCGGCATGGGCTGAAGCCTTCCGCCGGCGGGGTGTCGACCTCCGCCGCCTACTGGTCATGATTGCGTACTGACTGCGAACGTCGCCGCTGCCGGCTTTGAGGAGAAGTGAACCGTTTCAGGCAAGGGAAAAAGGGGAACCCACTGCCCCTTTTTCAGCTGTCTGGGTTGGAAAATTGAACCCGGCACCGCAACCGGTTCCAGCGACGGATGTACAAGGATTTTTCGACAGCTTAGTCTGGCGGTGAAGGCACCAGAGGGAGAGGGCGCTTGGACGAGCACCAACCCAAGGAAGAGCAGATTGAGACGGATTTCCGCAACGGCACGATCACCACCGTCGGCATTCTACTGGCTTTCTCGCTGGGCTTCATCACGCATTGGGCCGCCAACCCGCTCCCTTGGGAAATCTATCACCTGGCAGCCGTCGTGCCGATTTTGATAGGCATTGCCTTGCAGATACGAGCGCTGCGGTTGCTGCTCGACACGACATCTCTACAGCGACGCGTTTATGAACGCGCCACCCGCATCTTCATCGCCGGCCTCATCTTCACCGCCTGCGGAGTTGGGCTGGCGATGCTGCTTGATTTCTACGACCTATCGACCAGGAGCGCGGTGCCCGGGGCCTAGCTCATCCTGACAGATGTCGCACCATTCGGCGCCAGTCAGCGCTGCCATGCGCTCGACGCCTATTTTCACCGCTGCATTGGTTGCGCCGGCCGCCGGCACGACCTGATCGTAGGCGCGCAGCGACACGTCGCAATAGACCGGCAACGGCGAGGCGAGGCCGAAGGGGCAGACGCCGCCAATCGGATGGCCAGTGATTTCGGCCACCTGCTCGGCAGCGAGCATGCGCGGCTTGCCGCCGAATGCATCGCGCGATTTGCGGTTATCGATGCGCGCGTCGCCGCGGGCGACGACCAGCATGACCCGGTCACCGACGCGCAGGCAGATGGTCTTGGCGACCTGCCCAGGCTCGACGCCGTGCGCCTCGGCCGCGAGCGCGACGGTCGCCGAGCTTGTCGGCGTTTCGATCACCTCGATGTCGGGGGCATATTCGGCGAAGAAGGCTTTGACGGATTGGAGACTCATGCGTCTTTCGGGCGTCGACTGGCGGAAGGTGGACGCAAACTTGGCCGTAGCCAGGCGGCTGTCAAGGTGAGCGCGCAGCGCCAATCTCGAAGAGTGAACCCGGTTCGGCGGCGCGGCTTGGTGAAGAAGGGGGCGGCAGACCACCAATCATCCTGGTTATTTCCGTTGCGGCTTCACGCACCAGGGGGCCGATTTCGGCCAGCCGCTCCGGTGTGACGCGCACCGTCGGCCCCGAGACCGAAACGCCGCCGATCGGCTCGCCGAACTCGTTGAAGATGGCGGCGGCGACGCAGCGCATGCCCGGATGCCGCTCCTCATCGTCGACCGACCAGCCGCGCAGTTTGATCCTCACCAAATCGTGGGCCAGTGCCGAAATGTCGGAAAGCGTGTTTTCGGTGAAGCGCTCCAACCCGGCCTTGCGAAGGATGATGGCGACACGTTCGGGGTCGAGATGCGCCAGCACCGCCTTTCCGATGCCCGAGGCATGGAAGGAACTGCGCGTGCCCGGCCGGAAGAAGGCGCGGATCGCCTGATGCGTCTCGACCTGACTGACGAAGACGACGCAATCATCCTCGGCGACGCCAAGATTGGCGGTCTCGCCGGTCTTCTCCATCAATTCCTGCATGACGGCGCGGGCGCGGTCGACCAGCTTGCGGCGGCGCAGAAATGCCGCGCCCATGCGATAGGTCTCGACGCCGATCGACCAGAGCTGGTCGGCGTTGTCGAACTCGACCATGCCGTGGTTTTCCAGCGTCGTCAGCATGCGGTAGGCGGTAGACGCGGCGAGCCCGCTCTGCGCGGCGATTTCGCTCAGCGACAGGCCGCTGCCTTCGGCGACGATGGCAAGGATGCGCAGCGCCCGGTCGAGCGACTGCACCGAAGCGGCTTCGGACGGACCGTGAAAGGCACGCGGGCGCCCGCGCTGGCGTTTTTCGGCAGTTTCCATGACGGCATTCTTGCCGATTTCGCGAAATGCGCAATGAAAAAGTTTTTCACTGATCCTCCTCGCCGAGTTCATGGAAAACGGAAAACGAAATTAAATCAGCTAGTAGAGACCATTTCTTAGAAATGAAAAAATATTCTGAAAAAATTGAAAAATAGTCGGCGCACTGGCATTCTCGGCCATCAACAAATTCCGTGGAGGCTGAAATGACCAGGATGCGCGGGGTCGACGCAGCGGTTCTCGTTTTGGAAAAAGAAGGCATTTCCTGCGCCTTTGGCGTGCCGGGCGCGGCGATAAACCCGTTCTATTCGGCGCTGAAGGCGAGGGGTACCATCCGCCACATCCTGGCGCGCCATGTCGAGGCGGCGTCGCACATGGCAGAAGGCTATACCCGAGCCAAATCAGGCAATATCGGCCTGTGTGTCGGCACTTCGGGTCCGGCCGGCACAGACATGATCACCGGCCTCTATTCGGCCGCGGCCGATTCCATTCCGATACTCTGTATCACCGGCCAGGCGCCGCGCGCGCGGCTGAACAAGGAGGACTTCCAGGCCGTCGACATCGCTGCCATCGCCGCACCCGTCGCCAAGTGGGCGGTCACCGTCATGGAGCCCTATCTGGTGCCGATGGCGTTGCAGAAGGCGTTCCACCTGATGCGTTCGTCGCGGCCGGGGCCGGTGCTGATCGATCTGCCGGTCGATGTGCAACTGGCCGAGATCGAGTTCGATATCGATGCTTATGAGCCGCTGGTGCCGTTCAAGCCGGCAATGTCGCGCGGCCAGGCGGAGAAGGCGTTGGCGATGCTCAACGCGGCTGAAAAGCCTGTGATCGTCGCCGGTGGCGGCATCATCAACGCCGACGCTTCGGATTTGCTGATCGAGTTCGCTGAGGTCACCGGCGTGCCTGTGATCCCGACGCTGATGGGCTGGGGTGCGATTCCCGACGACCACCGGCTGATGGCCGGCATGTGCGGGCTGCAGACGTCGCATCGCTACGGCAATGCGACGACGCTCGAGGCCGATTTCGTCTTCGGCATCGGCAACCGCTGGGCGAACCGCCACACCGGCTCGGTCGACGTCTACACCAGAGGCAAAAAATTCATCCATGTCGATATCGAGCCCACCCAGATCGGCCGTGTCTTCGCGCCGGATCTCGGTGTCGTGTCGGATGCCGGTGCGGCGCTGAAGATGCTGCTCGACGTCGCCACCGAATGGAAGACCGCGGGAAAGCTGCGCGACTGGTCGAGCTGGGCCAGGGAATGCCAGGGCCGCAAGAAGACGATGAAGCGCAAGACGCATTTCGACCAGGTGCCGCTGAAGCCGCAGCGCGTCTATGAGGAGATGAACAAGGCGTTCGGCCGCGACACCACCTATGTCACCACGATCGGGCTTTCGCAGATCGCCGGCGCGCAGTTCCTGCATGTCTACAAGCCGCGCAACTGGATCAATTGCGGTCAGGCCGGCCCGCTCGGCTGGACGCTGCCAGCAGCACTTGGTGTTCGCGCCGCCGATCCGCACCGAAACATCGTGGCGCTGTCCGGCGACTATGATTTCCAGTTCATGATCGAGGAACTGGCGGCCGGCGCGCAGCACAAATTGCCTTACATCCATGTCGTCGTGAACAATGCCTATCTCGGCCTGATCCGCCAGGCGCAGCGCGGTTTTTCGATGGATTTCGAGGTCAGCCTCGCCTTCGAGAACGTCAACCGCAAAGACGATCCCGAGGCTGGCTACGGCGTCGATCATGTCGCTGTCGCCGAGGCCATGGGCTGCAAGGCGGTCCGCGTGCGCAGGCCTGAGGAATTCGCCGGCGCCTTCGAGCAGGCGCAGCGCCTGATGAAGGAATACCAGGTTCCGGTGGTACTCGAATTCATCCTCGAACGCGTCACCAACATTTCGATGGGCACCGAAATAGACAAGATCACCGAGTTCGAGGAGCTTGCCGAACATCACGAAGACGCCCCCACGGCGATCGTCATGCTCGATTGAATGGGAGAAGTGAATGCCGCGTTTTTCAGCGAATCTTTCGATGCTCTTTGGCGAGCATGATTTCCTCGACCGCTTCGATGTCGCCGCCCGCGCCGGCTTTAGGAGTGTCGAATATATCGGCCCTTATGACCATGCGCCCGAGGTGGTTGCAGCGAGGCTGAAGAAGAACGGCCTGTCGCAGGTGCTGTTCAACCTGCCGGCCGGCGACTGGGCCAAGGGAGAGCGCGGTATCGCCGTGTTGCCGGATCGCGTTCCCGAGTTCCGGCAAGGCGTCGCCAAGGCGATCACCTATGCGCATGCGCTGGGCTGCGAACAGGTCAACTGCCTCGCCGGCATCGCGCCGCAGGGCGTCGAACGGAGTGTGCTGGAAGACGTCTTCGTCGAAAACCTGGCTTTCGCGGCGGAGAAGCTGGAACAGGCCGGCATCAAGCTGTTGATCGAGCCGATCAACACGCTCGATATTCCAGGCTTCTTCCTCAATTATTCGGAGCAGGCACTGGCGCTGATCGACCGCATCGGCTCGAAGAACCTGTTCCTGCAATATGACATCTATCACATGCAGATCATGGAGGGGGATCTCGCCCGCACCATCGAGGCAAACCTCGGCCGCATCGCGCATATCCAGCTAGCGGACAATCCCGGCCGTCATGAGCCGGGGACGGGCGAGATCAATTTTCCCTTTCTGTACAACCACATCGACAGCATCGGCTATTCCGGCTGGATCGGGGCGGAGTACAAGCCGAAGGCCGGGACGGAAGCCGGACTCGGTTGGTTCCGGGAGTTTGCCGGGCAGGGCAGTGCGGCGGCGTAGGTGCAGGAAAGTCGCGATTGAGGTCGAGTTCCTTCGTGCCCCCTCTGGCCTGCCGGCCATCTCCCCACGGGTAGGAGCTCGGCAGTTTCGGCGCCGGCTTTTTTCCCGACCTCTAAAATTGGCGAAAGCGGCGGCGGCATCCAATCTCCCTCCTTGTGGGGGAGATGGCCGGCAGGCCAGAGGGGGCGCGAAGGAACGCGGCCTTAGAAAAATACCAGGGAGATATCAATGGAAACCATCGGTTTCATAGGCCTCGGCATCATGGGCGCGCCGATGGCGGGCCATCTGCTCGACGCCGGCTATACCGTCGTCGCCAGCGACCACCGCTCGAAGCCACCGGCCGATCTCGTCGCCAAAGGCTTGAAGACCGTTACCGGCCACGGTGCCGTGGCCAAGGCCGCCGACATCATCATCACCATGGTGCCGGACACGCCTGAGGTGGCCGATGTGCTGTTCGGCGACAACGGCGTCGCCTCGGGTCTAACCGGGGGCAGACTGGTCATCGACATGAGCTCGATCTCGCCGATCGAGACCAAGGTTTTTGCCAAGAAGATCAACGATCTCGGCTGCGACTATCTCGACGCTCCGGTGTCGGGCGGCGAGGTCGGCGCCAAGGCCGCATCGCTGACCATCATGGTGGGCGGCGAGGAAAAGGCTTTCGAGCGCGCCAGGCCGGTGTTCGAGAAGATGGGCAAGAACATCACGCTGGTCGGCCCCAACGGCGTCGGCCAGACCACCAAGGTCGCCAATCAGATCGTCGTCGCGCTGACCATTGAAGCGGTCGCCGAAGCCCTTGTTTTCGCATCGAAAGCCGGCGCCGACCCGGCCAAGGTGCGACAGGCGCTGATGGGCGGGCTCGCCGCCTCGCGCATTCTGGAAGTCCATGGCGAGCGCATGATCAAGCGCAGCTTCGCCCCGGGCTTCCGCATCGAACTGCACCAGAAGGATCTTAATCTCGCTCTGGAAGGCGCCAAGGCGCTCGGTATCGCGCTACCCAATACTTCCGCGACGCAGCAATTGTTCAACTCCTGCACGGCCAATGGCGGGGCGAAGGAGGATCACTCAGCGCTGGTGAGGGCGTTGGAGCGAATGGCGGGGCATGAGGTGGGATAGGCACTTATCGGTGCAGTCCAAGTAAATTGCGCCACCGCTGCCCGAATCTCGGACGAGTGTTGAGGCGAGGCGGTGGACTTGCTTCGACATGTTCAAACGACCAGTCTTCTGCGAAGCACTCGAACATTTCGTCACGGAAATAAAACAGGAAATGGCGGGCTACGGGCAATTTGTCACCGATCATGTTCCAATCGCTGACGGTAGCCAGGGTCGGGTCGTCACCAACCAACTCATAAAATTCCCCCCATCCAGGGGCTAAAGCGCTGTAACGACAGCTGCCACCGAACCAAGCGTGATCGTTAGTGGGGTCAATTCGATATCGCGAGCAGTTTCGGAAACGAAGAATTCCCACGTCACCTTCGACAAATCGCTTGAACTGAAACGAGTTGAGCAGGAACCGGAGCAGGATATCGTTGCCAGACTGCTCCACCGAGGGATGGGGCGCATTCGGATCGGCGTTCCAGCTCTCGTTAAGTTTTGCGAAGCGCAGGTCAGCCATATCCAAGTCGCCTATTTGGCAGCCAAAAATTTCCTCGCTGCATAAAGGCTCACCGCCGCGGCATTCGACACGTTGAGCGAGCGGATGGCGCCGGGCATGTCGAGCCGGGCGAGCGTCGTCACCGTTTCGCGGGTCTTCTGGCGCAGGCCCTTGCCTTCGGCGCCCAGCACCAGCGCGATCTTTTCCCCGGAAAAGCTCTTTTCGAGTTCCGCCGGTCCGTCCGAATCGAGGCCTATGGTCTGGAAGCCGGCCTCGTGCAACTGGCCGAGGGCGTCGGCGAGGTTCTTCACCTCGATCTGGTCGATATGCTCCAGCGCGCCGGAGGCCGATTTTGCCAGCACACCGGATTCATGCGGGCTGTGGCGCGCCGTGGTGATCAGCGCGCCGGCGCCAAAGGCGACTGCCGAGCGCAGGATCGCACCGACATTGTGCGGGTCGGTGACCTGGTCGAGCACCAGCACCAGCGTCGTATCGCCGAGCGCGTCGAGACGCTTGGGCTTCAGCGGCTCGGCCTCGATCAGCACGCCTTGATGGACGGCATCGGAGCCGGTGACCTTGTCGATGTCCTTCGGCTCGACTAGTTCAGCCGTGAACGGCAGGGCGGCGAGATCGGCGATCGCCAGCCGCTCGGCCGCGTTGCGCGTCACCAGCATCTTTTTGATCCGCCGGCGCGGATTGTCGAGCGCTGCCCGCACCGTGTGCAGGCCGTAGAGCCGCACCAGGCCATCGGCGGGGATCTCGCCGGGCGGCACCGGCTGGCGTGGCCTGAACGCCGGCGCGCCGCCGACCTTCTCGTCGCGATGGGCGCGCCGCAGCTTGGCATAGTGGGTGTCTTTTGGGGTGCCTGATTTATTGCTCATGGCTGGCTTCTATAACCGCCTACTTCGGCTAAGGATATGGCACGTCGCGGCGGATTTCGAACAACAACGAAAAAGCCTGGCTGCGCGGTTGACACCCAATGGCCTTGCCGCCATAAGGCGCTTCGCTGATTTCGGACAAAACCAGGCGGTTTCGACCCTGATCAGCGTGAATGCCTCGTTGCAAGGCTTCGACGGCAGGCTGGAGAGGTGCCCGAGTGGTTAAAGGGGACGGACTGTAAATCCGTTGGCTTAGCCTACGTTGGTTCGAATCCAACCCTCTCCACCACTGCCAGCCCGGAGGCTTGAAACGCAAAAGCATCGGTTTTCGGATGAATCCGATGCTTTAACTGAAAGGCGCGGGTATAGCTCAGTGGTAGAGCAGCAGCCTTCCAAGCTGAATATGCGGGTTCGATTCCCGCTACCCGCTCCAGATCTCCATCCGCTGCCCGCCAGGGCCTAGCGTAGGATCCCCGAACAAAGGTCAGCGCTATTGAAACGCGCTTTGCGATCGGGATGATCCGCAAATCCATAGTTCGAAATGCTGGAGCTTCCGTAGCCCGTCCAAACGGACGCGTGGCGCCGCAGAAATGCGGCTAAAACGAACTGGGACAATCGATATTCGGCAGCCGGGCGGATTTGCCTTCCGCTTGGCTGCTGCACGCTTTACCGCATCCTTTTGAGGATCTCCCGCACCAGCGTGTTGAAGCCAGCTTGGAGTCCTCTGGCCAGGATTGGCCACAATTCATCGAGCAGACGCCTGATGGCCGTTTCGAGGGCCATGTCACGGCCCGGTCTGACCGGCAGATTAGGCATCGCCCCCATCGCCGCCGTCACATCCCGCCGCAGCCGGTCGCCACAGGCCCTCGCGCCAACGACCGTCGGGTCGAAAGGCAGGCGGGAAAAGTCCCATTTTCCGCGTTGCTCGATGCCGAGACTGCTTTCGACCTCGGCATGCGAAAGAACCGTTTTGGGCGTGACCTTGATGCGATAATATTTGCAAAGTTCGGTGACGACGACAATCAGCGCATCCCATTGCGTCCTCGTCATTGGATAGCGGCCGGCGTCGAACGGCCTTTCCTCCGCTCCGGCCATGCAGCACAGAGAAACCCCGATCGAGCCGCTGTTGCAGTTGAGGGTGTGAGCTGCGTACCCTGATTTCACCCTGCCGGAATTAAGTGCGATGGAAGGCCGGCCCCTAACGAGGCTGCCATTGCCTTCGACAAGTATATGATAGGCGTCCTTGTCGGTATCGCCGGCCGAATGCGAGCCAGCCGTCCAGTGGCATACGACCCGCTTCATCGGAACGTCGGGCATCCAGTCCGGCGGCAGTGCCACAGAAACCCCCCGCAACAATCGAGCGAACGGAATCACTATAAGTTCTTTGGCGGCGGATGTGATAACGAAACGATAATTAGGTTTAGCGTTTCTAACACTTGGTGAGCCGCCGCTAATCTATGGACGGGCTTGGGGCCGGTGCGATCATCCCTGTCGTCTGGCTGCCCATCACCACGTGCTCCTCATGTCACCACATGCTCTTCATATTGAGGCAGGTCATCGGTGATCGTGAACCACTTCGCCTTGGAGCCGACAAAGATGTGGTGCGTCGGGCGGATGGTCGGCTCATCGACAAGGGTTCCCATGGCGACGTGCACGAAAGCGCCGTCGCGGACGACCGAATAGAGCAATGAGCCGCAGGTCTTGCAGTGCGTGTCATGACCGGTCTCGTCGCCAAAGATCAGGAGGTTGTCGTCGCCTTCGGTCAGGCTCAGTCTCTCACGCTCGATGCCGGCAAACGGCTTGAAGGCTGAACCGGTGGTGCGCCGGCAGTTCGAGCAGTGGCAGTTCGCGGCATAGAGAAACTCATCGGCCACCGCATATTGCACGGCGCCACACAGGCACTTTCCGACGAGTGTCCGGTTGCCGGCATTCTCGTCGCTTTTCACGGGCTTCTCCATTTTAGCGGTGAATCACTGCTTAAACTAAGCGACCACGGTCAGCCGGCGCCTGCGCTCGTCGAGCGACACGATGGTCAGCCCGCTGGCCACCACCAGCAGGATGCCGCTGATCGCCAGCGCGTTCGGGAATTGCTGGAACACCGCCAGACCCGAAATGACCGCCCAGACGGTGAAGCAGTAATAGAACGGCGCCACCACTCCGGCCGGCCCGACGCGATAGGCCATGAAGATGAAGAAGTGGCCGAAGATCAGGAACAATCCGGCCCCGGCCATCAGCAGCAGATGATGCATCTCTGGCATTACCCAGCGCTCCGACATCAGATGCGCAACGCCTGAGCCGACCAGCACCACCACCACCGCCGAAATTGCAACGATCATTCCAGGCACGTCGGCGGCGACCCGCCGTCCGGCGAGATCGCGCGCGGCGGCGAATGCCGCGTTGCCGAGGGCCAGCAGGGCGTAGACCGAGATTCCCTGCATGGTCGGCTGCGCCACCATCACCGCACCGACGAAGCCGAGCCCGATCAGCGCCATGCGCAGGCCCCCGATCCGTTCGCCGAACAGGACAGCGGAGCCAATCAGCATGAGCAGCGGAGTGATTTGCCCCAAGGCGGTCGAATCGGCGATCTGCATGTTGGCGAGCGCCACCACGTAGCAAAGGATTGCCGCCAGCTCGAGCAGGTTTCGTTGTAACACTCTCCTTTCAAGGATCAGCGGGATCTGCTTGGCGTAGCCCAGCGAAAGCAGCAATGGGATGCCCCACAGCGTTGCCGCCGTCCCGCGCAGAAACAACACCTCATAAGGTGGCAGTCCTGCCGTCGCCAACTTCATCATGGTGTCGTTGACGACATAGGATCCAGTCGAAAGGATCATGAACAGCGGGCCGCGGATGGCAATCGGGATGAAATGCATCCGATCAGGAAATCAGACCGGCGCCACACCGGCAATGGGCCAGATCCGGCCGTAAAATCCGGCAAGGCGGACAGGCGCAGGCGGCGGTATCCATCCTGTGAATGCCGATGTCAGCGGAACCTATCTTCGCCCATTCCATTTCTTCCTGTTCGTTCCTATATCCGCGCCACATCCCCGAAACCGGATTACGGGTTCAGACCGGGTGAGCGCGCGCTCGGCCACAAGACACTTGTGTTTTTCGGCCGTAGTCGCTAATCGCCCCGCATTCGACTGAACTGAAGGTCCAGGCCGTCCAAGGAAAGAGACTATGGCAAAAGGTAAATTCGAGCGTACAAAGCCTCATGTGAACATCGGCACGATTGGGCACGTCGATCATGGCAAGACGTCGCTGACGGCGGCGATCACCAAGTATTTTGGCGAATACAAGCGCTACGACCAGATTGATGCAGCACCTGAGGAGAAGGCGCGCGGCATCACGATCTCGACGGCGCATGTCGAATACGAGACGGCCAACCGCCACTATGCCCATGTCGACTGCCCCGGCCACGCCGACTATGTGAAGAACATGATCACCGGTGCTGCGCAGATGGACGGCGCGATCCTGGTTGTGTCGGCCGCCGACGGCCCGATGCCGCAGACGCGCGAGCACATCCTGCTTGCCCGTCAGGTCGGCGTGCCGTCGATCGTGGTGTTCTTGAACAAGGTCGACCAGGTCGACGACGCCGAGCTGCTCGAGCTGGTCGAGTTGGAAGTGCGCGAGCTGTTGACCAAGAACGAGTTCCCCGGCGACGACATTCCGATCGTCAAGGGTTCGGCATTGGCCGCTTTGGAAGATTCCGACAAGAAGATCGGCGAGGACGCGATCCGCGAATTGATGGCTGCGGTCGACGACTACATCCCGACGCCGGTTCGTCCGCTGGACAAGCCGTTCCTGATGCCGATCGAGGACGTGTTCTCGATCTCGGGCCGCGGCACGGTGGTGACCGGCCGCGTCGAGCGCGGCGTGGTCAAGGTCGGCGAGGAGCTCGAGATCATCGGCATCCGTCCGACGACCAAGACAACCTGCACGGGCGTTGAGATGTTCCGCAAGCTGCTCGATCAGGGCCAGGCCGGCGACAACATCGGCGCGCTGCTGCGCGGTGTCGACCGCGAAGGCGTCGAGCGCGGCCAGGTTCTGGCCAAGCCCGGTACGGTCAAGCCGCACAAGAAGTTCGTGGCCGAAGCCTACATCCTGACCAAGGACGAAGGTGGCCGTCACACGCCGTTCTTCACCAACTACCGTCCGCAGTTCTACTTCCGCACGACCGACGTGACCGGCATCGTGTCGCTGCCGGAAGGCACCGAGATGGTGATGCCTGGCGACAACATCACGGTCGATGTCGAGCTGATCGTGCCGATCGCCATGGAAGAGAAGCTGCGCTTCGCCATCCGTGAAGGCGGCCGCACCGTCGGTGCCGGCATCGTCGTCACCATCAAAGAGTAATCGACACCGGCATCTGCCGGCCAGATCGAAAAGCAAAAGGGCAGTCCTCGGGCTGCCCTTTTTGCTTTCGGGGGCACCTGCGACATGCGCCTGCGCAGTCGTTCCAAAACCTGTTGCAAGCCTTCAAACCTCAACTAGTATAGGTTGCATCGCGGGGGCTTACCCAAATGGTTCCGTGGCACCGTTTGAATGGCCGGACATGGTGGACTCTGGGGCTAATCTGCCTGGCGTCGTTCCTTGTCATGGGGCACGCTGCCTTCGCGGCGAATACAAAAAAGTCCGCGCCGGATCTTGGCCCGGCGATGCGGTTTGTCGTCGTCCGCAGCAGCGCGCCTGGTTGCGAACCGACCTGCCCGGAATGGATATCGGCCGAAGGCTCGATAGAAGCCGGCACGCCGGCCCTGTTCAAGCGCACGCTCAAGGGGCTCGGCGGTCGAAAACTGCCTGTCGTCATGAACTCTCCCGGCGGCAACGTCGAAGCGGCGCTGGCGCTGGGCCGCCTGATCCGCAAGAACAAGCTCGATGTCGCGGTCGGCAAAACCCGGTTCATCGGCTGCCAGCCCGGTGTGAAGAACTGCAAGGAAAACGACGGCAAGGGCGCCCGTTATTTCGGCAGTCCGTATGCCGGCGGTGCCATCTGCAATTCTGCTTGTCCGCTGATGTTTGCCGGCGGCATTAGGCGCGTGGTCGGGCAATGGGCCTATCTCGGCGTTCATCAGATCACCACGACCTATTTCAGGACGAAATTGCAGTACCGGACCACCTATCGCGTGGTGAGGGGCAAGAAGAAGATCCTCAGCAAGAAGATCGTCGGCCGCAAGAACGCCGGCAGTTATAAGACCTACGAGATGAGCAAGCCGGTGGAGAAAAGACTGGCGGCCTATCTGAAGGAAATGGGCGTCGGCCAAGGCGTGCTCGAGACGATGAAAAGCACACCAGCCAGCAGCATCCAGCAACTGGCTCCCTACGACATGTTACAGACGAAGCTCGTCACCAGCCTGGATGCCGTCGATCTGCTGACCGCCGCGACCCTGTGTAACACCGATCCCGTGGCCGCGAACTGCAGGGAAATAGCGGCGCCGGCTGGCGAGGTGGTGGCATACACCAAGCCCGCTCCCGCTGCGTCGGTCGAACGCGAAACCGTCCAGCGGACCGATGTTGGCGATATGCGTTTCGTTCTGGTTCGAGGCAGGAGTTCTCTCTGCGATCCCAATTGTCCCGAATGGATCTCTGCGGAAGGCACGATTAGCGCCCAAACGCCGCAACGGCTGCGCCAACTGCTTGAGACGATGGGCGATCGGCGACTGCCCGTAATGATCAACTCACCGGGAGGTGACGTGCTCGGCGCTCTGGCCACCGGAAGGTTGATCCGGGAACGCAAGCTCGACGTGGCGGTCGCGCGGACGGACTTCATTGGATGTGAGCCGGACAAGGCGGATTGCACCGCCGAAGATGGCATCTATGTCGGGCTGACGATCGATGCGAGCGGCGAATGTGGCGCAGCCTGTCCGATCATGCTCGCCGGCGGTGTCAGGCGCCTTGTCGGCCCCCGTGCGCAGTTGACGGTGCATTCGATTGGGTTGGAGCAGACCGTCAAAACCTATCTCGAGGACATGGCAGTCGAACCCGGTCTGCTGGCGGTCATGCAGTCGATACCGGCTTCTCGCCATCGGCAGCTCGAACCCGAAATGATGTTGAAAGTCGGGCTGACGACCGGGCTTGAATCGGTCGATGAATTTACCGGCCCGACCATCTGCAAATCGGAGCCAATGCCGGAGAATCGCCGCGTGGTTCCGACGTCCGAGGTTCAGGCCGAAGTGCCGGTCAAATTGTAAGGCGCAGGCTCGGCAGCCGGCCCAAGCTGGCCATCGAGGCAGGTTGAGCGACGTTCGATAGTTCCGCTATCGTCCGAAGCAGTGACAGTCCGGCCAGTCGAGGATCGAGAATGAGCCAGGATACTCCGACATTGTTCGAATGGGCCGGCGGCAGCGAAGCGCTGAATCGCCTGACCCAAACCTTCTACAAAAAGGTGTCTAGGGATTCTGTCGTCGGCCCGGTGTTCAAAAACATGTCGCCGGACCATCCTGCCCATGTCGCGGCGTTCATCGGCGAAGTCTTTGGGGGACCGAAGACCTACAGCGAAAATCATGGCGGCCACCGCGAGATGGTGATGCACCATCTGGGCAAGCATCTGAGCGAGGAACAGCGCCGCCGCTGGATCAATCTGCTCGTGGACGCCGCTGATGACGTCGGGCTGCCGGACGATCCGGAATTTCGCTCGGCTTTCATGGCCTATGTCGAGTGGGGTTCGCGGCTGGCGAAGATGAACTCCAACCTTGACGCGACCTGTGATCCCGAGACCGAGCCGATGCCGGCCTGGGGCTGGGGGGTGCCCGGCGGGCCGTACAAGCCGCCGCCTCCCGGAAACTGACCAGATTGTGGTGGTCGGCTTGATCGTGAGCAATCAAAGGATCAAGGGAATGGCCGGAACGACACTTGGATTTCCGCAGATGAAGGCAGGGCAGTACGCACCCTCTTTACAGCGCGCGCGGAAGCTTTTAGGAAGCGCCTGCTGCGCCGATACGCGCAGGATACGGGCATAGCTCAGTTGGTAGAGCGGCGGTCTCCAAAACCGCAGGTCGTAGGTTCGAGCCCTGCTGCCCGTGCCATTTTTCGAAATGGCCAATTCATGAAAATTGTCTGGTCTTCCAAGCATTGGCCGTTTGAAAATCCGCCGGTGGCTTGCCATATAGGCTGTCTTGAGGCATAAGGGGCCATAGCCGGGACGGGACGACTGGATGGTTCCGAGGCGGCGTTTGGTCATAAAGCGGACACTTGCCACTTGCGTGGATCAAGAATCGGTTTTATGTAGACGAAACAGACACGCGACGCGTGGAGCTGGGAAGCCGGCTTTACGCGTCCGATTTGCATGGGCGAAATGATTGCGCTGATTCGGCGCGAACACAGGCTCAGGCGGCACATCCCGGCCAGCGGGATCATCCAGGAGATCCGGTCAACGGGTCTCGAAGACAGGCGGCACATGGCTTCGAAAACCACAAATCCTTTCGTCTTTCTCCAGCAGGTTCGCTCGGAGACCGCCAAGGTGACTTGGCCGTCGCGGCGCGAAACGATGATTTCGACGGTGATGGTCCTGGCGTTCGCTGTGATCGCGATGATCTTTTTCTTTACCGCCGATCAGCTCATGGGCCTCGCGGTCGAGCAGATTCTGGGCATCGGACGCTAAGTCCGGCGATTACGGAGAAGTCTTGAAATGACTGCGCGGTGGTACATCGTCCACGCCTATTCGAACTTTGAAAAAAAGGTCGCCGAGGACATCGAGAACAAGGCCAAGCAGAAAGGCCTGTCCGCTGACATCGAGCAGATCGTGGTGCCGACCGAGAAGGTCGTCGAGATCCGCCGCGGCCGCAAGGTCGATGCCGAGCGCAAGTTCTTCCCGGGCTACGTGCTCTTGAAGGCCAATCTGACCGACGCGGTGTTCTCGCTCGTGAAGAACACGCCGAAGGTCACCGGCTTTCTGGGTGATTCGAAGCCGGTGCCGATCACCGAGGCCGAGGCCCAGCGCATCCTGAACCAGGTGCAGGAAGGCGTCGAGCGACCGAAGCCGTCGGTCACTTTCGAGATCGGCGAGGCGATCCGCGTCTCGGACGGTCCGTTCGCGTCGTTCAACGGTTTCGTCCAGGAAGTGGACGAGGAGCGGGCGCGGCTCAAGGTGGAAGTTTCGATCTTCGGGCGCGCCGTGCCCGTCGATCTCGAATTCGGACAGGTCGAAAAGGGCTGATCCGAAATCCTCGTCGCCCATTCGGCGGCGAGGGGAGGCGGCGCGGAGATCGCGCGGCCAAAACGGGTGGAAGGCGAATGCGGCTTTGGCCGGCCGCATGAACCGCACCACCAGACTGCAACCGCCGGTGTTGCCCCGATGTGGGGCCGGCATGAGATAAAGGCAGGAAAGAGATGGCTAAGAAAATTGCAGGCCAGCTCAAGCTCCAGGTTTCCGCGGGCTCGGCGACACCGTCGCCCCCGATCGGACCGGCGCTTGGTCAGCGCGGCATCAATATCATGGAGTTCTGCAAGGCGTTCAACGCGCAGACCCAGGAAATGGAAAAGGGATCGCCGATTCCGGTCGTGATCACCTACTACCAGGACAAGTCGTTCACCTTCGTCATGAAGACGCCGCCGGTGAGCTACTTCCTGAAGAAGGCCGCGAACCTGAAGTCGGGCTCGAAGGAGCCGGGCAAGGTCAAGGCCGGAACGATCGGCCGCGACAAGGTGCGCGCCATCGCCGAGCAGAAGATGAAGGATCTGAACGCAACCGATATCGAGGGGGCCATGCGCATGGTCGAGGGCTCCGCCCGCTCGATGGGCCTGGAAGTGGTGGGCTGAGATCATGGCAAAGATTGCAAAGCGTGTATCGAAGACCCGCGAAGGCATCGATCCCAACAAGGCCTATGCCTTGGGTGATGCGCTGAAGCTGCTCAAGGACCGGTCGTCGGTGAAGTTCGACGAGACCGTTGAAGTCGCGATGAACCTGGGTGTCGACCCGCGCCATGCCGACCAGATGGTCCGTGGCGTGGTCAATCTGCCGAACGGCACCGGCCGTACTGTCCGCGTCGCCGTTTTCGCGCGTGGCGACAAGGCCGAGGAAGCCAAGGCGGCCGGCGCCGATATCGTTGGCGCCGAGGATCTGGTCGACATCGTCCAGAAGGGCACGATCGACTTCGATCGCTGCATCGCCACGCCGGACATGATGCCGCTGGTCGGCCGTCTGGGCAAGGTGCTCGGCCCGCGCGGCATGATGCCGAACCCGAAGGTCGGCACCGTCACAACCGACGTTACCGCCGCCGTCAAGGCGTCGAAGGGCGGCGCCGTCGAGTTCCGCGTCGAGAAGGCCGGTATCGTTCATGGCGGCGTCGGCAAGATCTCGTTCGACGTCAAGGCGCTGGAAGAGAACGTCCGCGCCTTTGCCGACGCGGTGAACAAGGCGAAGCCGGCTGGCGCCAAGGGCAACTACGTCAAGAAGGTGTCGGTCACCTCGACGATGGGCCCGGGCCTCAAGCTCGACGTTTCGACGCTGGCAGCGTCCTGATACGAACGATTTGGATCGGCCGTTAAAGGGCCGATCCGCAACAGAATTCCGGGCCTCCGATTATCTCGGCGGCCCGGTACCGGAAGTCGGAAGGCTTCCGGACATCCTGTCCGAGATTGCGGGCGGCCCCAAGCCTTTAGTTCAAGGGGGGCCTTAATTCATGTGGGCCTGCATGAGACGGGTGAAGACCGGACAACGGAGCGACTGCTCCAATGAAAGGTTCGAACCGTGTTTGCCTTTTGTCTGCGCACCATTCGGCTTGCCGGCTGGTGTGGCGAAAGGGGGCAGGATCCTCGAGCGTCGTTCGGGAGATCCGTTACTGGATGGCCCGGCCGGCAAAAGGCAACCCGACGCCTGTCCTCGTAAGGGCAGGGGTCAACTGGAGATAGGCAGTGGACAGAGCGGAAAAACGCGAACTCGTCACGGGCCTGAATGAAGCGTTTTCGGGCGCTGGTTCAGTCGTCGTGGCCCACTACGCCGGTATCACCGTCGCGCAAATGAACGACCTCAGGTCGAAAATGCGCGTCGCCGGTGGCACCGTCAAAGTCGCGAAGAACCGTCTCGCCAAAATCGCTCTTCAGGGCACGGACTCCGCATCGATCATCGACCTGTTCAAGGGACAGACGCTGATCGCTTATTCGGAGGATCCGATTGCGGCGCCGAAGGTCGCGTCCGATTTCGCCAAGGGAAATGACAAGCTCGTCATTCTCGGCGGCGCAATGGGCACCACCTCGCTCAACGCCGACGGTGTGAAGGCACTCGCCACACTTCCGTCGCTCGATGAGCTGCGCGGCAGGCTGGTTGGCATGATCGCCACGCCGGCAACCCGGATCGCCCAGATCGTCAATGCACCTGCGGCTTCGGTCGCGCGTGTCATCGGCGCTTACGCCCGGAAGGACGAGGCGGCATGAGGCCGTTCCTCGCTATCACAAACACACGTTCGAACCTTATGAAGGAATATTGCAATGGCTGATCTGGCAAAGATCGTAGACGACCTTTCGAAGCTGACCGTCCTCGAGGCGGCCGAGCTGTCGAAGCTTCTGGAAGAAAAGTGGGGCGTTTCCGCAGCTGCTCCGGTGGCGGTTGCCGCCGCTGGCGGTGCTGCGGCCGCAGCTGCTCCGGTCGAGGAAAAGACGGAATTCGACGTCGTCCTCACCGAGGCGGGCGCTCAGAAGATCAACGTCATCAAGGAAGTTCGCGCCATCACCGGTCTTGGCCTCAAGGAAGCCAAGGACCTGGTCGAGGCGGCTCCGAAGCCGGTCAAGGAAGCTGTTTCCAAGGCCGACGCGGACAAGTTCAAGGCCCAGCTGGAAGCAGCCGGCGCCAAGGTCGAACTGAAGTAAGCGTTTGATATTGGCGGGCGGCTTCGCGCCGTCCGCCACTCCCTTCGCGCGAAGGGAGGCTGCGTAACGCGAAGAGTACGAAAACCTCTTTCCTGAGGGCCGTAAACCGGCCTTCAGGAGACGGGTTTTCTCCCGTTTTGGCCAGCCACCGACAGGTAGCGGGTGAACAAATTAGGGGCCGCCGCCGAGGTGGCCGAGCATGCAAGGCGAGCCGCGGCGAGGTTCGCCCCGAGTTTAGAGCTAAGGAGCGACGATGGCCCAGACACAGACTTTCAATGGCCGCAGACGCGTACGCAAATTCTTCGGAAAGATCCCGGAAGTTGCGGAGATGCCGAACCTGATCGAGGTTCAGAAGGCATCCTATGACCAGTTCCTGATGGTGGAGGAGCCCAAGGGCGGGCGTCCTGACGAGGGACTGCAGGCGGTTTTCAGGTCGGTCTTCCCGATCTCCGACTTTTCCGGCTCCTCGATGCTGGAATTCGTGAAGTACGAGTTCGAAGGACCGAAATTCGACGTTGACGAATGCCGTCAGCGCGACCTGACCTATGCCGCGCCACTCAAGGTGACGCTGCGTCTCATCGTGTTCGATATTGACGAGGATACCGGCGCCAAGTCGATCAAGGACATCAAGGAGCAGGACGTCTATATGGGCGACATGCCGCTCATGACCTTGAACGGCACCTTCATCGTCAACGGCACCGAGCGCGTCATCGTCTCGCAGATGCACCGTTCGCCGGGCGTCTTCTTCGACCATGACAAGGGCAAGTCGCATTCGTCGGGCAAGCTGCTGTTTGCCGCGCGCGTCATCCCCTATCGCGGCTCGTGGCTCGACATCGAGTTCGACTCGAAGGACGTCGTGCACGCCCGCATCGACCGCCGCCGCAAGATTCCGGTGACATCGCTGCTGATGGCGCTCGGCATGGACGGCGAAGAGATCCTGTCGACCTTCTACAACAAGATCACCTACAAGCGCGCCGGTGATCATTGGCGCATCCCGTTCAATGTCGAGCGTTTCCGCGGCCTTAAGGCCGTTGGCGACCTGGTCGACGCCGACACCGGCGAAGTCGTCGTCGAGGCCGGCAAGAAGATCACCGCACGCCAGGCCAGGGCGCTTGGCGAAAAGGGTCTCAAGGCGATCAAGGCGACCGACGAGGATCTGCTCGGCAACTACCTCGCCGAGGACATAGTCAACTATGCGACCGGCGAGATTTTCCTCGAAGCTGGCGACGAGATCGACGAAAAGACGCTGAAAGTGCTTCTCAGCGCTGGCGATGACGAGATCAAGGTTCTCGACATCGACCACGTCAATGTCGGCGCCTATATCCGCAACACGCTCAACGTCGACAAGAACGAGAGCCGCCAGGACGCGCTGTTCGACATCTACCGCGTCATGCGCCCCGGCGAGCCGCCGACGCTCGAAACCGCTGAAGCCATGTTCAACTCGCTGTTCTTCGACAGCGAGCGCTATGATTTGTCGGCCGTCGGCCGCGTCAAGATGAACATGCGCCTCGAGCTCAAGGCCGAGGACACCGTGCGCGTGCTGCGCAAGGACGACATCCTGGCCGTGGTCAAGACGCTGGTCGAACTGCGCGACGGCAAGGGCGAGATCGACGACATCGACAATCTCGGCAATCGCCGCGTGCGTTCGGTCGGCGAGCTGATGGAGAACCAGTACCGCGTCGGCCTGCTGCGCATGGAGCGCGCGATCAAGGAACGTATGTCCTCGATCGAGATCGACACGGTGATGCCGCAGGATCTGATCAACGCCAAGCCGGCGGCTGCCGCCGTGCGCGAGTTCTTCGGCTCCTCGCAGCTGTCGCAGTTCATGGACCAGACCAACCCGCTGTCGGAGATCACCCACAAGCGTCGTCTCTCGGCGCTTGGACCAGGTGGTCTGACCCGCGAGCGCGCCGGCTTCGAGGTGCGCGACGTGCACCCGACGCATTACGGCCGGATCTGCCCGATCGAGACGCCGGAAGGCCCGAACATCGGTCTGATCAACTCGCTGGCCACGTTTGCGCGTGTCAACAAATACGGCTTCATCGAGAGCCCGTACCGCAAGATCGTCAACGGCAAGCTGACCAATGAAGTCGTCTATCTCTCGGCGATGGAAGAGGCCAAGCACCACGTTGCGCAGGCCAATGCCGAGCTCGACAAGAACGGTGGTTTCGTCGACGAATTCGTCATTTGCCGCAACGCCGGCGAAGTGATGATGGCGCCGCGCGAAAACGTCGATCTGATGGACGTCTCGCCGAAGCAGATGGTGTCGGTGGCCGCGGCCCTGATCCCATTCCTCGAGAACGACGACGCCAACCGCGCGCTGATGGGCTCGAACATGCAACGTCAGGCCGTGCCGCTGGTGCGCGCCGAAGCGCCGTTCGTCGGCACCGGCATGGAGCCGATCGTCGCCCGTGACTCGGGCGCCGCCATCGGCGCCCGCCGCGGCGGCATCGTCGACCAGGTGGACGCAACGCGTATCGTCATCCGCGCCACGGAAGATCTCGACCCCGGCAAGTCGGGCGTCGACATCTACCGGCTGATGAAGTTCCAGCGTTCGAACCAGAACACCTGTATCAACCAGCGTCCGCTGGTGCGTATGGGCGACCGGGTCAATAAGGGCGACATCATCGCCGACGGTCCGTCGACCGAACTCGGCGATCTGGCGCTCGGCCGCAACGTGCTGGTCGCGTTCATGCCCTGGAACGGCTACAACTACGAGGACTCGATCCTCTTGTCCGAGCGCATCGTCGCCGACGACGTCTTCACCTCGATCCACATCGAGGAGTTCGAGGTCATGGCGCGCGACACCAAGCTCGGGCCGGAGGAAATCACGCGCGACATTCCAAACGTCTCGGAAGAAGCGCTGAAGAACCTCGACGAGGCCGGCATCGTCTATATCGGTGCGGAAGTGCAGCCGGGCGATATCCTGGTCGGCAAGATCACACCGAAGGGTGAAAGCCCGATGACGCCGGAAGAAAAGCTTCTGCGCGCCATCTTCGGCGAAAAGGCATCGGACGTGCGCGACACGTCCATGCGCATGCCGCCCGGAACCTTCGGCACCGTCGTCGAAGTGCGCGTCTTCAACCGCCACGGCGTGGAGAAGGACGAGCGCGCCATGGCGATCGAACGCGAGGAGATCGAACGCCTCGCCAAGGACCGTGACGACGAGCAGGCGATCCTCGACCGCAACGTCTACTCGCGCCTGTCCGACGTTCTCGTCGGCAAGGAAGCGATTGCCGGACCGAAGGGGTTCAAGAAGGGCTCGAAGCTGTCGAAGGATACGCTCGACGAGTATCCGCGTTCGCAGTGGTGGCAGTTTGCGGTGGAGGACGAAAAGCTCCAGAGCGAATTGGAAGCCCTGCGTGGCCAGTACGACGATTCCAAGAAGGCGCTCGAACAGCGCTTCATGGACAAGGTCGAGAAGGTGCAGCGCGGCGACGAGATGCCTCCCGGCGTCATGAAGATGGTCAAGGTCTTCGTGGCCGTGAAGCGCAAGATGCAGCCCGGCGACAAGATGGCCGGCCGGCACGGCAACAAGGGTGTCGTGTCGCGGATCGTTCCGGTCGAGGACATGCCGTTCCTCGAGGACGGCACGCATGCAGATATCGTGCTCAACCCGCTGGGCGTGCCGAGCCGCATGAATGTCGGCCAGATCCTGGAGACGCATCTGGGCTGGGCTTGCGCCGGAATGGGCAAGAAGATCGGCGAGCTGATCGACGCGTACAAGACAGGCGGCGACATCAAGCCGCTGCGCAAGACGCTCGAGAGCTTCATGCCGGCTAACGACCGCAACGAGCCGATCCGCGACTATGACGACGAGAGCGTCGTTCGCCTCAGCGAGCAGATGCGCCGCGGCGTCTCCATCGCGACACCGGTGTTCGACGGCGCACACGAGGCCGACATCAACATCATGCTGGAGCAGGCGGGCCTGCACACCAGCGGTCAGTCGCAGCTCTATGACGGACGCACAGGCGAACCGTTCGATCGCAAAGTGACGATGGGCTATATATATATGCTCAAGCTTCACCATCTTGTGGACGACAAGATCCACGCGCGTTCGATCGGGCCGTACTCGCTCGTTACCCAGCAGCCGCTGGGCGGCAAGGCGCAGTTCGGTGGCCAGCGCTTCGGCGAAATGGAGGTCTGGGCGCTTGAAGCGTACGGTGCCGCCTACACGTTGCAGGAGATGCTGACGGTGAAGTCGGACGACGTCGCCGGCCGCACCAAGGTCTACGAGGCGATCGTCAGAGGCGACGACACGTTCGAGGCCGGCATTCCGGAGAGCTTCAACGTTCTGGTCAAGGAAATGCGGTCTCTCGGCCTCAATGTCGAGTTGGAAAACACCAAGCTCGACGACAACCCTGTCCGGCTGCCAGATGCTGCCGAATAGAGGCGCGGCCGAGTAAACAAGACATCCGGTCGCGGGAGACGGCTCCCGCGACCGGATGCAGAAATTTTCGGCCGGTGGGCCGACCACTCAGCGGGCATTCGGCCCGCGCTAGATGCAAGGGGTTTTCGAGGACCCCGAAAAGGAGAACGGCATGAACCAAGAGGTCATGAATCTCTTCAATCCCCAGGCGCCGGCGCAGGTGTTCGATTCCATCCGGATTTCGCTCGCCAGCCCTGAGAAGATTCTGTCCTGGTCGTTCGGCGAGATCAAGAAGCCGGAGACCATCAACTACCGCACCTTCAAGCCGGAGCGCGACGGCCTGTTCTGCGCGCGCATTTTCGGCCCGATCAAGGACTATGAGTGCCTGTGCGGCAAGTACAAGCGCATGAAGTACAAGGGCGTCATCTGCGAGAAGTGCGGCGTCGAGGTCACGCTGTCGCGCGTCCGCCGCGAGCGCATGGGCCATATCGAGCTCGCCGCGCCCGTCGCCCATATCTGGTTCCTGAAGTCGCTGCCCTCGCGCATCGGCACGCTGCTCGACATGACGCTGAAGGACATCGAGCGCGTCCTCTACTTCGAGAACTACATCGTCACCGAGCCCGGTCTGACCGCGCTGAAGGAGCACCAGCTTCTCAGCGAGGAGGAGTACATGATCGCCGTTGACGAATATGGCGAGGATAGCTTCACCGCCATGATCGGCGCAGAGGCCATTCACGATCTCCTGGCCGGCATGGACCTGGAGAAGATCGCCGGCGACCTGCGTTCGGAGCTGGCTTCGACCACGTCCGAACTGAAGCAGAAGAAGTATCTGAAGCGGCTCAAGGTCGTCGAGAACTTCATGGAATCCGGCAACCGTCCGGAGTGGATGATCATGAAGGTGGTCCCGGTGATCCCGCCGGACCTGCGCCCGCTGGTTCCTCTTGATGGTGGACGTTTCGCCACGTCCGACCTCAACGATCTCTATCGTCGCGTCATCAACCGCAACAACCGCCTGAAGCGGCTGATCGAACTGCGCGCCCCCGGCATCATCGTGCGCAATGAAAAGCGCATGCTGCAGGAAGCCGTCGATGCGCTGTTCGACAATGGCCGCCGCGGCCGCGTCATCACCGGCGCCAACAAGCGTCCGCTGAAGTCGCTGTCCGACATGCTCAAGGGCAAGCAGGGCCGGTTCCGCCAGAACCTGCTCGGCAAGCGCGTCGACTATTCCGGCCGCTCGGTCATCGTCACCGGTCCGGAGCTCAAGCTGCACCAGTGCGGCCTGCCGAAGAAGATGGCGCTCGAACTGTTCAAGCCCTTCATCTACGCCCGTCTCGACGCCAAGGGTTATTCGTCCACCGTCAAGCAGGCCAAGAAGCTGGTCGAGAAGGAGCGTCCGGAGGTCTGGGATATCCTCGACGAGGTCATCCGCGAGCATCCGGTGCTGTTGAACCGCGCACCGACGCTGCACCGCCTCGGCATCCAGGCGTTCGAGCCGATCCTGATCGAAGGCAAGGCGATCCAGCTTCACCCGCTGGTCTGCACGGCCTTCAACGCCGACTTCGACGGCGACCAGATGGCCGTTCACGTGCCGCTGTCGCTGGAAGCGCAATTGGAAGCCCGCGTGCTGATGATGTCGACCAACAACATCCTGCACCCGGCTTCCGGCGCGCCGATCATCGTGCCGTCGCAGGACATGGTTCTCGGTCTCTACTATCTCTCGATCGTCAACCAGAACGAGCCGGGCGAGGGCATGGTGTTTGCCGACATGGGCGAGCTCCAGCACGCGCTCGAGACCAAGGCGGTGACGCTGCATTCCAAGATCAAGGGTCGTTTCCGGACGGTCGACGCCGAAGGCAACGTCGTGTCGAAGATCCACGACACCACGCCTGGCCGCATGATCATCGGCGAACTTCTGCCGAAGAACGTCAACGTGCCTTACGAGACCGCCAACCAGGAGATGACCAAGAAGAACATCTCCAAGATGATCGACACCGTCTACCGCCATTGCGGTCAGAAGGAGACGGTCATTTTCTGCGACCGCATCATGGCGCTCGGCTTCAGCCATGCCTGCCGCGCCGGCATCTCGTTCGGCAAGGACGACATGCTGATCCCGGATGCCAAGATCAAGCTGGTCTCCGACACCGAGGCCTTGGCCAAGGAATACGAGCAGCAGTACAATGACGGCCTGATCACGCAGGGCGAGAAGTACAACAAGGTCGTCGACGCCTGGGCCAAGTGCTCGGAAAAGGTCGCCGACGAGATGATGGCCCGCATCAAGGCGGTCGAGTTCGAGGACAATGGCCGTCAAAAGCCGATGAACTCGATCTACATGATGTCGCACTCCGGTGCGCGCGGCTCGCCCACCCAGATGCGCCAGCTTGCCGGCATGCGCGGCCTGATGGCCAAGCCTAGCGGTGAAATCATCGAGACGCCGATCATCTCGAACTTCAAGGAAGGCCTGACCGTGCTCGAGTACTTCAACTCGACCCACGGCGCCCGCAAGGGTCTGGCCGACACCGCCTTGAAGACGGCGAACTCGGGTTACCTCACCCGTCGTCTGGTCGACGTGGCGCAGGACTGCATCGTCAACTCCGTCGACTGCGGCACCGACAAGGGCCTCACCATGCAGCCGATCGTCGATGCCGGCCAGGTCGTCGCTTCCGTCGGCCAGCGCGTTCTCGGCCGCACGTCGCTCGACGACATCACGCATCCGGTCACGGGTGAGGTTCTGGTCAAGGCCGGAACGCTGATGGACGAACGCGATGTCGAGCAGATCGAACAGGCCGGCGTTCAGTCGGTCCGCATCCGCTCGGCGCTGACCTGCGACGTCAGGGTCGGTGTCTGCGCGGTCTGCTACGGACGCGATCTGGCCCGCGGCACCCCGGTCAACCAGGGCGAGGCTGTCGGCGTTATCGCGGCGCAGTCGATCGGCGAGCCGGGCACCCAGCTCACCATGCGTACCTTCCACATGGGCGGTACGGCGCAGGTGGTGGATAGCTCGTTCCTTGAAGCCTCCTATGAGGGCAAGGTCGAGATCCGCAACCGCAACGTGGTGCGCAACTCCGACGGCCAGCAGATGGTCATGGGCCGCAACATGGCGGTTCTGATCCTCGACGAGGCCGGCAAGGAGCGCGCTACGCACCGTGTCACCTATGGTTCGCGCATCTTCGTGGACGATGGCGACAAGGTGAAGCGTGGTCAGCGCATCGCCGAATGGGATCCCTATACCCGCCCGGTCCTCACCGAGATCGAGGGCAAGGTGTCGTACGAGGATCTGGTCGACGGCATCTCCGTTCAGGAAACGGCCGACGAGTCGACCGGCATCACCAAGCGTGAGGTCATCGACTGGCGCTCGACGCCACGCGGCAACGACCTCAAGCCGGCGATTGCCATCCTGGACGCCAAGGGCAAGGTCGGCAAGCTGTCGAAGGGCGGCGATGCCCGCTTCCTGCTCTCGGTCGAGGCCATTCTTTCGGTCGAGCCGGGTGCACAGGTTCGCCCCGGCGACGTGCTGGCGCGTATTCCGATGGAAAGCGCCAAGACCAAGGACATCACCGGCGGTCTGCCGCGTGTTGCCGAACTGTTCGAGGCACGCCGTCCGAAGGATCACGCCATCATCGCCGAGATCGACGGCACGATCCGTTTCGGCCGCGACTACAAGAACAAGCGCCGCATCATCATAGAGCCGCATGATTCGACGCTTGAGCCGGTCGAATACCTGATCCCGAAGGGCAAGCCGTTCCATCTCCAAGACGGCGACGTCATCGAGAAGGGCGACTACATCCTCGACGGCAATCCGGCGCCGCACGACATCCTGGCGATCAAGGGCGTGGAGGCGCTTGCGTCCTACCTCGTCAACGAGATCCAGGAGGTCTACCGCCTGCAGGGCGTGTCGATCAACGACAAGCACATCGAGGTGATCGTTCGCCAGATGCTGCAGAAGGTCGAGATCACTACGCAGGGCGACTCGACCTACATTCCGGGCGACCACGTCGACGTGATCGAGCTGGAAGAGGTCAACGAGCGCCTGGTCGAGGACGGCAAGAAGCCGGCCGAAGGCCAGCCGGTGCTGCTCGGCATCACCAAGGCCTCGCTGCAGACGCCGTCCTTCATCTCGGCCGCCTCCTTCCAGGAGACGACTCGAGTGCTGACCGAAGCAGCGGTTGCCGGCAAGACCGACATGCTGCAGGGGCTGAAGGAAAACGTCATCGTCGGCCGGCTGATCCCGGCCGGCACCGGCGGCACGATGAGCCAGATCCGGCGCATCGCCACCTCGCGCGACGAACTGATCATCGACGAGCGCCGCAAGGCATCGGGCGCCGAAGTCGCCGACCCGATGCTGACCGACATGGTCAACGCCGCGCAGTAAACGCGGCGGTACAGATCTCAGGCCACAAAGCCGCCGGGGCAACCCGGCGGCTTTTTTTATTTGTGTTGAAGTTGGGGACTTATGGCCGCTGGCGACGGATTGCGAGGAGGCGTCGTCGAGTGTTGCGACTTATCTCGATCATCCGGCGCCGCCCTCATTGCCCTGCCGGGCATTTCTCCCCGTAAACAGCGAGAAAAAAGCTGGCCGTAGCCTTGGCGCTCTTTCTGCGACGCCGGAGATTGGCGAAATCTTTGGTGACGGCGTCCTTCTCCCCGTTCACGGGGAGAAGATGGCGGCAGCCAGATGAGGGGCGGCGCGACGCTTACAAGATGGTCAGGACCGGAGCGAAGGCCCCCTACAGCTCCGCAGCTTCAGTCGAAAAACGCTTCGACCACAACGCGCTTGCCGAGCATGAAGGCGTCGGCGACATGCTGCAGTGGGGCGAGATCGACATCGGAGGCGCCGGCGCGCACGATCTCGGCGAAGCGCTTGTAAAGCATCGGGTATTCGGCTTCCGGCTCGTCGTGAACGACGCGGCCGTCGACCGCGAGTTTTGAGCCGCCGCCCGAAAGCACCATCGAGCCCTTGTCCGTCTCCGCCAGGATGTCCCAGCTTTGCGGGCCGGTCTGGCGCCAGTCGAGCTCCATCGTCACCGGCAATCCATCAGAAGTACGGAAGGCGATATGTGCGGCGATCGGAGCCGCGCGATTCTCTGGAAAATCGAGATTTGCCGAGGTGATGAACATTGTCGGCAGGATGTGGGTCGCGATCGACAGCGCGTTGATGCCGGGGTCGAAGACGCCGAAGCCGCCTGGTGCCCAGATCCAGTCCTGGTTCGGGTGCCAGCGGCGCACGTCCTCTTTCCAGTTGACGGCTGCCGATTTGATTGTGGCCGAGCCGAGAAACGCACGCGCGGCTTCCACCGCCGGCGCATAACGCGAATGCCAGCTGGCGAACAGCGAGACGCCGTTTGCCGCCGCCAACGCTTTCAGGTCCTCGACCTCGCTGACCGTGGCGCCGGGCGGCTTCTCCAGGAAGACATGTTTTTTCGCTTCGAGTGCTGTCCGTGCGGCGTCGTAGCGGAACTGCGGCGGCATGCAGAGCGATACGGCCTCGAGCTCCGGCACCGCGTCGAGCATCGCCTCGATGGTTGGGAAATTCGGGATACCGTCCACCTTGCCGTGCCGGCTGGCGGCGGCGGCGAGGCGATAGGCCTGGTCCTTGGCCAGAGCCGGCAGGTGCTGGTCGCGGACGATCTTTCCCACGCCGACGATGCCGAGCTTGATGGGGTTGCTGTTCGAGGACATGGGAAACTCCGCGGATTGGATGCGCTTGGCTGTCACCAGCGCATGGTTCTTAGCAGAGAACCGATGCCGGGCAAGTCTGGCGGAGGCGGACATGACCGCCCGAGGCGAGGGGCGGTGCCGCCGCCCGTTGCCTCTCTTTCGGACTGGCCCGGTTCAGACTGGCCCTAGTTCAGGCTGGCACCTCGAAGGTGACGATCGACACTTCGCCTTCGAGCGCGCCTTGGTAGGCCGACAAATGCGGCTCTTCGTCGGGCACGCCGTCGAGGTCGCCGATCTGGTCGAGCTCCGCCTCGGCGTAACCTTCGGCCGAGAGCGATTCGAGCGCCCGGCGTACCGCCGAATCGTCGTCGGGCGCGACCAGCATGAGGTGGACGCCTTCCGGCTTGCCACCCTTCCTTTTCCATACCCGGCCGGTGATGATGGTGACCGGGCGCTCATCGTTGTCGTTCACGGGCTGATTCCTCCGGGCGAGGGGATTTGCGCTGTTCATGCCTCTTTTTCGCATGAAGCATGGCCGCGCAACAGCCGAGACGCGGTCACTTTCTTCCTTCCTCTTGCAAAATGACGAAAGAAAATTACATGCGCTTTTCGCATGGCTGCCAAGCCTCGGTTACAGCGTAATATTTGGTGCTCCGGGGTTGACGGGCAACAGGCTTGCGAGTAGAAGCCGGCCAGTCAGAACCGATGTGAGGCTCTCCCTTCCGAAGCGACACGCTTTGGAGTTTGCCTCAAACAGGGTTCGTTTTACGAGCGAAAAGACATTTCCGGCGTGCATGAAGCGGCTTCCGCTTCCTCTGCCATTTGTTCGGGCAAGACCGCGAGGCGCGGTTTGTGGCCCGAATTTGCGTATGGAAATGACGCTTTGAGCGGCCCTGACCGGGCGAGACACGGAATTGAGAGACAAGAGGGTTTAATGCCTACCGTCAACCAGCTGATCCGCAAGCCGCGCATTGCGCCGGTGAAGCGCAACAAGGTCCCGGCCATGCAGCAGAACCCGCAGAAGCGGGGCGTCTGCACGCGCGTCTATACAACGACGCCGAAGAAGCCGAACTCGGCGCTGCGCAAGGTGGCCAAGATCCGCCTGACCAATGGTTTTGAAGTGATCGGCTACATCCCCGGCGAAGGTCACAACCTTCAGGAACACTCCGTGGTGATGATCCGCGGCGGTCGCGTCAAGGATCTTCCGGGCGTCCGCTACCATATCATCCGCGGCGTGCTCGACACGCAGGGTGTGAAGAACCGCAAGCAGCGCCGTTCGAAATACGGCGCCAAGCGTCCGAAGTGACCGAAGCGTAGCCAAGGTCATCCCGGCCGGCGCCAAGCGACGATCCGGGATCCAGGCCACCACGCAGAATTGAGGCAGAGAAAAAATGTCCCGTCGTCACAGTGCAGAAAAGCGTGAGATCAACCCGGACCCGAAGTTCGGCGACCTGATCGTCACCAAGTTCATGAATGCCGTCATGTATGACGGCAAGAAGTCGGTTGCCGAGACCATCGTCTACGGCGCGCTCGACCAGGTCCAGTCGAAGACCAAGCAGGAGCCGGTCACCGTCTTCCATCAGGCGCTCGACAATGTCGCGCCGCATGTGGAAGTGCGTTCGCGCCGCGTCGGTGGCGCCACCTACCAGGTTCCGGTGGACGTGCGCCCCGAGCGCCGTCAGGCGCTGGCCATTCGCTGGCTGATCGCCGCCGCTCGCAACCGCAACGAGACCACGATGGTCGACCGCCTCTCCGGCGAGCTGATGGACGCGGCCAACAACCGCGGCACCGCCGTCAAGAAGCGTGAAGACACCCACAAGATGGCAGAAGCCAACCGCGCCTTCGCGCACTACCGCTGGTAAAGCGCGAACGAGACTGAAGAGGCACCTCCCATGGCCCGCGAATATAAAATCGAAGACTACCGAAATTTCGGTATCATGGCGCATATCGACGCCGGCAAGACGACGACCACCGAGCGCGTCCTCTACTACACGGGCAAGTCGCACAAGATCGGCGAAGTCCATGACGGCGCTGCCACCATGGACTGGATGGAGCAGGAGCAGGAGCGCGGCATCACCATCACGTCCGCCGCAACCACGACCTTCTGGAAGGGTCGTGACGGCAAGATGCACCGTTTCAACATCATCGATACTCCCGGCCACGTCGACTTCACCATCGAGGTCGAGCGTTCGCTGCGCGTGCTCGACGGCGCCATTGCGCTGCTCGACGCCAATGCCGGTGTGGAGCCACAGACGGAAACCGTCTGGCGCCAGGCCGACAAATACCGCGTGCCGCGCATGATCTTCTGCAACAAGATGGACAAGATCGGAGCCGATTTTTATCGCTCGGTCGAGATGATCGGTTCGCGCCTCGGCGCGCATGCCGTTGTCATGCAGCTGCCGATCGGTGCCGAGACGGAGTTCAAGGGTGTCATAGACCTCGTCGAGATGAACGCACTGGTCTGGCGTGACGAAACGCTGGGCGCTGCCTGGGACGTCGTCGAGATCCCGGAAGACCTCAAGGCACGTGCGGAAGAATACCGCGAGAAGATGATCGAGGCCGCCGTCGAAATGGACGAGACGGCGCTCGAGAATTACCTCGAAGGCAAGATGCCGAGCAATGACGAGATCCGCGCGCTGATCCGCAAGGGCACCATCGCGGTGAAATTCTACCCGATGTTCTGTGGCTCGGCCTTCAAGAACAAGGGCGTGCAGCCGCTGCTCGACGCCGTCGTCGAATACCTGCCGTCGCCTGCCGACGTTCCGGCCATCAAGGGCGTCGACGCCAAGACCGACGCCGAGATCGAGCGTCACGCCGACGACAGCGAGCCGCTATCGATGCTCGCCTTCAAGATCATGAACGATCCGTTCGTCGGCTCGCTCACCTTTGCCCGCATCTATTCGGGCAAGCTCAGCAAGGGCATCTCGGTCGACAACACGGTCAAGGGCAAGAAGGAACGCATCGGCCGCATGCTGCAGATGCATGCGAACTCGCGCGCCGACGTCGAAGAGGCTTTCGCCGGCGACATCGTCGCCTTGGCCGGCCTCAAGGACACGACGACGGGCGACACGCTCTGCGATCCGCTGCATCCGGTTATCCTCGAGCGCATGGAATTCCCTGATCCGGTCATCCAGATCGCGATTGAGCCGAAGACCAAGAACGACCAGGAAAAGATGGGCCTTGCGCTGCATCGCCTGGCTGCCGAGGATCCGTCCTTCCGCGTCAAGACCGACGAGGAATCGGGCCAGACGATCATCTCCGGCATGGGCGAGCTTCATCTCGACATCATCGTCGACCGCATGCGTCGCGAGTTCAAGGTCGAGGCCAATGTCGGCGCGCCGCAGGTGGCCTATCGCGAGACGATCACCCGCAGCCAGGAGCAGGACTACACCCATAAGAAGCAGACCGGCGGCACGGGTCAGTTCGCCCGCGTCAAGATCCTGTTCGAGCCAAATCCGGAAAGCAGCGAATTCCTGTTCGAATCCAAGATCGTGGGCGGCGCTGTGCCGAAGGAATACATCCCCGGTGTCGAAAAGGGCATCAACAGCGTCATGACCTCGGGTCCGTTCGCAGGCTTCCCGATGATCGGCGTCAAGGCGACGCTGATCGATGGTGCCTACCACGACGTGGACTCCAGCGTTCTGGCCTTCGAGATCGCCGGCCGTGCCTGCTTCCGTGAAGCGGCGCCCAGGCTTGGTGTGCAGTTGCTCGAGCCGATCATGAAGGTCGAGGTGGTGACGCCGGAAGATTATGTCGGCAGCGTCATCGGCGATCTTAACGGCCGTCGCGGTCAGATCCAGGGCCAGGAAGCCCGTGGTGTGGCGGTGGTTATCAACGCGATGGTGCCGCTCGCCAACATGTTCAAATATGTCGACAATTTGCGCTCGATGAGCCAGGGCCGCGCGGCCTACACGATGCAGTTCGATCACTACGAGCCGGTGCCGACCGCGGTCGCTCAGGAAGTCCAGAAGAAATACGCGTAACCCGAACGGGTTGCAGCGCTAACTTAATTCAAAGCCCGCACGGGCGAGCAGGAATGGAGAGATCACATGGCAAAAGGTAAATTCGAGCGTACAAAGCCTCATGTGAACATCGGCACGATTGGGCACGTCGATCATGGCAAGACGTCGCTGACGGCGGCGATCACCAAGTATTTTGGCGAATACAAGCGCTACGACCAGATTGATGCAGCACCTGAGGAGAAGGCGCGCGGCATCACGATCTCGACGGCGCATGTCGAATACGAGACGGCCAACCGCCACTATGCCCATGTCGACTGCCCCGGCCACGCCGACTATGTGAAGAACATGATCACCGGTGCTGCGCAGATGGACGGCGCGATCCTGGTTGTGTCGGCCGCCGACGGCCCGATGCCGCAGACGCGCGAGCACATCCTGCTTGCCCGTCAGGTCGGCGTGCCGTCGATCGTGGTGTTCTTGAACAAGGTCGACCAGGTCGACGACGCCGAGCTGCTCGAGCTGGTCGAGTTGGAAGTGCGCGAGCTGTTGACCAAGAACGAGTTCCCCGGCGACGACATTCCGATCGTCAAGGGTTCGGCATTGGCCGCTTTGGAAGATTCCGACAAGAAGATCGGCGAGGACGCGATCCGCGAATTGATGGCTGCGGTCGACGACTACATCCCGACGCCGGTTCGTCCGCTGGACAAGCCGTTCCTGATGCCGATCGAGGACGTGTTCTCGATCTCGGGCCGCGGCACGGTGGTGACCGGCCGCGTCGAGCGCGGCGTGGTCAAGGTCGGCGAGGAGCTCGAGATCATCGGCATCCGTCCGACGACCAAGACAACCTGCACGGGCGTTGAGATGTTCCGCAAGCTGCTCGATCAGGGCCAGGCCGGCGACAACATCGGCGCGCTGCTGCGCGGTGTCGACCGCGAAGGCGTCGAGCGCGGCCAGGTTCTGGCCAAGCCCGGTACGGTCAAGCCGCACAAGAAGTTCGTGGCCGAAGCCTACATCCTGACCAAGGACGAAGGTGGCCGTCACACGCCGTTCTTCACCAACTACCGTCCGCAGTTCTACTTCCGCACGACCGACGTGACCGGCATCGTGTCGCTGCCGGAAGGCACCGAGATGGTGATGCCTGGCGACAACATCACGGTCGATGTCGAGCTGATCGTGCCGATCGCCATGGAAGAGAAGCTGCGCTTCGCCATCCGTGAAGGCGGCCGCACCGTCGGTGCCGGCATCGTCGTCACCATCAAAGAGTAATTGGACCTAAACCGATCTGTCGCGGGCGCGGGATGCCCGCGCCGCGCCAGAACAAGGAATTGACGAATGAACGGTCAGAATATCCGCATCCGCCTCAAGGCGTTTGATCACCGGGTGCTCGACGCCTCGACGCGGGAAATCGTGTCGACGGCCAAGCGCACCGGTGCCAACGTCCGCGGCCCCATTCCGCTGCCGACGCGGATCGAAAAATTCACGGTCAACCGGTCGCCTCACGTCGACAAGAAGAGCCGCGAGCAGTTCGAGATGCGCACGCACAAGCGTCTGCTCGATATCGTCGATCCGACCCCGCAGACGGTCGATGCTTTGATGAAGCTCGATCTGGCCGCCGGCGTCGACGTCGAGATCAAGCTCTAAGGGATTGAGAGCGCGGTAGGGGCGGTGCCCCGGCCCGGAACTCTAAAGGAATTGAACCGATGCGTTCAGGTGTGATTGCAAAGAAGGTGGGAATGACCCGCATCTACAACGATGCCGGGGAACATGTTCCCGTCACCGTTCTCCAGATGGAGAACTGCCAGGTCGTGGCGCAGCGCACGCAGGAGAAGAATGGCTACACTGCCGTTCAGCTCGGCGTTGGGCTTGCCAAGGTGAAGAACACGTCGAAGGCGATGCGCGGCCATTTCGCGACCGCTTCCGTCGAGCCGAAGGCCAAGGTTGCCGAGTTCCGCGTCTCCGCCGACAACATGATCGATGTCGGTGCCGAGATCACCGTCGAGCATTTCGTCGCCGGCCAGAAGGTCGATGTGACGGGCACGACGATCGGCAAGGGTTTCCAGGGTGTCATCAAGCGCCACCACATGGGTGGTGGTCGTGCGACGCACGGCAACTCGGTCTCGCACCGTACCCACGGCTCGACCGGCCAGCGCCAGGACCCGGGCAAGGTGTTCAAGGGCAAGCATATGGCCGGCCACATGGGCGACACCCGCGTCACCACGCAGAATGTCGAGGTCGTCTCGACCGACGCCGATCGCGGGCTGATCCTGATCCGCGGCGCGGTTCCCGGTTCGAAGGGCGCCTGGATCCTGGTCCGCGATGCGGCCAAGATTGCGCTGCCGGCCAACGCGCCGAAGCCTGCCGCAACCCGCGCCGTTGCAACCAATGACGCCGCCAAGAACGATGCCCCGGCCACAGTAGATGCCCCGGCCACAGAGGGAGCGGAATAATGGACCTCAAGATCACAACGCTTGGCGGCAAGGACGCCGGCAAGGTGAAACTCTCCGAGGAGATTTTCGGCCTTGACCCGCGCGAGGACATCCTGCAGCGCGTCGTGCGCTGGCAGCTTGCCAAGAAGCAGCAGGGCACGCACAAGACCAAAGGTCGCGCCGAGATCGCGCGCACCGGCGCCAAGATGTACAAGCAGAAGGGTACGGGCCGCGCCCGCCACCATTCGGCACGCGCTCCGCAGTTCCGCGGCGGCGGCAAGGCTCACGGTCCGGTCGTCCGCAGCCATGAGCACGATTTGCCGAAGAAGGTGCGCGCTCTGGGCCTCAAGCATGCTCTTTCGGCCAAGGCCAAGAGCGCATCGCTGATCATCATCGACGAGTTGATGATGACCGAGGCTAAGACCAAGGCGCTGATCGCGAATTTCGCGACGCTGGGCCTGTCCAACGCCCTGGTGATCGGCGGCGCCGAGCTCGACAAGAACTTCAAGCTGGCGGCGACGAACATCCCGAACATCGACGTGCTGCCCATCCAGGGCATCAACGTCTACGACATTCTGCGCCGCGGCACGCTGGTCCTTTCGAAGGCCGCCGTCGAGGCTCTCGAGGAGCGCTTCAAATGACCGACCTTCGTCACTACGACGTGATCGTCTCGCCGGCGATCACCGAAAAGTCGACCATGGCTTCCGAGCAGAACCAGGTCGTCTTCAACGTCGCCAAGAAGGCGTCGAAGCCGGAAATCAAGGCCGCCGTCGAAGCGCTGTTCGGCGTCAAGGTGATGGCCGTGAACACGCTTGTCCGCAAGGGCAAGATCAAGCGCTTCCGCGGCACGATCGGCCGCCAGAGCGACGTCAAGAAGGCGATTGTGACGCTGGCCGACGGCCAGTCGATCGACGTCGCGACGGGTCTCTGAGCAAGACCGCGAGGACAGAAACATGGCACTGAAAAAATTCAACCCGATAACGCCGAGCACCCGCCAGCTGGTCATCGTCGATCGCTCGGGCCTCTACAAGGGCAAGCCCGTCAAAGGCTTGACCGAAGGTCTGACCAAGTCGGGCGGCCGCAACAATTACGGCCGCATCACGGCCCGCTTCATCGGCGGCGGTCACAAGCGTACGTACCGCATCATCGACTTCAAGCGCCGCAAGTTCGACGTTGTCGGCACGGTCGAGCGTATTGAGTACGATCCGAACCGCAGCGCCTTTATCGCGCTGATCAAGTATGACGATGGCGAGCTGTCCTACATCATCGCCCCGCAGCGCCTCGCTGCCGGTGACAAGATCGTGGCCGGCGAAGCGGTCGACGTGAAGCCGGGCAATGCGATGCCGTTGGCCTCGATGCCGGTCGGCACGATCGTCCACAACATCGAGCTGAAGCCGGGCAAGGGCGCCCAGGTTGCCCGTTCGGCTGGCGGTTATGCCCAGCTCGTCGGCCGTGACCAGGGCATGGCGATCCTGCGCCTGAACTCAGGCGAGCAGCGTGTCGTCCACGGCTCGTGCATGGCCACTGTCGGCGCCGTGTCCAACCCGGACCATGGCAATATCAATGACGGCAAGGCAGGCCGCACGGTGTGGCGGGGAAAACGTCCGCACAACCGCGGCGTGACCATGAACCCGGTCGACCATCCGCATGGCGGCGGCGAAGGCCGCACCTCGGGTGGTCGCCATCCGGTTTCGCCCTGGGGCAAGCCGACCAAGGGCAAGAAGACGCGGTCCAACAAGGCGACCGACAAGTTCATCCTGCGCTCGCGCCATCAGCGCAAGAGCTAAGAAGAGGTAACGCCAAGTGACTCGTTCGATTTGGAAAGGCCCCTTCATCGACGGCTACCTTCTCAAGAAGGTGGACAAGGTTCGTGAAGGTGGTCGCAATGAGGTGATCAAGATGTGGAGCCGTCGCTCCACCATCCTGCCGCAGTTCGTCGGCTTCACCTTCGGTGTCTACAACGGCCAGAAGCACGTTCCCGTCTCGGTGAACGAGGACATGGTCGGCCACAAGTTCGGTGAATTCGCTCCGACCCGGACCTATTACGGTCACGGCGCGGATAAGAAGGCGAAGAGGAAATAATCATGGGCAAGGCCAAAGCTCCGCGCAGGCTTGCTGATAACGAAGCGCGCGCCGTGTTGCGCACGATCCGTATCAGCCCGCAGAAGCTGAACCTGGTTGCCGCGCTGATCCGCGGCAAGAAGGTCGCGACAGCGCTTTCCGATCTCGAATTCTCGGCCAAGCGGATTTCCGGCACGGTCAAGAAGACGCTGGAATCGGCGATCGCCAACGCCGAAAACAACCACGACCTCGATGTCGATGCGCTGATCGTGGCGGAAGCCTATGTCGGCAAGTCGATCGTCATGAAGCGGTTCCATGCCCGTGGCCGTGGTCGCGCCAGCCGTATCGAGAAGCCGTTCTCGCACCTCACGATCGTCGTTCGTGAAGTCGAAGAAAAAGTGGAGGCCGCATAATGGGCCAGAAAATCAATCCGATCGGTCTGCGTCTCGGCATCAACCGTACCTGGGATTCGCGCTGGTTCGCGAATACCGGCGAGTACGGCAAGCTGCTGCATGAGGACATCAAGATCCGCAAGTATCTTGAGAAGGAACTCAAGCAGGCTGCGATCTCGAAGGTCGTGATCGAGCGCCCGCACAAGAAGTGCCGCGTCACCATCCATGCGGCGCGTCCGGGCCTGATCATTGGCAAGAAGGGCGCCGACATCGAGAAGCTTCGCAAGAAGCTGATGGAGATGACGAAGTCCGAGACGCATTTGAACATCGTCGAAGTGCGTAAGCCCGAGATCGACGCGACGCTGGTCGCCCAGTCGATCGCCCAGCAGCTCGAGCGCCGCATCGCGTTCCGCCGCGCCATGAAGCGCGCCGTGCAGTCGGCGATGCGTCTCGGTGCCGAAGGCATCCGCATCAACTGCGCAGGTCGTCTCGGCGGCGCCGAGATCGCGCGCATGGAATGGTATCGCGAAGGTCGCGTGCCGCTGCATACGCTGCGCGCCGACGTCGACTACGGCACAGCCGAGGCGCATACCGCCTACGGCATCTGCGGCGTCAAGGTCTGGGTGTTCAAGGGCGAAATCCTCGAGCACGACCCGATGGCTTCGGAGCGCCGCGCGACCGAGGGCGATCATGCGCATGGCGGTGGTGGTGGTGAGCGCGAACGCGGTCGCCGTCGCGAAAACGCCTGAGACAGTTGAGAATTTGGAGTTAGAACGATGCTGCAGCCAAAGCGCACAAAGTTCCGCAAGCAGTTCAAGGGCCGTATCCACGGTGCCGCCAAGGGTGGCACCAATCTGGATTTCGGCGGTTTCGGGCTGAAGGCGCTTGAGCCGAACCGCGTCACTGCGCGTGAGATCGAGGCGGCCCGCCGCGCGATCACCCGCGAGATGAAGCGCGCCGGCCGCGTCTGGATCCGTATCTTCCCGGACGTGCCGGTTACGTCGAAGCCGACTGAAGTCCGCATGGGCAAGGGCAAGGGCGCGGTCGATTACTGGGCGGCGCGCGTCAAGCCCGGCCGCATCATGTTCGAGATCGACGGCGTCAATGAGGAAACCGCCCGTGAGGCGCTGCGTCTCGGCGCGGCCAAGCTCTCGGTCAGGACGCGCTTCGTACAGCGCATCGCAGAATAAGGACGGGCTGATCATGAAAGCCGAAGACATCCGGACCAAGACCCAGGACCAGCTGACCGACGACCTGGCCAGCCTGAAGAAGGAGCAGTTCAACCTGCGCTTCCAGAAGGCCACCGGCCAGCTCGAGAAGACCGCGCGCGTGAGGCAGGTCCGTAAGGACATTGCGCGTATCAAGACCATCGCTGCGGAAAAATCCGCGGCTAAGAAGGCTTAAGGACGAAAACCATGCCAAAGCGCATTCTGCAGGGCACCGTCGTCAGCGACAAGAACGAGAAGACGGTTGTCGTCAAGGTCGAACGGCGCTTCACGCATCCCGTGATGAAGAAGACCGTGCGCATGACCAAGAAGTACAAGGCGCACGACGAGAACAACGCCCACAAGGTCGGCGATCAGGTGTTCATCCAGGAATCGAAGCCGATTTCCAAGGACAAGCGCTGGACCGTAGTGTCTTCGGACCAGGCCTGATCAGGGCGAACGAAACGAATTTTGGACAGACCGGGGAAGGGTTAAGAACCCGTCCCGTTAGAAGAGAAGAAGGCGGCCAGTCATGATTCAGATGCAAACAAACCTCGACGTCGCGGATAATTCCGGCGCCCGTCGTGTCATGTGCATCAAGGTGCTGGGCGGCTCGAAGCGGAAATACGCTTCCGTGGGCGACATCATCGTGGTGTCGATCAAGGAAGCCATCCCGCGCGGCCGCGTCAAGAAGGGCGATGTGATGAAGGCGGTCGTGGTTCGCACGGCCAAGGACATCCGCCGCCCGGACGGCAGCGTGATCCGTTTCGACAAGAACGCGGCCGTTCTCGTCGACAACAAGAAAGAGCCGATCGGCACGCGTATCTTCGGACCGGTTCCGCGCGAACTCCGCGCCAAGAACCACATGAAGATCATCTCGCTCGCGCCTGAAGTGCTGTAAGGAGCCGGACCAATGCAGAAGATTAGAAAAGGCGACAAGGTCGTCGTGCTGGCCGGCAAGGACAAGGGCCGTTCGGGCGAAGTCCTCTCGGTACAGCCGAAGGAAGACACCGCGCTGGTGCGCGGCGTCAACATGATCCGTCGTCACCAGAAGCAGTCCCAGTCCCAAGAGGGCGGGATCATCACCAAGGAAGCGCCGATCCAGCTGTCGAACATCGCGCTGGCCGACCCCAAGGATGGCAAGCCGACCCGCGTCGGTTTCATCTTCCAGAAGGACGGCAAGAAGGTGCGCGTCGCCAAGCGCTCGGGAGAAGTCATCAATGGCTAAGTCTCAAACCAAGCAGGCGACTGCCCAGAACACGCCGCGCCTCAAGCAGGTCTACAACGAGACCATTCGCAAGGCGCTGCAGGAGCAGTTCGGCTACGAGAACGAGATGCAGGTTCCGCGCATCGACAAGATCGTGCTGAACATGGGCGTCGGCGAAGCGACCGGCGATTCGAAGAAGCCTTCGATCGCGGCCGAGGATCTTGCGATGATCGCGGGCCAGAAGGCCGTCGTCACCCACGCCCGCAATTCGATCGCCGGCTTCAAGGTCCGCGAAAAGATGCCGATCGGCGCCAAGGTCACGCTGCGCAAGGAACGCATGTACGAGTTCCTCGACCGCCTCGTGAACATCGCGCTGCCGCGCGTCCGCGACTTCCGCGGGCTCAATCCGAAGAGCTTCGATGGCCGTGGCAACTATGCCATGGGCATCAAGGAACACATCGTGTTCCCGGAGATCAACTACGACAAGGTTGATCAGATCTGGGGCATGGACGTCATCGTTTGTACGACTGCGAAGACGGACGACGAAGCCAGGGCATTGCTCAAGGCCTTCAACTTCCCCTTCCGCCAGTAACGGCAGCGAGAAAAGGAAAAATCTGAAATGGCAAAGACCAGCTCAGTCGAGAAGAACAACAGGCGCCGCAAGCTTGTGGACCAGTACGCTGCCAAGCGTAAGGCCCTCAAGGCGATCATCATGGATCAGTCCAAGCCGATGGAAGAGCGCTTTCGCGCTCAGCTGAAGCTTGCGGCACTGCCGCGCAACTCGGCCAAGATCCGCATCCGCAACCGCTGCGAAGTCACCGGACGTCCGCGTGCCTACTATCGCAAGCTCAAAGTATCGCGCATCGCGCTTCGTGATCTCGGCAACAACGGCCAGATTCCGGGCCTGGTCAAGTCGAGCTGGTAAGGAGGACATAACATGTCATTGAGCGATCCTCTCGGCGATATGCTGACCCGCATCCGCAACGCCTATGGCCGCAAGAAGTCGAGCGTTTCGACGCCGGCCTCGCGCCTGCGTACCCGCGTCCTCGACGTGCTGAAGGCGGAAGGCTATATCCGCGACTACAGCCAGACCGACTTCGACAACGGCAAGTCCGAAATCGAGATCGAGCTGAAGTATTTCGACGGCGCGCCGGTCGTGCGCGAAATCGCCCGCGTCTCGAAGCCGGGTCGTCGCGTTTACGTTTCGGCCAAGTCGATCCCGCACGTCGCCAACGGTCTCGGCATCGCCATCCTTTCGACACCGAAGGGCGTGATGGCCGACCACGAAGCGCGTGAACAGAATGTCGGCGGGGAAATCCTCTGCCAGATCTTCTGATCTGGCTGACCTGAAACAAGAGAAGTGACGAGGACAACAAAATGTCTCGTATTGGAAAGAAACCCGTTTCGCTGCCGCAGGGCGTGACCGCGACCGTCGACGGCCAGACCGTCACGGCGAAGGGCCCCAAGGGTGAGCTGAAGTTCGTGGTGAACGACGAAGTTCTGGTCAAGATGGAAGGTAGCGAGATCGCTGTCCAGCCGCGCGACCAGACCAAGACCGCCCGCTCCAAATGGGGCATGTCGCGCACGCAGATCGTCAACATCCTGCAGGGCGTCAAGGACGGTTTCGAAAAGAAGCTCGAGATCACTGGCGTCGGCTATCGCGCCGCCATGCAGGGCAAGAACCTGCAGTTGGCGCTCGGCTTCAGCCATGACGTCGTCTACGAAACGCCGCAGGACATCACGATCACCGTGCCGAAGCCGACGGAAATCACCGTGACCGGCATCGACAAGCAGAAGGTCGGCCAAGTTGCTGCCGAGATCCGCGAATATCGCGGTCCCGAGCCGTACAAGGGCAAGGGCGTTCGTTACGCTGGCGAGAAGATCGTCCGCAAGGAAGGCAAGAAGAAGTAGTTTCGTCAATGGTGAATGGTGAATGGTAAAATGGCAATAGGATAGAGCAGGGGGCCGGGTGGCACCTCGTTTCTACCATTCACCGTTTTTCCATTCACCATTCACTGCAAATCAACGCCGCGGGGAGCGGTCGCGGGAGGCCTCTCCTACCGCACAGGGTTGCCCCCGTTTTTTGAAGGCAAGGAACTGATATCATGGGCTCGAAAGAATCCACCCAACGCCGCGCTCAGCGCGTCCGCCGCCAGATCAAGAAGGTCGCGGGCGAGCGTCCGCGCCTGTCGGTCCACCGCACGTCGAAGAACATCTACGTCCAGGTCATCGACGACGCCAAGGGCCACACCATCGTTGCAGCCTCGACGCTGGAGAAGGACCTCAAGGGTTCGCTCAAGACCGGCGCCGACACTGCCGCGGCAGTGGCAATCGGCAAGCTGATTGCCGAGCGTGCTTCGAAGGCCGGCGTCAAGGAAGTCGTCTTCGACCGCGGACCGTACATCTATCACGGCCGCGTCAAGGCGCTGGCCGAGGCTGCTCGTGAAGGTGGCTTGAGCTTCTAAAAAGTTTCGCCCCCGGCAACCCGCAGAGGTGCCGGATATCATCATCAACCGTGCTTCCGGAAAAAAACAAGGAACAGGATATGGCACAGGAACGTAGGGATGGCGGCCGCGGCCGTGATCGCGAAGAGCGCGACGATGGCATGGTGGACAAGCTCGTCCACATCAACCGCGTCGCCAAGGTCGTCAAGGGCGGCCGGCGCTTCGGCTTTGCAGCACTCGTCGTCGTCGGCGACCAGAAGGGCCGCGTCGGCTTCGGTCATGGCAAGGCGCGCGAAGTGCCAGAGGCGATCCGCAAGGCGACCGAATCGGCCAAGCGCGACATGATCTTCGTGCCGCTGCGCTCTGGCCGCACGCTGCACCACGACGTCGAGGGACGCTGGGGTGCCGGACGCGTTCTGCTGCGCGCTGCCAAGCAGGGTACCGGCATCATCGCCGGCGGTCCGATGCGCGCCGTCTTCGAGACGCTCGGCATGCACGACGTGGTTGCCAAGTCGATGGGTTCGTCGAACCCATACAACATGGTTCGCGCCACGTTCGACGCGCTGAAGAGCCAGATGCATCCCAAGGATGTGGCTGCTGCGCGCGGCATCAAGTATTCGACCCTTCAGGCCCGCCGCGGCACCGCCGTTGCGGCCGAAGAATAGTCGATCTGACCAGGGATTTTGACCATGGCCAAGAAAGCAACCAAGACCATCACCGTCGAGCAGATCGGTTCGCCGATCCGCCGGCCGAAGGAGCAGCGCGCGACGCTGGTCGGCCTCGGCCTCAACAAGATGCACAAGCAGCGCACGCTGGAGGACACCCCCTCCGTGCGCGGCATGATCGCTGCCGTCCAGCATCTCGTCCGCGTCGTGGACGAGGGCTGAGCCAGAGCGCAGGAGAACTCAGATGAAACTCAACGATCTGCGTGACAAGGACGGCGCGACGCATTCCAAGAAGCGCCTCGGCCGTGGCATCGGCTCCGGCTCGGGCAAGACCGCCGGTCGCGGCGTCAAGGGTCAGAAGGCGCGCTCGGGCGTTGCCGTCAACGGCTTCGAGGGCGGCCAGATGCCGCTCTACCGTCGCCTGCCGAAGCGCGGCTTCAACAACATCTTCGCCAAGAGCTTCACGGTCGTGTCGCTGGCCCGCATCCAGGCCGCGCTCGACGCCAAGAAGCTTGACGCCAAGACGATCGTGACGGCCGAAGCGCTGGTCGCTGCCGGCGTCATCCGCCGCGTCAAGGACGGCGTGCGCATCCTCTCTGACGGCGACATCAAGGCCAAGCTCGCCTTCGACGTGGCTGGCGCCTCCAAGGCTGCCATCGAGAAGATCGAAAAGGCCGGCGGTTCGGTGAAGCTTCCGGAAAAGGCAGCCGCCGAGTAACGTCGATTTGAAGCGCGATCGGCAAGAGTGGGATCCGTTTCGCTTTCGATTGCGTTTTGATCCGACCAATATGGCGGCCGCGTCAACGCGGCCGCTTGCATGTTTGCAGTCCGGAGCTTATCTCGTGAGCTTCGGTGACACGCGCCGCCTGAGTGCGGGCCATCGAGCGTGACCAAGCGGAGAATCAGGCATGGCTTCGGCTGCTGAACAACTAGCCTCGAATCTGAATTTCTCGGCCTTCGCCAAGGCGGAGGACCTGAAGAAGCGCATCTGGTTCACCATCGGCGCGCTGCTCGTCTACCGCCTCGGCACCTACATTCCGCTGCCCGGCATCAATCCCGACGCTTTCGCCCAGGCCTTCTCCTCGCAGAGCAAGGGCGTGCTTGGCATGTTCAACATGTTCGCCGGCGGCGCCGTGGAGCGCATGGCGATCTTTGCCCTCGGCATCATGCCGTATATCTCCGCTTCCATCATCATGCAGCTGATGACCTCTGTCATCCCGTCGCTGGAAGCGCTGAAGAAGGAAGGCGAGCAGGGCCGCAAGGTCATCAACCAGTACACGCGCTACGGCACCGTGCTTTTGGCGCTGGTCCAGGCCTACGGCATTTCGGTCGGCCTGGAAGGCGGCAACGGCATCGTCAGCGATCCCGGCATGTTCTTCCGCATCTCGACCGTCATTACGCTGGTCGGCGGCACCATGTTCCTGATGTGGCTCGGCGAGCAGATCACCGCCCGCGGCATTGGTAACGGCATTTCGCTGATCATATTTTCCGGCATCGTCGCCGGCCTGCCGCAAGCCATCTCCGGTACGCTGGAACTGGGCCGCACCGGCGCGCTGTCGACCGGCCTGATCCTGGCGATCATCGTTCTTGCCGTCGTCGTCATCGCGCTGATCGTGTTCTTCGAGCGTGCCCAGCGGCGCTTGCTGATCCAGTATCCGAAGCGCCAGGTCGGCAACCGCATGTTCCAGGGCGACACCTCGCACCTGCCGCTCAAGCTCAACACGGCCGGCGTCATTCCGCCGATCTTCGCCTCTTCGCTGCTGTTGCTGCCGGCAACGGTCGCAGGCTTCTCGCAGACCACCAACATGCCTGCCTGGGCCAGTACCGTCCTGGCGGCTCTCGGCCACGGCCAGCCGCTCTACATGGCGTTCTATGCGACGATGATCGTGTTTTTCGCCTTCTTCTATACGGCGATCGTCTTCAACCCGAAGGACACCGCCGACCAGCTCAAGAAGCATTCGGGTTTCATTCCGGGCTACCGTCCGGGCGAGCGCACCGCCGATTACATCGACTATGTTCTCACCCGCATCACCGTCGTCGGCGCCATTTATCTGGTGCTGGTGTGTCTGCTGCCCGAGTTCCTGATTTCAGCGACTGGCGTACCATTCTACCTCGGTGGCACATCGCTTCTGATCGTGGTCAGTGTAACGCTCGATACGGTGGCGCAGATTCAGGGTCACCTGATCGCGCATCAGTATGAGGGCCTGATCAAGAAGTCGAAGCTGCGCGGGGGGAAAAAGGCCAGATGAGGTTGATATTGCTTGGACCGCCAGGGGCGGGCAAGGGAACACAGGCACAAAGACTGGTAGAAAAATACGGCATACCCCAGCTCTCTACGGGAGATATGCTGCGCGCTGCTGTCCAGGCCGGCACCGAAGTTGGCAAGCGCGCCAAAGCGGTGATGGACGCTGGCGAACTGGTTTCCGACGCCATCGTCAACGCGATCGTAGCCGAGCGCATCGATCAGGCCGATTGCACCGGGGGGTTCATCCTTGATGGATATCCGCGAACCCTGGTGCAAGCGGACGCCGTTGAATCGATGCTCTCGGATCGCGGCCTTACCCTCGACGCCGTCATCGAACTCGTCGTCGACGACAAGGCGCTGGTTGGCCGAATCGTCAAGCGCGCCGAAGAGGCCAAGGCCGCGGGTCAGCCGGTGCGCAAAGACGACAATCCGGCGGTGTTCGAAGAGCGCCTGAGGGAGTACTACAAGAAAACGTCGCCGCTGATCGGCTACTACTATGCCAAGGGCAAGCTGAGAGGTGTCGACGGCATGACCGACATCGATGCGGTGACTCAACAGATCGAAGCGGTGCTCGCGGCAGCGTCCCAAGCGGCGGCAAACGGAAAATAAACGATTGCGCTTGACTGGAGCGGTTCGCTGGGGTATGGCGGCCCGTCTTCCTATCAGGCATGAGGCTTGCTTGCCCGCAAGGGCAAGGCAGCCGCTTTGAACTGGAAACTCCCGCAAGGGCCGGCCTCCACCGGACGCGGGGCAACTTTGATAGCGCCGGCTTGTCCGGCCCACATGGAGAAGAGAAGAACATGGCTCGTATAGCCGGCGTCAACATTCCGACCAACAAGCGCGTCGTCATTGCGCTTCAGTACATTCACGGCATTGGCAAGAACTTTGCCCAGGAGATCGTCGACAAGGTCGGCATCCCGGCTGAGCGCCGCGTCAACCAATTGACCGACGCGGAAGTGCTGCAGATCCGCGAGACGATCGACCGCGACTATCAGGTCGAGGGCGATCTGCGCCGCGAAGTGTCGATGAACATCAAGCGGCTCATGGACCTCGGCTGCTATCGCGGCCTGCGTCATCGCCGCTCGCTGCCGGTTCGCGGTCAGCGCACGCATACCAATGCGCGTACCCGCAAGGGCCCGGCCAAGTCGATCGCCGGCAAGAAGAAGTAAGTGAGCGAATAGCGAGTAGTTGCTAGTGAGTAGGGGGCCTACTCACTATTCGCTACTCACTACTCGCTTTCAAAGGTGGAGCCGCTGGCATTACGGCGGTGTAGAGATCAACTGAAAGGACCATCATGGCCAAGGAAGCCACACGTGTTCGCCGTCGCGAACGCAAGAATATCTCGTCGGGCGTTGCCCACGTCAACTCGACCTTCAACAACACGATGATCACCATCACCGATGCGCAGGGCAATTCGATTGCCTGGTCGTCGGCGGGAGCCCAGGGCTTCAAGGGATCTCGCAAGTCGACGCCGTTCGCTGCGCAGATGGCTGCCGAAGACGTCGCGAAGAAGGCTCAGGAACATGGCATGCGCATGCTCGAGGTCGAAGTCTGCGGACCGGGCTCCGGTCGTGAATCGGCGCTGCGCGCGCTGCAGGCAGCCGGTTTCACCATCACCTCGATCCGTGACGTGACACCGATCCCGCACAATGGCTGCCGCCCGCGCAAGAAGCGCCGCGTCTAAGGCATGTCGCCCAAAATTGCGCAGCGGTTTTGGGGTAAGGACGTGCATAAAAACAAAGATCTAAAGCGCGACGCGCTTTAGGAAATTACCGAACGCCGCGCGAACGCCAGTAGCGTTCCTCCACGGCATTCCAGGTCGCCCGCCACGATTGGATGGTGGCGGGTCAACGGAAGGAAAGCATTATGATCCAGAAAAATTGGCAGGAACTGATCAAGCCGAACAAGATCGAGTTTTCTTCGAAGAAGAAGACGCTGACCACGCTGGTCGCCGAGCCGCTCGAACGCGGCTTTGGTCTCACTCTCGGCAACGCGCTGCGTCGCGTGCTTCTGTCTTCGCTGCGTGGCGCGGCTGTGACCGCCGTGCAGATTGACGGCGTTCTGCATGAATTCTCGTCCATTGCCGGCGTGCGCGAGGACGTGACCGACATTGTCTTGAACATCAAGGAAATTGCCATCCGCATGGAAGGCGACGGCCCCAAGCGCATGGTCGTGCGCAAGCAGGGACCGGGTGCCGTTCTTGCCGGCGACATCCAGACGGTCGGCGACGTCGAGATCCTCAATCCCGACCACGTTATCTGCACGCTGGACGAGGGCGCTGAAATCCGCATGGAATTCACCGTCGATACCGGTAAAGGCTACGTGCCGGCCGAGCGCAATCGCGCCGAAGACGCGCCGATCGGCCTCATCCCGGTCGACAGCCTCTACTCTCCGGTCAAGAAGGTCTCCTACAAGGTCGAGAACACCCGCGAGGGTCAGGTTCTCGACTATGATAAGCTGACCATGACGATCGACACCGACGGTTCGATCTCGGGCGAGGACGCGGTGGCTTTCGCTGCCCGCATCCTGCAGGACCAGCTTGGCCTGTTCGTCAATTTCGACGAGCCGCAGAAGGAAGTCGCCGCCGAGCAGGTGACCGAACTTGCCTTCAACCCGGCGCTGCTCAAGAAGGTCGACGAACTCGAGCTCTCGGTGCGTTCGGCCAACTGCCTGAAGAACGACAACATCGTCTACATCGGCGACCTGATCCAGAAGACCGAAGCCGAGATGCTGCGCACCCCGAACTTCGGCCGCAAGTCGCTGAACGAGATCAAGGAAGTCCTGGCGGCGATGGGCCTGCACCTCGGCATGGAAGTGCCGGATTGGCCGCCGGAAAACATCGAAGACCTCGCCAAGCGTTACGAAGATCAATACTGACCGGTGAATTGAGAATGGTGAATGGTCGCCGGTCGGCGACTTCGGAGAGATAGAGCCCTTCCATTCACCATTCACTATTGACCATTCACAAAACGAAACAGCCGGGCCAACCGCCCACAACACCAGGAGAAGAGCCATGCGCCACGGATTTAAAGGCCGCCGGTTCGCCCGCAGCATCAGCCACCGTAAGTCGATGTTTGCCAATCTTGCCGTGTCGCTCATCGAGCATGAGCAGATCCTCACCACATTGCCGAAGGCGAAGGATTTGCGTCCGATCGTCGAGAAGCTGGTGACGCTCGGCAAGCGCGGCGATCTGCATGCCCGCCGCCAGGTGATTGCCCAGATCGGCAACGAAGGCGTCGTCAAGCGCCTGTTCGATACGATCGCGCCGCGCTACGCTACCCGCAACGGCGGCTATCTGCGTATCATGAAGGCGGGCTTCCGCCACGGTGACAATGCCGCCATGGCGGTCATCGAGTTCGTCGATCGCGACACCTCGGCCAAGGGCGCAGGCGACCGTGCCCGCATCGAGGCCGAAGGCACTGACGAGGAAGCCGCAGCCGCATAGGCTTCGGTTTGCTGAAGGAGTTCAAAGGGGCCTGCGGGCCCCTTTTTGTATTCCGGAAACCAGGAGGAAGCATTTGCGGCGATCTCTTGGCTCAGCTCATGCCCTTTACCGTCCAAAATAATTCGATTTCATCGCCTTAGCCTTTCATTTTGCACAATCGTCGGGACAATGGCGCCCGACCTGGAGGATTCGGAATGCGTGTCAAACGGCTGTCTCTTGTTCTACTTTGCGCCTTGATGGCGCTGGCAGTCGTGCCGGCGACCAGGCAGGCGCTGGCGCAGGACACGAAGGCCGATCCCGGTCTGTCCGATGTGCTGACCGACATGCTACGCGGCGCCGAAGGCGAAAATGAAACCTCCGGTCCAGACAAACGTGTGCCGTTCGGCCGCGAGGAGGTGCAACTGTCTTTCGCGCCGCTGGTCAAACAGACGGCGCCGGCCGTGGTCAATGTCTATGCCTCGCAAACGGCCAGGGTGAGATCGCCCTTCGACGGCGATCCGTTTTTCGAAGAGTTCTTCGGCCGTTCGCAGCCGCGTGCGCAGTCATCGCTCGGCTCCGGCGTGCTGGTCGATCCGACCGGCATTGTGGTAACCAATTTCCACGTCATCAAGGACGCCGACCAGGTCAAGGTCGCCACAGCGGACGGGCGTGAGTTCGACAGCAAGGTGCTGCTCAAGGACGAGACGCTCGATCTCGCCGTGCTCAAGATCTCGGCCGACAAGCCATTTCCGGTCGTCGCCATCGGCGATTCCGACGCGCTCGAGGTTGGCGACCTGGTGCTGGCCATCGGCAATCCCTTCGGTGTCGGCCAAACCACCACCAGCGGCATCATTTCGGCGGTTGCCCGCAGCCACATCGGCGTTTCCGATTCCAGTTTCTTCATCCAGACCGACGCCGCGATCAACCCCGGCAACTCGGGCGGTGCGCTGATCAACATGGGTGGCCAACTGGTCGGCATCAACACGGCGATCTATAGCCGCAGCGGCGGCTCTATCGGCATCGGCTTTGCTATCCCCTCCAACATGGTTCGCGCCTTTGCCGATGCGGCCAAGGCCGGGCGCGACTTCTTCGAACGCCCCTATATCGGCGCCGAATTCGAGCGCGTGACGCCGCAAATCGCGGAATCGCTCGGCCTGGAGACACCAACCGGGGCGCTGGTCTCGTCCGTCGAAGAAACAGGGCCGGCGGCCACGGCGGGGCTCAAACCCGGTGACGTCGTCCTGTCGCTCAACGGCACGCCGGTCGAGAGTATCGAGGCGCTGGACTACCGGATGGCGACGCTGTCGATCGGCAGCAATGCCAGCTTCGCCGTCCTGAGCAAAGGCCAGCAAGCGACGATGGACATCGCGCTGGAACGCGCGCCGGAAGGCGCAAAACTTGCGGAAGTGACACTGCGTGGTCGCAGTCCGTTTTCCGGTGCCAAGGTTGCTGAACTGTCGCCTCGGCTCGCTCAGCGGCTCGGCATGCGCACCGATGCCAAGGGCGTTACCGTGGTCGACATCAATCGCGGTTCGCCCGCAGCCGGTTTCGGTTTCCAACCGGGCGACATCGTTCGCGAGGTCAATGGCTTGACCATCGATACCGCCGCGACCCTGGAACAGGCAGCCATGCAGGAGACGCGCTGGTGGCGCTTTACCGTCGAGCGCGGCGGGCAGATACTACGCCAGGTGTTGCGTTACTGAGCCCGAGCCTCGATCCGCCGGACGAGATCGCGCTCCAACGAAAAGAAGTGCATGGCCGATCTGTTCAGTGTCGACGAACCGGAAAAGACGCCGCCCGGCAGGCCGCTGGCCGACCGACTGCGCCCGAAGAACCTTGGCGAGGTCGTTGGCCAGGAGCATCTGACCGGACCAGACGGCGCACTGACGCGGCTGATCGGCTCGGGCTCGCTCGGCTCGATGATCTTCTGGGGGCCGCCTGGGACGGGCAAGACGACGGTCGCGCGGCTGCTTGCCGGCGAGACCAGTCTTGCATTCGAACAGATATCGGCGGTGTTTTCCGGTGTCGCCGACCTGAAGAAAGTGTTCGAGGCGGCGAAGCTGCGCCGCACCAACGGCCGCCAGACGCTGCTTTTCGTCGACGAGATCCATCGCTTCAACCGCGCCCAGCAGGACAGTTTTCTACCTGTCATGGAAGACGGCACCGTCGTGCTGGTTGGCGCTACCACCGAGAACCCTTCCTTCGAGCTGAATGCCGCGCTGTTGTCCCGCGCCCGCGTGCTGGTCTTCCATTCGCTCAATGAGGACAGCATCGCCAAGCTGCTGGCCAGGGCGGAGGAGACCGAGGGCAGGGCGCTGCCGCTCGACGACGAGGCGAGGGCGGTGCTCATTCGCATGAGCGATGGCGATGGCCGTGCGGCGCTGACGCTGGCCGAAGAGGTTTGGCGCGCCGCCAAGTCGGAGGAGGTGTTCGGCGCCGAAGGCCTGCAGCGCATCGTCCAGCGCCGCGCGCCAATCTATGATAAGGGCCAGGACGGCCACTACAATCTGATCTCGGCGCTGCACAAATCGGTGCGCGGTTCCGACCCGGATGCCGCCCTCTATTATCTCGCCCGCATGTTCGACGCCGGCGAGGATCCGCTCTACCTCGGCCGCCGGCTGGTGCGCATGGCGATGGAGGATATCGGGCTGGCCGACCCCCAGGCGCTGGTCATCGCCAATGCCGCCAAGGATGCCTACGACTATCTGGGCTCGCCAGAGGGCGAACTCGCCTTCGCCGAGGCCACCGTCTATCTTGCCAGCGCGCCGAAATCCAATGCCGTCTACACCGCCTTCAAGGCTGCCACGCGGGCGGCGAAGGAGTTCGGATCGCTGTTGCCGCCCAAACACATCCTCAACGCGCCGACCAAGCTGATGAAAGAAGAGGATTACGGCGCGGGCTACCGTTATGACCATGATGAGCCGGACGCTTTTTCCGGACAGGATTATTTTCCGGAAAAGATGGGCCGCCACATATTCTATGATCCGCCGGAGCGCGGCTTCGAACGCGATATCAGGAAGCGGCTGGACTATTGGGCGAAGCTGAGAAGCGAGCGGGAAAAGTAGCCTCGCACGGTTCTGCTCGGGACTGCGCCGGACCCTGAGCAACAGGGATTGACCGAGCCGTCCTGCAGGGGCAGTAGAGCGATATGGTCAATCTCCTCCTCGTTGCCGCCGGCGGCGCTATTGGTGCCGGGCTTCGCCACATCGTCAATTTCGTTGCGCTGCGTCTTGTCGGCCCGAGTTTTCCCTGGGGCACGATGGCGATCAACATCGTCGGCTCTTTTGCCATGGGCCTGTTCATCGCGACCCTGGCGCGGCGCTACGGTGGATCAAGCGAACTTCGGCTGTTCGTTGCCACCGGCATCCTCGGCGGTTTCACCACTTTCTCCGCCTTTTCGCTCGATTTTGCGACGCTGTGGGAGCGTGGCGCGACGCTGCCGGCGTTCGGATATGCGCTTGCCAGCCTGATTGGCGCGATCATTGCCCTGTTTCTGGGTCTTTGGCTCGCAAGAAGCCTGCCTTAATGCTATTGCCCCCGCTTACAGCACCGCGCGTCCCTTAGGACGCGCAAAGGACGCCGTAGCATTTTGATTTTGCGCATGATCCCCCAGAGAAAATCGGGTTCGATTTTCAGGCCATGCGCTGGAAACGGGTAAAGCGAGACCATGGCAGGTGTAGAACAGATCACGGTGGAGGCCGGCGAGGCGGGCATGCGGCTCGACCGCTGGTTCAAGACCCATTTCCCGGGCCTTGGCTTCGGCCATCTGCAAAAACTGCTGCGCTCCGGCCAGATCCGTGTCGATGGCGGCAGGGTGAAAGCCGATACCCGCGTCGAGCCGGGCCAGATGGTCCGTGTCCCGCCGCTCGAAGTGGACAAGAAGGGCGAGAGCCCGCTCACCGGCCACTCCATCCGTAACCAGGGCGACGCAGACGTTCTGGCCAAGATGCTGATCCATGAAGATCCGAAAGTGTTTGTCTTCAACAAGCCGGCTGGCCTTGCCGTCCAAGGCGGCTCGGGCGTCACCCGCAACGTCGACGACATGCTGGAAGCCTGGCGCAACCAGAAGGGCGAGAAACCGCGTCTGGTGCACCGGCTCGACCGCGACACGTCAGGCGTGCTGGTCGTCGCTCGCACCAGGCTCGCCGCGATGAAGCTCGCCGAGGCGTTCCGGGCGCGTGAGACCAAGAAGACTTATTGGGCGCTGGTCAAGGGCGTACCGCCGAAGCGCGAGGACAAGATCTCGACCTGGCTGATCAAGGAGCCGACACCGGACGGCGACCGCGTGCGTGTCGCCAAGCATGGCGAAAAGGGCGCCGATCATGCCGTGTCCTACTACCGGATTGTCGAGCAGGCGGCGCAGACCTTGTCCTGGCTGGAAATGGAACCCTATACCGGCCGCACCCACCAGCTTCGCGTCCACGCGGCTCACATCGGCTGCCCGATCATCGGCGATCCCAAATATTTCGAGGCCGACACCAATTGGGATTTCCCCGGCGGCATGCAGAACCGCTTGCATTTGCATGCGCGCCGCATCGTCATCCCGCATCCCGACAAGGGTTTTATCGACGTCACCGCACCGATGCCGCCGCATATGCGCCAGAGCTGGAACCTGATCGGGTTCGACGACGCAAGCGCGGAGGACTAAATGAGCGAGGGAGTAACCCATGGATGAGGCGTGGCTCGTTCGTCAGTTGGTGAACTGGTTGCCGTTCATCCTGATTCTCGTCGTCTGGTTCGCTTATATGCGTCGCGTTGCAACCCGGCAGGGGGTGATGGCCGAAATCGGCCGTGAGAACACCGAAGCGGTAAGGCAGAATACCGAGGTGCTGAAGGCGCTGCTCGCGAAGCTGGAAAGCCAGTCCAAGCAATGACCGCCGCAACCGCAATGGACCGCCGCAGTTCCGTTGACGCTGTCGCCGCCGCCATCATGGTCGGGCTGACCTTTTCCTGGGGGCTCAACTACGTCGCCGCCAAAATCTCCTACGCCGGCTACGATCCCGTTTTCCTGTCGATCGCACGGTCGGTCATTGGCGGGCTATGCGTTCTCGTCTGGTGCCGCTGGCGCGGCATTGTGCTTTTTGCCCGCGACGGAACGCTTGTCGCCGGTATTCTGGCAGGCGCGCTTTTTGGTCTCGAGTTCCTGTTTCTCTATGTCGGGCTCGAACAGACGACCGTCGCGCGCAATACCTTGCTGGTCAACACTATGCCGTTCTGGGTGCTGGTCGGCGGGCATTTCCTGCTGAACGAACGCATCACCGCGCGCCGGCTCGTCGGCCTTCTTCTCGCATTCGCTGGATTGGTTGCGGTGTTCTCCGACCAGTTGAGCGCCGACAATGGTGCGACATTGACCGGTGACCTGCTCAGCCTCGGCGCCGGCATTCTCTGGGCCTTGACCTACATCGTCATCAAGCGGACGAAATTGGCGGAAACGAGCGCCGAGAAATTGCTGCTCTACCAACTGGCCGGCGCTGCCGTGGTCGGCGCCTTGGTGCTGCCTTTCGCCGGGCCGCCCGTCCGCGACTTCGCCGCTTTGCCGACCTTGGCCCTGCTTTTCCAGGCGGTCTACATCGTTGCCTTCACCTATGTGCTGTGGTTCTGGCTGATCAGGCGCTATCCGGCATCGGGCCTGTCGAGCTTCACCTTCCTGTCGCCGGTGTTCGGTGTGCTGTGCGGCGCCATCTTCTTGAACGAGCCGTTGACTGTCCGTATTTTTCTGGCACTCGGCCTCATCGCAGCCGGCCTGATCATTGTGAACCGGCCGGCCCGAAAACAGATTCCCGGATGAAAGGCTCCGGCATGCGCGATATTCTCAACGACCTCGAAGCGGGAAAGCAGCTTTCCGATCCGGATCCGGTGCGTCGCGCCCAGATCCAGATGAAGACGCACCTGCCGAAACGCTTCTATAAAGCCGTTTCGGTCGCACCGGCCGAAGATGGTTTTGCCATTCATCTCGATGGCAAGCCGGTTCGCACGCCGGGCAAGGCGCTGCTGGTGCTGCCGACCGAAAAAGCGGCCGCTCTGGTCGCCGACGAATTCGCTGCGCAAGGTGAGACCATCGACCCGGTGGCGATGCCGGTCATGCGTCTGGTCAATACGGCCATCGATGGCGTCGCCAGCGACCCGCAAGCGGTGCTGGAGGACATCCTGCGCTTTGCCTCATCCGATCTGCTCTGCTATCGCGCCGAGACCCCACAAGGGCTGGTCGACCGGCAGAACGAACATTGGGATCCCATCATCGACTGGGCGCGGAGCGCGCTCGGCGCCCGGTTTCACCTCGCCGAAGGGGTGATCCATGTCGAGCAGCCGCGCGAGAGCATCGCGGTGCTTGGTGTTCATCTTGCCCAGCGCGCCGACCCGCTGCGGCTGGCGGCCATCCACGTCATGACGTCGCTGACGGGATCGGCCCTGCTGGCGCTGGCCGTCGATTTCGGCGAGATTGACGGCGACGCCGCCTGGACCGCCGGCCATGTCGACGAGGACTGGCAGGCCGAGCACTGGGGCCATGACGCGGAAGCTGTCACGCGCCGCTCGGCCCGCAAGCGCGACATGATGGCCGCCGTCGGCCTGCTCGAGGCGCTTAAGGCCTGATCGCAATCGCCTGTCGTTGACGCGATCTACATCAGATACGTTGGCACGGACTTTCACGCCAAGACCTGACCCTTGGGCCTGACAGCAAAATTGAAAGCCCGGCGCGAGTGATCGCGCCGGGCTTATCAATTTGTCAAAAGCGATGCGGAAGGAAGGGCTATTAGGGCGTGGACTCATAAGCGCGGAGCCAAATCCGAATGGCTGCAAGCTTGATGAAGGCTAGGTAGTTTGCGGCGAGTTTGTCATACCGGGTAGCGACGCGCCTGCATTGCTTGATCCTGTTGAAGAAGCGCTCCACCAAATTGCGTGCCCGGTACAGATGTGGGCTAAAACAGATTGGGTCTTTGCGATTTCGTCTCGGAGGAATGTTGGCCCATGCACCGTGTTCACCGGCGAAAGCTCTGATCCAGTCCGCATCGTATCCTCGATCAGCAAGCAACATCGCGCCTGATTTTAGATCAGACAGCAGCTCAGTGACGAGCCGGTTATCATGGGCCTCGCCGGTGGTCAGTTCAAGGCGAACGGGCATTCCGTTGGTATCGACGCAAGCATGTATTTTAGTAGTTAGCCCACCTCTCGACCGGCCCATCAGCCTTGTTTCGGCCCCTCCCGCGCAACCGCCGTGCTGATGAACGCGGACAATGGAAGTATCGATCATCTGGACGGAGCCATCATGGGTTTCGGTGAGGGCCTCCATGATCAAGTCCCAGATGCCAGCCATCCGCCAACGAACGAACCGGTTGTAGCAGGTCGTGTAAGGCCCAAAGCTCTCCGGCAGATCGCGCCATGGTGCGCCTGACCGCAATATCCAGAAGATGCCGTTGAGGACACGTCGGTCGTTGACCCTCGGCACGCCGCGCGGCTTGTTCGGAAGGAACGGCCTGATGGCAGTCCACTCAAAGTCCGTGAGTTCGTATCTCATGATTCGTGACCCCGGTTCGGGAGCTTGGATCACGCCTATCTCGGTGTTCGCAACACCGAATTTGCAGGTCTGAGATAGGCCGCATAGCGGACATGCCGCAGACATGTCAAACTCGACGCGAATGACCCACAAGAGACATGCGACGGTTCTTTTAGGCCATTGATCCCGGCCATTTATTTAGGCATTTTAAAAGGGGCGGGTTAGGTCCTCCAACGTCTCGAAAGTGACGTGAACCAAGATCGTCAACGAAAGAACGCAGCCATGAAAACCACGCGCAGGCAAGTGCTCATCGTCACCGCTTCGGTGGGCGCGTTGGCGTTCATGACCCCCGCCTGCGCAGCGGACATCGCTCCCGCCGAGGTCCGCGCTATAGCCAAGGAGGCCTACATCTATGGCTTCCCGATGGTGGACAGCTACCGCATTCAACACGCCTACTTCGTGGATACCAAGAACCCCGAATACAAGGCACCTTGGAACCAGCTCCGCAACTTTTCCCGCGTTTTCACGCCTGAGGACAAAGCGGTGCAGACGCCTAACTCGGACACGCCATACTCTTTCCTCGGAATGGACCTCCGCACTGAGCCTATCGTTCTTACCGTACCGCAGATCGAGAAAAGCCGGTATTTCAGCATCCAGCTTATTGACGCATACACTTTCAACTTCGACTACATCGGCAGCCGCACCACCGGCAACGATGGCGGCAGCTTTCTCATCGCTGGTCCGAGTTGGAAAGGTTCGACGCCGAAGGGCGTGAGGAAGGTAATCCGCGCCGAGACGGAATTGGTGCTGGCTCCGTACCGAACGCAACTTCTCAACCCCAGCGACATCGACAACGTGAAGAAAATCCAAGCGGGCTACAAAGTTCAAACGTTGTCGGCCTTCCTCGGCCAGACTGCACCCAAGACCGCACCAGCGATTGATTTCATTCAGCCGCTGACGCCTGATACGCAGAAAACTTCGCTCGAATTTTACAATATTCTGAACTTCATCTTGCAGTTCTGCCCTACGCATCCGTCCGAGAAAAACCTGATGGCACGGTTCGCCAAGATTGGTATCGGTGCAGGAAAGACCTTCAACGCCAATAATCTTGGGCCAGAATGAAAACAGCGATTGAACAGGGTACGGCCGACGCTTGGCAGGCTATGGCCCAATTGCAAAGACGGATGGATGCGGGAGAAGTGACCAGCGGCGACACCTTCGGTACTCGGGAATATTTGAAGAACAACTACCTCTACCGGATGGCCGCTGCCGTGGTTGGCATCTATGGCAACTCCAAGCAGGAGGCTATGTATCCCTTGTATCTCGTGGATGGCGACAAGCAGAAACTGGACGGGTCCAATCGTTACACTGTCCGCTTTGCGCCGGGCCAGTTGCCGCCCGTCAACGCCTTCTGGTCGCTGACAATGTATGAACTGCCTGCGAGCCTGCTCTCAGCCAATCCGCTCAACCGATACCTGCTTAACTCGCCGATGCTCCCGCAGTTCAAGCGTGATGCCGATGGTGGCCTCACCTTCTATGTCCAAAACGACCCGCCCGGCCCGGACAAAGAAGCAAACTGGTTACCCGCACCAAAGGGGCCATTCTTTTCTGTCATGCGGCTCTATTGGCCGAAGGACGAAGCCCTGAAAGGCAAGTGGACTGCGCCGCCGATGAAGCGGATGCAGTGAAACACAGCAGCATCCACTTCCGCTGATGGGACATTTCGGACTTGAGGCGATGTCCGGTTTGAGTCTGCAATACGCAGGATAGCGGACATGAGTTGAGCTCGCTCACGAACCTCGACTTATGAGTACACGCCCTAGCTCTTCCGGTCCTGTTTCTCTTCATCGATGGCCGCTTCGTGGTACCAGCCGCTTCCGAAATCCGTACGGTTGCGCAATGAAGCAAGTTCTGCCGCGAACTTAGCCTTTCCGCTTAAATTTGAGGCAGAAGCGCGTGCTGCCATCGGGAACATCAGGATTTTGGCCGACTGACGGGTAGGAGTGATTTCCATTGTCGGTCTCCTTTCTTCTGCAGAGCCTTGCCGATTCAATCTTTCCTGAAGATAGGTTATGCAATCGAGTTAGGCAATATGATTACAAAAAGAACAGTAAATGCCTATTATTTAGGCGAAGTATGCTTGTGATTGATCCGGGCGCATTGCGGTGGCGGCACGACGAGTTTGTTGGGTGCGACGTCAGTTTTGTCGCATCCTTTGCCGGCGAGAATGGCACACGAATTGCTTTTTAATAATTCGGCAGGTCGGCTGCAGGGTGGCTGGCACGCCGGCGCCGTCCAGGGTTCGGTGATCAAAGCAACGAGAGGCTAGAATGACGAAATACAAGCTCGAGTACATTTGGCTCGATGGATACACCCCGGTTCCCAACCTTCGCGGAAAGACGCAGATCAAGGAATATGCCGAGTTCCCGACGCTCGACCAGCTTCCTCTGTGGGGCTTCGACGGTTCTTCGACCATGCAGGCTGAAGGCCACTCGTCTGACTGCGTGCTGAAGCCGGTCGCCATCTATCCGGATCCCGCGCGCACCAATGGCGTGCTCGTCATATGCGAAGTCATGATGCCGGACGGTGTGACGCCGCATGTTTCCAACAAGCGCGCCACCATCCTCGATGACGAGGGCGCCTGGTTCGGCTTCGAGCAGGAGTATTTCTTCTACAAGGATGGCCGCCCGCTCGGTTTCCCCGAAAGTGGATACCCGGCGCCTCAGGGCCCGTACTACACTGGCGTCGGCTACAGCAACGTCGGCGGCGTCGCCAGGCAGATCGTCGAGGAGCATCTCGACCTTTGCCTTGCCGCCGGCATCAACCATGAAGGCATCAACGCCGAGGTGGCCAAGGGACAGTGGGAATTCCAGATCTTTGGCAAGGGCTCCAAGAAGGCCGCCGACCAGATGTGGATGGCCCGCTACCTGATGCAGCGCCTCACCGAGAAATACGGCATCGACATCGAATACCACTGCAAGCCGCTCGGCGACACCGACTGGAACGGTTCCGGCATGCATGCCAACTTCTCGACCGCCTATATGCGCGAAGTCGGCGGCAAGGCCTATTTCGAAGCGCTGATGGCTGCCTTCGACAAGAACCTGATGGACCACATCGCCGTCTACGGCCCGGATAACGACAAGCGTCTGACCGGCAAGCATGAGACCGCGCCTTGGAACAAGTTCAGCTATGGCATCGCCGATCGCGGCGCCTCGATCCGCGTGCCGCATTCCTTCGTCAACAATGGCTACAAGGGATATCTGGAAGATCGCCGCCCGAACTCGCAGGGCGACCCCTACCAGATCGCTTCGCAAATCCTGAAGACGATCGCCAGCGTGAACACGGCGGAGAAAAAGGCCGCCGCCTGAGCATTCGTCATGGCGTGGACGCCCGCGTCTGCGCCGTGACCAACTTCTTGTCATGCCAGCTCTTGCCGGGATGACGGTGCAAAGAAAACCCCCGCCGGATCGCTCCGGCGGGGGTTTTTGTTGTCTCTTATTCGTCCGATCAGACCGAATAATACATGTCGTACTCGACCGGATGCGGGGTCATTTCGAAGCGCATCACTTCGGCCATCTTGAGCTCGATGTAGCTGTCGATCTGATCGTCGTCGAACACGCCGCCGGCCTTCAGGAAGCCGCGGTCCTTGTCGAGGCTCTGCAGCGCCTCGCGCAGCGAGCCGCAGACGGTCGGGATCTTCTTCAGTTCCTTCGGCGGCAGGTCGTAGAGATCCTTGTCCATCGGCTGGCCGGGATGGATCTTGTTCTTGATGCCGTCGAGGCCGGCCATCAGCATGGCGGCAAAGGCGAGGTAGGGGTTCGCGCCCGGATCGGGGAAGCGGACCTCGACGCGCTTAGCCTTCGGCGACGAGCCGAACGGGATACGGCAGGAGGCAGAGCGGTTGCGAGCCGAATAGGCGAGCAGCACCGGCGCTTCATAGCCGGGCACCAAGCGCTTGTAGGAGTTGGTCAGCGGGTTGGTGAAGGCGTTGATCGCTTTGGCGTGCTTGATGATGCCGCCGATGTAAAACAGGCAGCTCTCAGAGAGGCCGGCATATTCATTGCCGGCGAAGGTCGGCTTGCCGCCCTTCCAGATCGACTGGTGGACGTGCATGCCCGAGCCGTTGTCGCCGAAGACCGGCTTCGGCATGAAGGTGGCCGTCTTGCCATAGGCATTGGCGACCTGGTGCACGACGTACTTGTAGATCAGCATCTTGTCGGCGTTGCGGACCAGCGTGTCGAACTTGATGCCGAGTTCGTGCTGGGCAGCGGCGACTTCGTGGTGATGCTTTTCGACCCGCACGCCCATTTCGGCGAGCACCGTCAGCATCTCCGAGCGCATGTCCTGCGCCGAATCGATCGGCGGCACCGGGAAATAGCCGCCCTTGATACGCGGACGGTGACCGAGGTTGCCGGTCTCATAGTCGGTGTCGTCGTTGGACGGCAATTCGGTGGAGTCTAGCTTGAAGCCGGTGTTGTACGGGTCGGCCTTGTACTTGACGTCGTCAAAGACGAAGAACTCGGCTTCCGGGCCGACGAAGATCTGATCGCCGATGCCTTCCGCCTTCATGTAGGCTTCGGCCTTCTTGGCGGTGCCGCGCGGGTCGCGGTTGTAGGACTCTCCGGAAATCGGATCGAGGATGTCGCACAGGATGACCATGGTCGACTGGGCGAAGAACGGGTCCATATGCACCGTCTCGGTGTCGGGCATCAGCACCATGTCGGACTCGTTGATCGCCTTCCAGCCGGCGATCGAGGATCCGTCGAACATGACGCCGTCGGCAAACATGTCTTCCTCGACCTCAACGACATCCATCGTCACGTGCTGCAGCTTGCCCTTCGGATCTGTGAAGCGCAGGTCAACGAATTTCACGTCGTTGTCCTTGATCTGCTTCATGATGTCTTTGGCTGTCGTCATGTCATGTTTCCCTGTCTGATGACGTTTCGAGGAGATGATCTGAAATCAGAAACCTCAGACCGCGTCCATCCCTGTTTCGCCGGTGCGGATGCGCACGACTTCCTCGATGTTGGAGACGAAGATCTTGCCGTCGCCGATGCGGCCGGTCTGGGCGGCCTTGCGGATGGCTTCGATCGCGCCTTCTACCGCGTCGTCACCGAGCACGACTTCGATTTTCACCTTGGGCAGAAAATCGACGACATATTCGGCGCCGCGATAGAGTTCGGTATGGCCCTTCTGGCGGCCAAAACCCTTGGCCTCCGTAACGGTTATGCCTTGCAGCCCGGCCTCCTGAAGCGCTTCCTTCACTTCGTCTAGCTTGAACGGCTTGATGATCGCTTCGATCTTTTTCATGTAAAAAGTGGCCTCCACTGCCAAAAAGACGGGTTGTGAGCCCCGCTTGCGCCTCCTTCAAGCACGAACTGTGCCAATTTGAGGGGATTCGAAGCGGTATCACGCGATTTCGGTGCCATGCCGCGTCAGGGGGTGATTTCGCGTCATTCGCTGCGTTGAATGCGTCATGGATACTGAGAACCTACACATTGTCGGTCCTTCCGTCTGCACAATAATTGAGCAGATAGGATACATCGCAGGCAAATTCTGTTTTGGCGGCGTCATTGTCCCCAACGAAGTGCTTATAGATTGCGCCATCTCGGCGCCCGTTTGCTTTAGAGCCGAAAACTGGACAATCTTTGAACACAAGCACCGGGGTTTGAACACAGGGATCAGGCCTGAGCCAATGCGGATCGGCAGTCCATGAACAACGAGCTTTTGTTTCCGGCCGAGATGACCGAGGCCGACCGGCTGGCGATCGCCACCGGACCACGCGACGGCATCGGCCTGATGCGCAGTGCAGGGGCCGCGGTCGCTGCGGTGGTGCTCGCCCATTTCCCGGCTGCCAGACGGGTCCACGTCCTGTGCGGTCCCGGCAGCAACGGCGGCGACGGCTACGTCGTCGCCAAATTGCTGCATGACAGCGGCGTCGACGTAGCCGCGTGGGCGTCCGGCTCACCTAGGCCTGGCAGCGACGCGGCGCTCGCTGCTTCGGAGTGCCCGGTCAGGCCTCGGCCGCTGTCGGAGTTTGTTGCCGAGGCAGGTTCGATCCTGGTCGATGCGCTTTATGGGGCAGGGCTGTCCAAGCCGCTGTCCGGTGATGCCACCAGGGCGGTCGAGGTCGCGACAGAACTGAACCTGCCTGTCGTCGCGGTCGATCTGCCCTCGGGCGTGTCAGGCGAGAGCGGCCAGAGTCTCGGCCAAGCATTCCGCGCCCGGATCACGGTGACGTTTGCGCGAAAAAAGCCTGGCCATCTGCTGTTGCCTGGGCGCGAAATGTGCGGCGAGCTGGTGCTTGCCGACATCGGCATCGACGACGGGATCATTGCGCAGCTTGAACCGCGAACCTTCGAGAACACCCCGCCGCTTTGGATAAGGAATTTCCCGGTTCCAGCCGTCGACGCCCATAAATACAAGCGCGGCCATGTCGGCGTTTTTTCGGGCGGGCCATCGGCGACGGGCGCCGCACGGCTGTCGGCGCTTGCCGCGGCCAGAAGCGGGGCAGGGGCGGTGACCGTGCTGTCGCCGGCGAACGCCATGCAGGTTAACGCCGTGCATCTGACCTCGATCATGCTGCGTAAGGCCGACATAATCGCGGACGTGAAGGAATTCATCGGCCACCGGCCGTCGGCTTTCGTCCTCGGACCCGGATTTGGCGTTGGTGAAAAAACACGGGATTTTGCCCTCGGCGTGCTGGCCACCGGGCAGCGGCCAGACAACAGGGTCGACGGGTTGGTGCTCGACGCCGATGGCATCACGTCGTTTCGCGATGCGCCGAACGCTTTGTTCGAAGCCGCCCGTCGTTCGAACGCGCCGGCGCTGGTGCTGACGCCGCATGAGGGCGAATTCGCCAGGCTGTTTCCAGACATCGCCGGAGACAACAACCTGTCCAAGCTGGCCAAGGCGCGCACTGCCGCAGAGCGCGCCGGCGCCATCGTCGTCTACAAGGGCGCGGACACCGTAATCGCGACGCCCGATGGCAGAGCGGCAATCAACGGCAATGGCGCACCATGGCTGGCCACTGCCGGGTCGGGCGACGTGCTGTCGGGCATCATTGCCGGCTTCCTGGCGCAAAGTATGCCGGCTTTCGAAGCCGCCTGCGCGGCGGTCTGGATCCATGCCGAGGCCGGCAGCCGTTTCGGACCTGGGCTGATCGCCGAAGACTTGCCGCTGGCGCTGCTGCCGGTGCTGCGCGAGCTTGCCGAAAATCGCAATGGGATGATCGCTGGATGAACCGCTGGCTCGCCTTGGTCGCCGTAATTTTCGCCTTCCTCTTCACAGCCAATCTCGCGCGTGCCGAAGGTCCGGTGATCATCGTAGACGATCCGGCCGTGCTTGCCGCCCTCGACAGTAGAGGCTTTGGTTTCGCCGGCATTTTCGGCGTCGATGGCAAGGGCGACCTGAAGACGCTCTATGACAAGGCACCGGCCTATCACCAGATCGTCGAAACGGTTGCCGGCGATGTCGCTGCGCTGCGAGCCGAGATGAAGGCTGGCGGGCGGCCGCTCTACGAAGTCACCGACGGCAATGTCGGCCGCATCATGGACATGCGCTGGCTGAAGACCGACGCCGCGCGCTTCCGGCTGGTCGGTGTCGTCAACCGGCTCGATCGGCGCGATTTCGCCGAGATGTGGGGTGACGGAAGCTGCGGCGAGGTGCGTTTCATCTATCGCCTTGCCTACAGCTTCAAGAAAAACGGCAAGGTTCTGGCCTCGCGCCTGCCGTTCAACTTCAATGCCATCTACAGCGTCGCGCCGGACGCCGATGGCGGCTGCGTCGGCGTTGCCGGGCGATGGACGCCGCAGCTCGATGAAACCGTCGACATCGGCTGGCTCATCGGCGGGCCGGTTGAAAAGGCCGGGCTGAGCTTCAAGCAGCTCGAGCTCAACGCCCAGGTAGTGCGCTTTCCCTCCGGCCAGGAGACCGAATTCGGCGGGCAGGCCGCCTATCTCATGCGGATTTTCGGCATCGACGGCGCTGAAGTCATCGAGAGGCCGCTGGAAAACACGCCTGACGTGGCGCTGCTGTCGGAAGACGCCGCGCTGAAGCAAAGACTCGCCGACTACATCGGCGCCAATCTCACGGCAGTCGATCTCGGCGTCTACGAAATCCCGGATGAATTCCTGGCGAAGAAAATCATCTCTTGGTCGACCTTCGGTAGCGCAAGGCAGGCCAACCACCCATTCACGCCGCTTTTCCAGCCCGCGGATTTTTCTGGGCTAGACTATTCCGCGCTGAGACTGGTGCGCACGCCGGAAGCGCTGGTCGAGCGGCTGGACAATGGCGCCTGCCAAGGTTGCCATCAGGCGGGTTCGACCGCCGGTTTCCATTTCATCGGTCTCGACGACAAGACGACCTCGCCGCTGAACCGCATCGAGGTCGGCATCTCGCCGCATCTTCATGCCGAGATGCCGCGGCGCGAGGCTTGGCTGCGCGCGACCGCCGAGGGCAAGGAGCCGAACCGCTTCCGCCCGCTGTCCTTCGCGCCGCCGGCCGCATGGAAGGACGCCGGCGAGGTCGCTTACGCACCGGCCGAGATGGCGATGCCATGTCTGATGCCAGAGGATGCGGCCCGCTTTGGCACGACTTGGCAATGCGGCGGCGGCACCGTCTGCACGCCGCTGGCGACTGCTTCGGCCGTGCGGACCAAACTGGCGCAATGCCTGCTGCCCAAAGACAGTAAAAGGATGTTTTCCGGCCATCCATGCCTGACCGGCTCGATCACCAGCAATCCGGCGCAGCCGTTCAATGACCGCTACAGCATATCGGGCCAGTTCGCCGCCTTCGCGACCGACATTTCGCGCACCGCCTATACCTGCCGCCCTCCGAAAATCGGCGTGCCGGCAGGCATCGCCTATCGCGGCTGCGACGAGAAGGACCGCAGCTTCGCCGGCTTCAAGCCGGGCAAGCCGATGCCGAACGAGATCTGTGGACTGGTCGGCGGCAAGAAATTCGACATTTGCGTGGCGACCAACAATTTCGACCAGTGCCTCGGCGGCGCGGTCAATCGCGGCAACCGGCCGGCCTGCTCGGCCGATCATTTCTGCCGCGAGGATTATATGTGCCAGTCGCTACCTCCGGACACGCCGGGCGCCGCTAAGGTGAAAGGCATCGGCTTCTGCTCGCCGACCTATTTCATCTTCCAGATGCGCATCGACAACCACGCGACGCCTTGGGCGGGCGCCGTCCGCGCGACGATGGGAGCTGGGTTCGGAGCGGCAGCAGCAGAGTGAGCTTTTGTTGTAGCCGCCTTCGCGCTGCCGGCGATGTCACAGCGGAATGTTGTCGTGCTTCTTCCAGGGGTTCTGCATATCCTTGTTGCGCAGCATGCGGAGCGCGCGCGCAATGCGCCGACGGGTCGAATGGGGCATGATCACCTCGTCGACATAGCCGCGCTCGGCGGCGACGAAGGGTGACAGGAAGCGATCCTCGTAAGCCTTTGTATGCGCTGCGATCTTTTCCGCATCGCCTATATCCTTGCGATAGATGATCTCGACCGCGCCCCTGGCGCCCATCACCGCGATCTGCGCCGTCGGCCAGGCATAGTTCATGTCGCCGCGCAGATGCTTTGACGCCATCACGTCATAAGCGCCGCCATAGGCCTTTCGGGTGATGACGGTGATCTTCGGAACCGTCGCCTCGGCATAGGCGAACAAAAGCTTGGCGCCGTGCTTGATCAGCCCGCCATATTCCTGCGCGGTGCCGGGTAGAAAGCCCGGAACGTCGACGAAGGTGACAATCGGAATCGAGAAGCAGTCGCAGAAGCGCACGAACCGAGCCGCCTTGCGGCTGGCATCCGAATCGAGCACGCCGGCCAGTACCATCGGTTGGTTGGCGACGAAGCCGACCGTGCGGCCTTCGACGCGCCCGAAACCGGTGACGATGTTTTTCGCAAAATTCTGCTGGATCTCGAAGAAGTCACCCTCGTCGGCAACTTTAAGGATCAACTCCTTGATGTCGTAGGGTTTGTTGGCGTTGTCAGGGATCAGCCGGTCGAGCGACAGATCGTGATCGGTGACCGACTGGTAGCATTCGATCTCAGGGATATCAGCCGTGTTGGAGGCCGGCAGCAGATCGACCAGCCGGCGCATCTGCAGCAACGCCTCGACGTCATTGTCGTAAGCGCCGTCGGCGATCGAGGACTTCGTCGTGTGGACAGAGGCGCCGCCGAGGCTTTCGGCCGTCACCGTCTCGTTGGTGACCGTCTTCACCACGTCTGGCCCGGTGACGAACATGTAGGAGGTGTCGCGCACCATGAAGATGAAGTCGGTCATGGCTGGCGAATAGACGTCGCCGCCGGCACAGGGGCCCATGATCAGTGAAATCTGCGGGATCACGCCGGAGGCGAGCACATTGCGCTGGAAGATCTCGGCATAGCCGCCAAGTGCTGCCACGCCTTCCTGGATGCGGGCGCCGCCGGCGTCGTAGAGGCCGATGATCGGCGCGCGGTTGCGCAGTGCCATCTCCTGCACCTTGACCACCTTTTCGGCGTGGGCCTCGGACAGCGAGCCGCCGAACACGGTAAAGTCCTTGGCGAAGACATAGACCGGGCGGCCATTGACGGTACCCCAGCCGGTGACGACGCCGTCGCCGGCGATCTTGGTCTTCTCCATGCCGAAATCGGTCGAGCGATGCTCGACATACATGTCGAACTCCTCGAACGAGCCCTCGTCGAGAAAGACGTCGATGCGCTCGCGCGCGGTGAGTTTGCCCTTCTTGTGCTGTGCGTCGATACGGGCCTGGCCGCCGCCCATGCGCGCCATGTCGCGGCGGCGCTCGAGTTCCTTCAGCACGTCCTTCATCGGTCGATCCTCAAAACGGAAAGCTGATTTGTGGTAGTCATGCAGGCAGGGGAGCGCAAGCGCCGCTTTTGCCGTCGATTTGTTGCGTCGCAACATGGCGCCCCTTGCATTCCGTAGCGAACTGGGCCATATGCGGCGACATAGGCGCTTGGGCCGGGAGTATCCGGCCTTCTCGATGAATGAGACTGGTTGCGTCTGTTTTCCCTCTTCCCGACAATCGGCAAGGTGGTGAAAAAGCCCCGCGGCATGATGCCTGCGGGCACGACAGCGCAGCCGAGTGGACGATCCCGTCCGCCCGCCTTGTCGTTCCATATCAATTTTTTCGACGGCAGGTTGCGCCCTGCCGCCATCGATGTTGCGGCCAGGAGCCGCGTGAAAGAAGACTATTTTGACCAACGAAAACACTTTTGCCGGTACCACTTCGACCGGTAACACTGCGGAACTCACCGGTTTCGCAGCGCTTGGAATTTCGGGCGCGCTGCTCAAGGCGACCCATGGCGCCGGCTTTACCGAGCCGAAGCCGATCCAGACCCAGGCGATCCCGCCCCAGATGGAAGGCCGTGACATCTTCGGCATCGCCCAGACCGGCTCCGGCAAGACGGCGGCCTTTGCGCTGCCGATCCTGTCGAAAATCATCGCGCTCGGCACCAAGCGCCGTGCAAAGACCACACGTGCCCTGATCCTGGCGCCGACGCGCGAGCTCGCCGTGCAGATCGAGGACACCATCAAGATCCTCGCCAAGGGCGCGCATGTCTCGACCGCGCTCGTGCTTGGCGGCGTCTCTCGCTTCAGCCAGGTCAAGAAAGTTGCACCCGGTGTCGACATCCTGATCGCCACGCCGGGCCGCTTGACCGATCTGGTGCGCGAGGGTGACCTTATTCTCTCCGACACCAAATGGCTGGTGCTGGACGAGGGTGACCGCATGCTCGACATGGGCTTCATCAACGACGTCAAGCGCATCGCCAAGGCGACCGCGCCCGACCGTCAGACGGTGCTGTTCTCTGCGACCATGCCGAATGAAATCGCCGAGCTGGCGAAGGGCCTGCTGAAAAATCCGATCCGCGTCGAAGTGGCACCGCAAAGCACGGCGGCGGCCGAGATCGTGCAGGGCGTCGTCTTCGCCCGCACCAAGCAGAAGCGCCAGGTGCTGTCCAAGATGCTCGCCGACGAGGCGATGAAGTCCGTCATCATCTTTTCGCGCACCAAGCATGGCGCCGACAGGGTGACCAAGGACCTCGAGCGCGACGGCTTCAAGGCCGCCGTCATCCACGGCAACAAGTCGCAGAACGCTCGCCAGAAGGCGCTGAACGATTTCCGCGAGGGTTCGGTGCGCATTCTTGTGGCGACCGACATCGCGGCGCGCGGCATCGACGTGCCCGGCATCAGCCACGTCGTCAATTTCGACCTGCCGGACGAGGCGGAGAGCTATGTTCACCGCATCGGCCGCACCGGGCGCAACGGCATGGACGGAATCGCGATCACGCTTTGCGATCCTTCCGAAAACAGCAAGCTGCGCCAGGTCGAGCGCATCATCCGCACCAAGCTGCCGATCGTTGCCGACCATCTCGGCAGTCCCGATCCAGTGCGCAATCCGGCTGAAAAGAACGAGCGCTTCGAGCCGGCCAATGACCGCAACGACCACAATGGCCGTCGCGACGGCCGGCGGCCCGGAGGCCAGAACAACGGCTTCGGCAAGAAGCGCTTCGGCGACAAGCCGGCTTTTGCCGGTGAGCGCAAGCCGGAAGGCGCCAAGCCCTTCAAGGGCAACAACAAGCGTCGTTTCGGTGGCAAGCGGCCGGCGGCGCGGGCTGCGTAATCACATAGGTGCATCCGGCCGAGCCGTACGGCTCGGCTGCTCACAATGAAAAAAGGCGATCGGAGCGATGCTTCGGTCGCCTTTTTCGCCTGAGACCTAAACCTTGCCCAAATGCTTTGGCCAGAATTCCTGGTGGACTTCGGCGGCTTCGTCTTCGAGGTTCGTCGGGCCAACCACAGTGACGGCACGCGCGCCGGTCTGCAACACTGCCCGGCTAGGCACATTTAACCCGATCCCAGCAATCTCGCCGAGCCGCGTTTCGGAGCACGCAAACACCATACGCCCGATACCCGACCAGTAGATCGCCCCGGAGCACATCGCGCACGGCTCAGTGCTGGTGTAGAGCGTGCAGTCGGCGAGAAAAGCAGGATCGTAGTGCTGCGCCGCCAGTTTAACCAAGTTCATCTCGGCGTGTTTTGTCATATCGTGGCCGGTGAAGACGCTGTTTTCGGCGCGCAGGATGACTTCGCCGTCCTTTACCAGCACCGAGCCAAACGGTTCGTCGCCGTTTGCCATCGCGGATTTCGAGAGCGCAATCGCCTCGCGCAGAAACGGCTCGTGATTTTCCATGAGAACCCCCGAGAGTTAGAGCGGGATGATCTTCCCTCGGATTGGAGGGATTTCCAAGGGCTGCAAATCCGATTCAAGATCGGTGATCTGCATCGCTGCAACCGTCATCTTCTGGCTCTAGGCAATGAGTCCTGAGGCTAGTTCACCACCGCCTCCACCCACACCACAATGCGCTGCGCGAGGAAGGCTGTCGTTGCTGGCGACAGCGCGTCACCGGCAATGACGTGGTTATCCCGATCGCCGGTATCGTCGACCGGCACCAACTCGTGCGCAGCGCCCCAGCGCCCGGCAATTTCACGGGTGCGGTCGGGCCGCACGATCGTGTCCGAATCCGAAAAGATGAACAGGGCAGGGATCGTCGCCTTCTCCACCGGCGCGCCATAGGCAAGCTCGGTCAGCGCCACCATCGGCAACGCAGCCGCGATCGGATAGCGGTAGGTCCAGAATTTCTCGTGCAGCGCGTTGCGTGGCACGAAGCTGCGCTCCTTGCCGGCGACCAGCTCGGCGATTGCTCGGCCCCACGGCATGGTCAGAAGTTCGGCGCCGGAAGCCTTGACGCCGAAATTCGGCGAGATGAATGCGATTGCCGCCACCCCGTCCGACGCGCCTGGCTGCGTCGCGGCCCAGGCCGCCAGCGAGCCGCCGGTCGAGGTCGCGATGACGATCACCTTGTCGCCGATCGCCCGGCCGATGGCGAGCGCTTCCTCATAATCGTTGATCCAGGCGTTGACGCTGCCTTCGGCCATTGCGGCACCGCCCTGTCCGTGGCCGGTGAGCCGGGTGTAGTAAAGATTGGCATCCAGCTGGTCGGCCACCTCGTCGGGCAGCGGACGAACCTCGCCCTTCGACGCCGAAAAGCCGTGGATATAGACGATCGCGAGCGGCGTCCTGGCACGGACCATCGGGTTGGCCCAGATGATTTCCTTCTCCAACCCATCGTAAATGTCCGGTACGGCAGCCTCCTTGCGTGCCAGATAGGCCTGCGGATCGTCGCCGACCGCGGAGGCATCGAAGCGTATCGTGGTGTCGACCGGCACACGCGGGCCAAGCGAGAAAGCGAGGATGAGGATGAGGGCGAGACCCAATATCGCAAGCACGATCCGTCGCCCCATCGCAGACTCCACGCATCAATTCTCAATCTATGGCCGCAAAATGCAAACAGGCAACGGGATCCCGCCGGGGGGATCGCCAACTTTATGGCCGGCCTATTCGCTCGGCGGCTTGCGGTCGAAATTCAGCGGACGTGACTTCCAGCGGGTCGCAGTGCTGATGAACCATCGGCAGAATGGTCGCGGCAGGATGCTGAGCAGTTTCAGGCCCCAGCTTAGGCGGCGCGGGAAGGTGACTTCGAAGCCGCCGGATTTGATGCCGCGCGCCATGCGGCGCGAGGCGCGATTGACGGGCATCAGCGCGGGCATCGGCAGCAAGTTTTTCTCGGTCAGCGGCGTGTCGACGAAGCCCGGGTTCATCACCTGAATGCGCACGTTCATCTTATCAAAGTCGTATTTCAGCGACTCCGCCAATATGTTGATCGCCGCTTTGGTGCCGCCATAGGCGGCCGTAGTCGGCCAGCCGAAATAGGCGGTGACCGAACCGACCAGCACGACATGGCCGCGCGCGCGGACGCGCATGCGTTCTATGACCGGCACCAGGCCATTTATGATGCCGAAGTAATTGACATCGAAGGACTGGCGAAACCCGCGGACGGTGAGGTCTTCGCCCGGGGTCGCGATATAGTTCCCGGCATTGAAGACGGCCAAGACGATGGGGCCGAGATCCCTCTCGATCGCCGCGACCGTCTTTGCCATGCGCGTCTCGTCGGTGACGTCGCAGGGATAGGCCGTGACGTGGCCCGGCATCTGCGCCGTCTCGACAACCAACGAGTCGATCGGATCGTCGTCGAGCGCCGTCACTGCGACGGTATAGCCTTGAGCCGCCAGGTCCTTGGCCAGTGAACGGCCCATGCCGCTGCTGCCGCCCGTGATCCAGGCGACGCCGTGCTTCGGGTTGGCCCGATAGAGTGTCATGCTATGCCCTGCGACATTGTCTTAGCTTGTGCTCTAGCGGTGAAGAAATCGAATGGAAAGAGCGCTTTTCAGCGCGAGCTTCAAATGAATACCGGAACGCGACGTCTGCTTTCAGAAAATTGCACCCCAGAAATGCCGCTGGACCAGACAAATTCTTGCCTTGAAACCGAAGCTTCGGGTTTCTAGGGTTCCGCCGCAAGCATAAAGGAATCTCCATGCCCCGTTCTGTGATCGAAGCGATCGGCAACACACCTCTGATTCGCCTCAACAAAGCCTCGGAAGAAACCGGCTGCGAGATCCTGGGCAAGGCCGAATTCATGAATCCGGGCCAGTCGGTCAAGGACCGCGCCGGGCTGTTCATCATCCGCGACGCCGAGCGGCGCGGGCTCTTGAGGCCGGGCGGGGTCATCGTCGAGGGAACGGCCGGCAACACCGGTATCGGACTGACGCTGGTCGCCAAGGCACTTGGTTATCGCACCGTGATCGTCATTCCCGAGACGCAGAGCCAGGAGAAGAAGGACACGATCAAATTGCTCGGCGCCGAGCTGATCGAAGTGCCTGCCGTTCCCTACAAGAACCCTAACAATTATGTGAAACTGTCGGGTCGTCTGGCCGAGCAGATGGCGAGGTCCGAGCCGAACGGCGCGATCTGGGCCAATCAGTTCGATAACGTCGCCAACCGGGACGGCCACACCCGCACTACGGCGGAAGAAATCTGGACCCAGACCGGCGGCAAGGTCGATGGCTTCGTTTCCGCCGTCGGGTCTGGCGGAACGCTGGCCGGCGTTGCGCTCGGGCTGAAGGCCAAAAACAAGGACGTGAAGGTCGCGCTCGCCGATCCGCTGGGTGCCGCGCTTTTTAGTTTTTACACCAGTGGTGAGCTGAAATCGGAAGGCAGCTCGATCACCGAAGGCATCGGGCAGGGGCGGATCACCGCCAATCTGGAAGGGTTCACGCCGGATTTCTCGTTCCAGATTCCGGACGAGGATGCGCTGCCGATCGTCTTCGACCTGATCCAGGAGGAGGGCCTGTGCGTCGGCGGCTCAACCGGCATCAACATTGCCGGCGCGATCCGGTTGGCGCGTGAAATGGGTCCCGGCCACACCATCGTGACCGTGCTTTGCGACTACGGCACGCGCTATCAGTCGAAATTGTTCAACCCGGAATTTCTGCGCCAAAAGAAACTGCCGGTGCCGGGTTGGATGGAACAGCGAAGCACAATTTCGGTGCCGTTCGAAAAGGTGGCGTGATGGCTTACAGGACGGATGCCCTGTTTCGCGACGACGCCTATCTCAGGACGGCCGATGCCGTCGTTGTTGCCGTCAACGACCATGGCGGCGTCATTTTGGACCGGACGATCTTCTATGCCACGTCGGGCGGGCAACCGGGCGATACGGGGACCTTGGAACGCGCCGACGGCAGCCTGATTGCTGTTGCAGCCACCATTACCGGCGAGACCAAGGACGAGATCATCCACGTGCCGCCACCGGGGCAGGCGGTGCTTGAGGTCGGTGAGCCGATTAAGCTCGCTGTCGATTGGGAGAGGCGGCATCTGCTGATGCGCATGCACACAGCCTGTCATTTGCTCACCGTCGCCTGCCCGTTCCCGATCACCGGCGCCTCGGTTTCCGAGGACGACAGCCGCGTCGACTTCGATATTCCGGATGCCGGCTTCACTAGGGAAGACGTGACGGCCAGGCTGATGGAGCTGGTGCGGGCCGACCACCCGGTCTTTATCAGGCTAATCACCGACGAGGAACTGGCGGCCAATCCAGGACTGGTGAAATCCAAGAATGTTCGGCCACCCGTCGGCACCGGCAAGATCCGCCTGGTCTGCATCGGCGAAAACGCCTCGATCGACAGCCAGCCTTGCGGCGGCACCCATGTGAAGAGCACTGGAGAAGTCGGCGAGATCCATATTGGCAAAATCGAGAAGAAGGGTCGCGAAAACCGGCGCTTCCGAATACGCTTTGGTCCGATGCCCACGGCTTGATATATAGATTGCCAAAGGCGGGGCAGGAGAAGAAAAATGGCCGAAGACAGTCCTTTCACCGTCGATGCGGACTGGTTGCAGAAGCGCCTCGGCGAGCCTGGCCTGACCATCGTCGATGCCTCGTGGTATCTGCCGGCACAGAAGCGCGACGCGCGCGCCGAATACGATGCAGCGCACATCCCAAACGCCCGTTTCCTGGACCAGGATGCGATCTCGGATCCCGATTCCCCGCTGCCGCACACATTGCCTTCGCCGCAGCATTTCGCCCAATATGTCGGCGCCATGGGTGTTTCGGCCGACGACACGATCGTCGTCTACGACGGTCCGGGTTTTTTCTCGGCGCCGCGCGCCTGGTGGATGTTCCGCGTCATGGGCGTGTTCCAAGTCTACATATTGGACGGCGGCTTCGACCGCTGGAAGGCAGACGGACGGCCGGTGACGTCGGAGCCGACAAAGATCGCGCCTGGGGTGTTCCATGCCGACTTTGATGCCGCTCGCGTCGCCAGCCTTACCGACATGCGTCGGATCGTCGAGACCGGGGAAAGCCAGATCGCCGATGCACGTTCGCCTGGCCGGTTTGCCGGTACCGAGCCTGAACCTCGCGCCGGCATCCGTTCAGGCCACATGCCCGGCGCGCACAATGTGCCGGTTGCGGCACTTGCCGAGAACGGCGAATTGCTGTCGAAAGAGCGTTTGCGCAAGGTGATCGAGGACGCCGGCATCGACCTGTCGAAGCCGGTTATCACCTCTTGCGGCTCAGGCATCACCGCGGCAGCGATCACGCTGGCGCTCGAGTCGCTCGGCCATACCGACAATAGGCTCTACGACGGCTCATGGACCGAATGGGGCGGGCTTGGCGATACGCCCGTGGTGACGGGCAAGGACTGACGGTGATGGAAAACGGAGCGGTTGAGGACATCGAGGTCACGGTGACGTTTCTCGAAATGCATGTGCCGCCGGCCTATTCGCCGCCGCTGCCGTACAACCGCCAGATCGCGTTGCTGAAGACCAAGGACATTCCGCTGCATTTCTACCGCTATTTGATGGATCGGGTGGGCCGCAAATGGCACTGGGTCAACGTGCTGCGGCTGAGCGACGAGGAGTTGTCCGCAGGCATCCACCGCGAGGACCGCGACATAAGGGTGCTGTATCTGGATGGCGCGCCGGCCGGTTTCTTCGACCTCAAGCCGCATCTGCCGGAGGAAGTGGAACTCGCCTATTTCGGTATGATGGAGCACGCGACCGGGCAAGGCATCGGCCGCTGGTTCCTCGGTGCGGCGATCGCCGCCGCCTGGTCGCACGGCCCAAGGCGGGTGACGGTTCAGACCTGCACGCTCGATCATCCGGCGGCACTGCCGCTTTACCAGAAACTCGGCTTTGCGCCGGTGGCGCAAAAGAAGGAGATCGTTCATCCAATGGCCTTCGCCGAGCGGGCGGCCAGTGTCATGCGACCGTGATTTCTCCCGAAAACTGAACTTGTTGTTCATCAATGCTTCAGCTTGTCTTTGCCATCTTGCCGGAATGATCAATGCGGCCGAGGCCGAAGGAGAAAGACATGCTGACCCGACGCAGATTTGCCGCCGCGCTGATTGCGGCACTTGCCGTGCCGACCGTTGCCGCCGCCCAGGCGACCACGCCTTCGGCAGCGACGATCGAGCGTCAGCTCGAGGCAGCGCCCCGAGTTAAGCTGCGCCCGAACCAGCGTGTCACCATCCGCGAATTCAAGAGGCGGCCGGACCTGCGGCGCATGGCCCGTTCGATCGATATCCAGTCGATCAATTTCGCGTTTGGCTCGGCAGCCATTTCCAGCTCGCAATACGGCAAGATCGAAAACGTCGCCGATGCGCTTCAGCGCATCCTGCGGCGCGATCCCGGTGCCCGCGTGCTGATCGAAGGCCATACCGACGCGGTTGGCTCCTTCCAGTCGAACCAGATCCTGTCCGAACGGCGCGCCGCCTCGCTGAAGCGCACCCTGGTGCGCGAATTCGGCGTGCCGGGCTATGCACTTGAAACTGTCGGCTACGGCGAGGAGTTTCTGCTGGTGCAAACGCAGAACGAGAATTGGCGCAATCGCCGGGTGACGCTGCGCCGCTTCGACGACTTCATCCGCTGAGCTTTCCGAAAAACCGCATTGGCGGCCATCTGAAGGCCTCTTCTGCGCTTCGGGTGCCATGGAGCTGGCCGGGATCACAGGGCTGGTGCACCGTCTGATGCCCTGATAGACCGATCCAGATTGGCAGGAATCGGGTGGAAGCGCTGGCGCAGCGGCGTAATTTCCGATCGACGACACCGGAGATTTCGCCATGGCCATCCAGTTCAAAGCCTTGCCCACTGAAGATGTCAGAGCCTTGCAGCGCGGCGGGCCGGACGCCTACGGCCTGACACCGGAGCGGAAAATATCCGATGGTGACGGCGTGCCTTGCCGCCACTGCCTGAACAACGTGGCCGCCGGCGATGTCTATCTTATCCTGGCCTACCGGCCATTCCCGGAATTGCAGCCTTATGCCGAAACCGGGCCGATCTTCCTGCACGCCGAGGAATGCGAGCGCGCTGCCGAGGTCGAGGCGCTTCCCGAAATGCTCGAAAGCACCGACTACATCGTGCGTGGCTACGGCAAGGACGACCGCATCGTCTATGGCAGCGGCGGCGTCATCTCAACGGGCGCTATCGCTGCGCGGGCAGAGGCTTTGTTCGAGCGCGATGACATCGCCTATGTGCATGTCCGCTCGGCGCGCAACAATTGCTATCAGTGCCGGATCGAGCGCGCGTAACGATCCGGCGGTATTCAGCTGTCGTACGCCTGTCGCAATGTCGCGTTAGAAAAGCATCGTCGATCGATTTGCCGACCGCGGATGAACCGGCGGGAAGTCTCGACATCCGAGGAAGCGGGGCTTTGGCTCCGCTTTTTTGTTGCCCACACCTCCGCCCAAAGAAAAACCCGCCGGAATGACCGACGGGCTTTGACTGTTATCTGGACCGTTTTAGTTGAACTTGTACTTCGCACCGATGCGAACGGTGTGGAACGAAGGCGTGGAGGTGAGAGTGTCATCCGCCAACCCGATATCCGACGAAAAATCCTTCTCGGAGAACTGCGAATAGCGGTATTCGAGGCCGACGGTCACATTGCTGGACATAGCCGTTTCCAGACCGGCACCAACTGAGAAGCCGCTGGAGTCCCAATCGAGGATATCGCCGATGGGTGAGGACGCATTCAGATCGAAGTGCTGCCAGCTGTAGCCGCCGAGAACATAGGCGAGGGTTGATTTGTTGACTTTCATACCGACACGAGCAAGCACGTCGAAACCGTAATCAGTATCCAGATTGACGGATCCGCCTCCGAGATCCAACTCCGTGGTCATGCCGGAGTAGCGGGCGTCAACCATGACACCTGCCACCCAGCTGCCGAAATCATGGTCGTAGCCGACATTCAATTCGCCGAACACGCCTTCGCCGCCGAGCCCGTTGAACTCTAGGCCGCCAAGCGGCGGAACTTCGATCTGGTGCACCGACGCACCCGCACCGGCGGCGCCGCCGACGTAGAAGCCCGTCCAGTTGTAGGCAGGGGCCTCAAAAGAGGCGACGCCGCCATTCTGGGCGCCAAAGCGATAGTTGGCCGCAACCTGGAACGTATGCCGCGAGGTGTCCGTGTCGAGAACGCCGTCTGGTATATCGAACTCGGAAAGAATGTTCTGAGTACCGAAGCGGGTATAGCGATATTCTGACTTGATGGTCCAGTTGCTGTTGATGGCCGTTTCAACGCCAGCACCGACGAAGTAGCCGCTCTGGTCCCAATCGAAGTCGAAGCCTGCGTTCGTGTCGAGCTTGTACTTCTGCCAGGAATAGCCGCCGAGCACATAGCCCAAAGTGTTTGGGGTGAAGAGATAGCCAACCCGCAAACCAGCGTCGAAACCATAGGTCTCGCGGATCGAAGCATCCAATCCAGCAACATCGAGCGTGGTTTCAATGTTGCCGATATGGGCGTCCAAAAGTCCGCCGATCAGGAAGCGCGGCGACACCATGTAGTCGTAGCCGACGGTCAATTCACCATACACGCCTTCACCGCCAATGCCGTTCAGCGAGAAGCCAGGAAGGAAATCGCTGCTGAGCTCGTGGACATTGGCGCCGGCGCCAACGCCAAAGCCGACATAGATGCCACTCCAGTTGAAGCCCGATGTCTCGACGACCGGCACAACTGCGTCGGCGGCATGAGAAACCGATCCGAGCGCCAGAACGGAAACCGCGCCAAGAAGAACAGATTTTGCGAATCTTTTGTGGATCATTGCCCCTACCCCTTTGAAACCCAGCACGTCTCTAGCAGAAGCTCATGCTGGCCGCTGTAACAAAAAAGTCACGGGAGCAGCGGATTGCAAGCAAGGCGAGCAAACCGGTCAGCGAACCGCAAATCGTGAAATTCTGCTTGGGGAAAAACAGAGCCGCCGAGGGCGTCGGCGGCTCTGTCGGGAGAGGGATCAGCGGCGATTCAGGCGGCGAGGACGGCCTTCGGCTCAACCAATTCATAGCCGAGTGCTTCGGCCACCGCCCGGTTGGTGATCTTGCCCTTGTGGACATTCAGCCCATTGCGCAGATGATGATCGTCGATCAGCGCCTTCAGGCCCTTGTCGGCGAGCTGCAGGCCGTAATGCAGCGTCGCGTTGTTGAGCGCATGGGCCGAGGTGACCGGCACCGCGCCAGGCATGTTGGCGACGCAATAATGGATGACGCCGTCGACCTCATAGGTCGGTTCGGCATGGGTGGTGGCATGCGAAGTCTCGAAGCAGCCGCCCTGGTCGATGGCGACGTCGACCAGCACGGAACCTTTCTTCATGCCCGACAGCATCTCGCGCGAGACGAGTTTTGGCGCGGCGGCACCTGGGATCAGCACGGCGCCGACCACGATGTCGGCCGAAAAACACTCCTCTTCCAGCGCCTCGACGGTCGAGTAGCGGGTGTGGACGCGGCCGCCGAAGATATCGTCCAGCTGGCGCAGGCGCGGGATCGAGCGGTCGATGATGGTAACGTCGGCGCCAAGGCCGGCCGCCATCCGGGCGGCATGCAGGCCGACGACGCCGCCGCCGAGCACAGTGACCTTGCCGGGCAATACGCCGGGTACACCGCCGAGCAGCACGCCGCGGCCGCCATTGGCCTTCTGCAGGGCGGCAGCGCCGGCCTGGATCGACAGCCGGCCGGCGACTTCCGACATCGGCGCCAGCAGCGGCAGGCCGCCGCGGTCGTCAGTGACGGTCTCGTAGGCGATGGCCGTCACGCCCGAGGCCAGCAGGCCCTTGGTCTGCTCCGGGTCCGGCGCGAGATGGAGATAGGTGTAGAGGATCTGGCCGTCGCGAAGCTGAACCCATTCGTTGGGCTGCGGCTCCTTGACTTTGACGATCATGTCGGACTTGGCAAACACGTCGGCGGCTGTCTTGGCGATGATGGCGCCAGCGGCGCGATAAGCGTTGTCGTCGGCGCCGATGCCGGCGCCAGCACCGGTCTCGACCAGCACCTCATGGCCATGCGCGACATATTCACGGACCGAACCTGGCGTCAGACCAACGCGGTATTCGTGGTTCTTGATTTCCCGGGGGCAGCCGACGCGCATGTTTTTCTCCTGATCCAGCCCTTTTGGGGCGTGTTCCCTGTTTAGAGATAGTGAACCACGAATCGCCCCGTAAGTGTTTGCGAATGCGCTTGCGCAGAAAGGCGCGGCTCGATAATCGTTGCGCAAAATAGCTTGATTGTCGCAGGAATCCCGAAAAATGCCGCTCGACAGGATCGATATCGCCATTCTCGAAGCGCTGCAGAAAGATGGACGCATACCCAATGCGGCGCTCGCCGAGAAGGTCGGCCTGTCGCAGTCGGCCTGCTCGCGGCGGCTGGACAATCTGGAGAAATCCGGAACCATCCGCGGCTACCACGCCAGGCTTTCCAATGCCGCGCTTGGCCACCAGATGACGGCGATCGTGCATATATCGCTGTCGGGACAGTTTGAAAAGACGCTGTCGGATTTCGAGGCGGCGATCAAACGTTGCCCGAATGTCCTGTCCTGCCACCTGATGTCGGGCGAATACGACTACATCCTGCGCATCGCTGCGAAGGATCTGGTCGACTATGAGCGCATCCACAAGGAGTGGCTGTCGGCGATGCCGCATGTGACAAAAATCAATTCGTCCTTCGCCTTGCGAGAGATCGTCGACCGGACGGCTGTGGGGATGAAGCCGGAACTTGCCTAAGCCTCGAAGACCTCCGTCACCACCCGGCTCATCGGGATATCATGCGGCTGCGGGTAAATGGTGGGGATGCGCTGCAGCTCGTAGCCGACACCGATGACCAGCGGCTTGAATGGCATCGCCGCCAAGGTGCGGTCGAAGAAGCCGCCGCCATAGCCCAGGCGATAGCAGGCCGGATCGATGCCGACGATCGGCGAAATGACGATGTCGGGCAGCACCGGATCGCCTTCAGCCGGGATCGGGATATTCCAGACACCTTTTTCCAGCCGATCGCCCGGAACGTAGGCACGAAAGATAAGCGGGCGGGCTTTCTCAATGACAACAGGCAGTGCGGTACGGCCGCCGCGCTCATTGACGGAAGTCATCCAGGCCCGCAGATCCGGCTCGCCGCGGAACGGCCAGTAGAGGCTGACCATGCGCCCGGCAATGTCGCCGATCACGGCATCAAGCCCTTCGGCGATGCGCTGTGACATTGCCGTTCGTACGTCAGCGGGGACGGCAAGGCGGGCCGCAATCAGCCGTTCGCGTTCGGCCTTGCGCCAACGTCTTACGTCAGTCCAGTCGGATAGTGGCGCGTGGAATTCCGGGTCTAGCTCATGCATGAAGCAAGGCGGCGAGGCGTATTGCGCCGGACTGTCGTCATGATCGCTGTCCACGTTCCAACTCCTGTCGTCTGTTTCGTTGAAATTATACCCCGTGGCAGGACAGGGCATGTACATTCGCGACATCCTCGGGCGGACAGTCGGCAAAGCCGGGCGTTGTTGCGGTGCACAAAAGTATCTACATAAGTCTTGGCGAAACTGCTCTCCTGGCCAACCTGCTCTCCCGGCCAACTTGATCTCCCGGAGTGAATGAGATGAACCAATCCAGCCATCATGTCGTGGTCGTCGGGGCGGGTTTTGGAGGGCTCGAATTCACCCGCGCGCTTGACGATGCGCCGGTGCGCATCACCATGATCGACAAGCGCAACCACCATCTCTTCCAGCCGCTGCTCTACCAGGTGGCGACCACGGCGCTGGCGACCTCGGAAGTCGCCTGGCCGATCCGCCATCTTCTGCGCAAGCGCAAGGACGTGACGACGCTGCTCGCCACGGTCAGAGGTGTTGATCGTGTCGGCAAACGCGTACTGCTCGATGATGGCAATGCGGTTGCCTACGACACGCTGCTGCTGGCTACCGGCGCCCGCCACGCCTATTTCGGCCATGACGAATGGGAGCCTTTCGCACCGGGACTGAAGACGCTGGAGGACGCCACCACCATTCGACGGCGCATTCTGCTCGCTTTCGAGCAGGCTGAGCGGGAATCCGACCCCGCCAAGCGCCAGGCGCTGCTTACGCTGGCGATCGTCGGCGGCGGACCTACCGGCGTGGAACTGGCCGGTACTATTGTCGAACTGGCGCACGACACGCTGCGCGGCGAGTTCCGCAACATCGACACGCGGCAAACGCGCGTGGTGCTGATCGAGGCCGGCGACCGCGTCCTTCCCAATTTCGCCCCGGAACTGTCCGATTACGCCAGCAAGGCGCTCGAGCGGCTCGGGGTGACGGTCGAACTCGGCCGGCCCGTCACGCGCTGCGATGCCGAGGGCGTCGTTTTCGGTGATACGCACCTGCCGGCCAGGACTATCCTGTGGGCAGCAGGCGTTGCCGCCTCACCGGCCGCCGAGTGGCTGGGGGCGGCGGCGGACCGCGCGGGCAGGGTGCTGGTCGAGCCCGACCTGACCGTGCCGGGCAGCCCGGAGATTTTCGTCGTCGGTGACGCTGCGCACGTCTTGCGGCCGGATGGCCGCATGGTGCCGGGCGTAGCACCTGCCGCCAAGCAGCAGGGCCGGCATGTCGCCGCCACGATCAAGGCCCGGCTTGCCGGCGACGCGACCCCGAGGCCTTTCCGTTACAAGCATGACGGCGATCTGGCGACGATCGGCAAGCGCGCCGCCGCGATCGATTTCGGCTGGATCAAGCTTACCGGCCGGCTTGCCTGGTGGCTGTGGGGCCTGGCGCATATCTACTTCCTGATCGGCTTCCGTAACCGGCTTGCGGTTTCGCTGAGCTGGCTATGGATCTACGTGACAGGTCAGCGCAGCGCGCGACTGATCACTCAAGGTGACGACGACAGGAGCTGACGTCTCCGCCCGCGCATATTCATTCGCACGTCATCTGTTTGCTATCTCGGCAGCCAAAGCGCGATCAACCGGTCGGTTGACCTCTTTGAAGACGAAGCTTGTGCACTCGCTCAACCCCATGTCACCACCAGGTGGTGTGGGTTTGTCCTTTCACGTCGGCGGTGCGAAACGCTGCTTGATCACGGGCATGATCAGATCCAGCGCATCCGTGGAAATGCCGCCGGAATAGCCGTCCGGCAACTGGTCGATCAGTTCGGGATCGTCGAGCCCTTGCGAAAAGCCGCCGCCGGCATAGGGGCCGAGCAGGTAGATGCGGGTGTCGACGCCGTCCATGCGATCGAGAAAACGGTCGGGCCAGCCCCACAACCATCGGGCGATGTTGATCGGGATGAGCAGGGTGTCCTGCCGGCAGGCCTCCGGGACATAGCCGCTCCAGCCGAGCGCTGCGTAACGCAGGATACATTGGGTCAGCGATGCGCGGCTCAGCGTATGCATGTCCGGCAGCGCCGCCTTGACCGCCGCGATCGGCCTGTCGCCGCCATACACTGTCAAGCCGGCGCGCTCGGCTGGCGCCAGCGTGGCGAGCCAGGCGGCTAACGTCTCGCCCTCTTTGGGGTCGTTGCTCTTGATGTTGATGTTGAAGCGACGGTCCGGGAAGTGCTGCAGGACCTCGTCCAGCGATGGCATCATGCCGATGCCTTTGCCGCGAAACGGAAAGGTCTTGCCACCATCCGCCGTATAGCCATAGCCGACATCGAGCGCCCTCAACTCGGACATGGCATGGGCGCGCGTTTCTCCCTTGCCTTCAGTGCGGCAATCCAGCGTCCAGTCGTGGAAGACGGCGAATTTGCCGTCCGTAGTAGGGTGGACGTCGAGTTCGAGCGCGTCCGCGCCAAGCGCGAAGGCGGCTTCCATCGAGGGGATCGTGTTTTCAAGGAAAGAATGGCGTGGCGGCAGCATGCGTTCGGCCGTGCAAGTGTCGGGGCCAAGATCCTTGCGGTCGAAATCCTGGGCCATGCCGCGATGGGCAAGCACCGCCGGCGTGCCGGCCGGACGGCTCGACAGCAGCGAGCTGTTGTTAAGCCAGATGCCGCTCGCAGCGACAAGAATGGCAACGAGGAAGATCGTCCGTTTGTGCATGATGTGATTCCAATTCTTGGCGCCGCATCTTGCGTCGGGATCGGACTTTTTCACGGCAGCCAGATGATTGCGTGGCCGCAAATCAAGCGGTGATGTCGCCGAACTGCGCTAAGCCTTGTAGACCACCTGGCGGACATCGATGTAGCTGGCGCGGAAGCCGGCTTCGCAATAGTGCAGGTAAAACTCCCAGAGCTTCTTGAAGCGGTCGTCGAAACCGAGCGGCACGATCTTTTCCCATGACGCCCAGAAGCGGTGGCGCCATTCGGCGAGTGTGCGGGCGTAGTCGTCCGGGAAAATGCGCTCGCGCAGATGAGCGAGGCCATGGTCTTTACCGAGCGTTTTCAGGATCGACGGCGTCGGCAGCATGCCGCCCGGGAAGACGTAACGCTGGATGAAATCCGGCCGCGCACGATAGGTGTCGTAAGCCTTCTCATTGATGGTGATGATCTGCAAGCCGGCGGTGCCGCCAGGCCGCAGGCAATCCTTCATCTTGCCGAAAAACACCGGCCAGTATTTTTCGCCGACCGCCTCGAACATCTCGATCGAGGCTATGCGGTCGTAGGTGCCGGTCTCGTCGCGATAGTCCTGCAGCTTGATGTCGACCTTGTCGGCAAGTCCAGCCTTCTGGACGCGCGCTCTGGCGAAATCATGCTGCTCGCGGCTGATGGTCAATCCGGTGACGCGGCAGCCGATCTCGCGCGCGGCGAATTCGGCAAAGCCGCCCCAGCCGCAACCGATTTCCAGCACGTGGTCTTTCGCGCCGATGCCCGTGTCCTTGGCCAGCGCGCGATACTTGGCGGCTTGCGCGCTTTCCAGATCGTTGGCGCCAGCCGCATAAAGTGCCGACGAATAGGTCATGCTCGGATCCAGCCATTCCCTGTAAAAGGCGTTGCCGAGATCGTAATGCGCCGAAATGTTGCGCTTCGAGCCGGTGCGGGTGTTTTGGTTGAACCAGTGGCGGACACGCTGGGCGGCGTTGATCAGCCAGCTGGCGCCGCCGGCGATGCGCTCTCCGATTTCCGAATTGACCACGAACAGTTCCAGGAAACTGGTCACGTCGGGACTGTCCCAATCGCCGTCCATGTAGGACTCGGCAATGCCGATAGTGCCGCCGGTGAAGGCGCGGCCGAGTAAGCGCCAGTTCTTGAGCACCAGTTCGGCGTCCGGACCTGGCGCCTTGCCGCCGACGAGCACGGCGCGGCCGTCCGGCATCCTCACCTTGAGCGAGCCGCGCGGCAGGTTCATCGCCGCCGACAACACCATGCGCGCCTTGGCCGGCAGGCCTTTTACTGTTTCGGCGAAATTGAATTCGTCCAGCCTGACAGCGTCGCCCGACGCAACGCTGGTGCCTTCCTTATGAGCCATGTCACGCCCCCGGACTTCTGCGGAGCCGGCTTAAGTGGCCAGTTCCACACTCTGACGCAGTTCATTCGCCGGGGCGCGATGGCCGCTCCCGATGAATCCCCACCATAGTCTTTCACGTCCTCGACGCGAACTTCAAGGGGCAGGCGAGGAACTGACTGTGCCAAGCGGCGGCGTTCCGGGCTTTCGGGTGTCCAACGCGGACATTTCACCACGGCAAAGCGAGAAAGATCGGCGAGGTTCGGAGAGAGCGCCGACCAGCGCCGAAATCACTATGGCTGTAGCCATTGCCATGCGATAGTTTTCGCCATGCGTTATGTTATCGTCATTTGCGCCATCACGTTCTTCCTGATCTGGGACGGGCTCTACAATCAGGGCCGCTATCTCGACACCACGGTCAGGGAGATAACGCGTACCGTGCGCCACATCACCAGCCTGGTGTAGATTTCCTTTCCCGCTCGACGCGTGCCGCCGCGACATCGTTGCCGGTTGACGCGACCGCTTTGCCCACACAGAACACGCTTGCACATCGATCGAGGAGGCTGGGTTGATCCGGCATATCGTTTTCTTCAGCGCGCGGCACAAAGAGGATGTCGAGGCCGTACGCACGGGTTTGCTGGCGCTGGGCAACATCCCGCATTCCCGTCTTTTCGAAGTGACGCTCAACACCAAGGTCGATCCGCTTTCGGACGAGATCGACGTGGTCGTCTATGCCGAGTTCGAGGATGATGCCGCTTTGGCCGCCTACAAGGCGCATCCGCTCTATGCCGAGACGACCAGCCAGGTCAAACCGTTGCGCGAATTGCGATATTCGGCAGATGTCGTGGCGGCGCCCTGAAGGGAGAAGCGACCGAACGCGCGTCGCTTATTCTGTCTGAGCGGCGGTCGGTTCGGTCAGATCGGCGCCAGGCCGCTTCGGCGCGTTCCAGACCAGCATGGCAAGGACAGCCATTGCGACGACCGCTGCCCCTACGAACAGTGTCTTTCTCATTTGGATCACGTAGGTTGATTTCCAGCGGCGGCAAGTATTCAGGGGCTCGCGTACCGATGCCGCGCAATCGGCAATCTGGATCCTGGCGGTGTCAGGCGAAGCTCTTGAACCAACCTCCAGAATGATGCACACCGCGCCGGCATGACCGAGACAATGCCAGCAGGCACTCATTCGCCGAGCGCTTATCCGCTAAGCCCCTATCCGCTTGACCATCTTGTGCTGCCTACCGCGAGCCTCGATGGGGCACGGGCGCGGCTCAATTCGCTTGGTTTTGTCGTGGCGCCGACCGGCATCCATCCTTTCGGGACGGAAAACTGCTGCGTCTTCCTTGAAGACGGCACCTATCTCGAGCCGCTGGCGGTGGGCAACGCGCAAGCGGCGGCGAAAGCGATTGCGGACGGCAACGTCTTCGTCACGCGCGATCGCGCCTATCGCGACAAGCGCGGCGACGAGGGATTTTCCGCGCTTGTCCTGGGCACCGGAAATGCGGATGCCGATCATATGCGCTATGTCGAAGCCGGCTTGTCGGCCGGAGACATGCTGAGCTTTTCGCGCGCCTTCGCTGACGCAGCTGGAAAGAGCGACACAGCATCGTTCAAACTGGCCTTCGCCTCGGGTGCCGGGGCGAAAGACGCATTCCTGTTCGCTTGCGAGCGGATCAATGCGCCGAAAGTGGACCGCACCGCATTGCAGGCCCATGCCAATGGCGCAGTCGGCATCATCGAAGTCGTGGCGGTCAGCGACCAGCCATCCGAACAGCATCGATTGATTTCGATCGCGGCGCGCAGTCCCGCGTCCAGACAGGGGAGCACCGCGATGGGCCTGCCGAACGCGACCTTGACCCTGCTTGACCCCGCTGCTTTCGAAGCGCGGTTCGGCATACCTGCCGGCGCGCCATCGAAACTCCGCTTCGCGGCGGTGGTCTTTTCAGTTCGCCGCGCAGACACGGTCGCAAGGCTGCTTGCAGCCTATTCCGTCGAACACGACATACGCGGCAATGATATTGTCGTGCAGCCGGCACCCGGACAGGGTGCGGCCTTTATCTTCCGGGAGATCGCATGAGCAAGCCCAATTCGTCCGTAGCCGTCGGCAATGTCGTCTTCGGCAACACCGCGCCGCTGTCGCTGATTGCCGGCCCGTGCCAGCTTGAGTCGCGCCAGCACGCCTTCGATATGGCTGGCGCACTGAAGGAACTGACTGAGAAGCTGGGGCTGGGTCTCGTCTACAAGACCAGCTACGACAAGGCCAACCGCACCTCGCTTGGCGGCACGCGCGGCGCCGGGCTCGATGCGGCGCTGCCGGTCTTCGACGATCTGCGCAAGGCGTTTTCGCTGCCGATCCTTACCGATATCCACACCGAGGAACAGTGCGCGGTCATGGCGCCGCATGTCGATATCCTGCAGATTCCGGCTTTCCTCAGCCGCCAGACCGATCTCCTGATTGCGGCGGCAAGAACCGGCAAGGTCGTCAATGTGAAGAAGGGCCAGTTCCTCGCGCCGTGGGACATGAAGAACGTCGTCGCCAAGATCACTGGTTCCGGCAACGCCAACGTGCTGGTTACCGAGCGCGGTGCGTCCTTCGGCTACAACACACTGGTGTCCGATATGCGCGCCCTGCCGATTATGGCCGAGATCGGCGCACCGGTTATTTTCGACGCCACGCATTCCGTGCAGCAGCCGGGCGGGCAGGGCGGCTCTACGGGTGGTGATCGGCGCTTTGTCGAGACGCTGGCGCGCGCCGCGGTTGCGGTCGGTGTCGCGGGTGTCTTCATCGAGACGCACCAGGATCCCGACAACGCACCCTCCGATGGCCCCAATATGGTGCCGCTGAAGGATCTTCCCGCCCTGCTTGAAAGGCTGATGGCATTTGACCACGTCGCCAAGAGCTGAGCATGCCCAGGATCCTAAGTCTCGCCTCCCTCTAAACTTGTGACCAGCGGGTGGAATCACTTGGCATCGTAGGAAATGCGGCTAAAACAAATAGATAGAGCGGGATGCCCAGCTCAATTTGAACACATCGAGCTCTAGCGTCGAAAAGTCTGGAACCTTCATCCGCGCCCCTCATTGTCAAGCATAGCGTCAACGACAACGAGGAGTACATAAATGACAACCCAGACCGGACACACTGAAGCCATCGCTGCCTCGCGGGTCATCGGCACATCCGTCTACAACACCGAAGGCACGCATATCGGCGACATCGAAGACGTGATGCTCGACAAATTGTCGAACGGCATCATGTTTGCCGTGATCGGCTTTGGCGGATTTCTCGGCATCGGCGAGAAGTATCACGCCATTCCGTGGGCGACCCTCGACTATGACGAGGACAAGGGCGGCTACGTCGTGCCGTTCACCAAGGAGCAGCTGAAGGCTGCTCCCGCCTATTCTATCAACGAACTGACGGGCGCCGACGGCGAGGCCGCGCGTGACGCTTCATATAGCTACTATAGGGTCGAGCCTTATTGGCATTGACCTTGACCTGCCGGAATCAAAAGGCCCTCGGTTTTCAACCGAGGGCCTTTTTCTGCAGGATATCTACTCCGCCGCTTGAAGGGTCGACAACTCTACCGCGCCTTGTTGAGGCTGCTGAGTGTCACACGACGTCAGAAACGCCGCCGCGATCAGGAACAAACTCACGATACCGCTCAACTGAGACATGGCGAAACTCCTCCAGTTTCGCCCCGCGCAGCTGCGAGCATAAACCAGAAAGCCGCATGCCGCCAAGACTTATGATGACAGCAATTTTTGCTCTGTGAACCGGCATGGCGGAGGTGGTGGCAATATTTGCCGACGCCCCGATTGCGTTTTGCAGCACTTTGGCTAAGACGTGCCCGACGCTTCGTCAGATCAAATCGGGGACATCGCTATGACCGCCATCATCGACATTGTCGGGCGTGAAATCCTGGACAGCCGCGGAAACCCGACCGTCGAGGTCGACGTCGTGCTCGAAGACGGCTCAATGGGCCGCGCAGCGGTTCCCTCTGGCGCTTCGACCGGCGCACATGAGGCAGTCGAGCTGCGCGACGGCGGCGCCCGTTATCTCGGCAAGGGCGTCCTGCGAGCGGTAGAGGCCGTCAATGGCGAGCTGTTCGAGGCGATTGGCGGCATGGAGGCCGAGAACCAGATCCACATCGACCAGACCATGATCGAGCTCGACGGCACGCCCAACAAGAGCCGGCTCGGCGCCAATGCCATCCTCGGCGTGTCGCTGGCAGTGGCAAAGGCTGCTGCGGAAGCGGCAGGCCTGCCGCTCTATCGCTATGTCGGCGGCACCAAGGCGCATGTGCTTCCGGTGCCGATGATGAACATCATCAACGGTGGGGCGCACGCCGACAATCCGATCGACTTCCAGGAATTCATGATCCTGCCGATCGGTGCGCCGACACTGCGTGACGGCGTGCGCTGGGGCTCGGAAATCTTCCATACGTTGAGGAAGCGGCTGAAGGACGCCGGCCATAACACCAATGTCGGTGACGAGGGCGGCTTCGCTCCCAACCTGAAAAGCGCGCCCGCTGCGCTCGATTTCATCATGGAATCGATCGAGCAGGCCGGCTTCAAACCGGGCGAAGAGGTTGCGCTCGGCCTCGACTGCGCCGCGACCGAATTCTTCAAGGACGGCAATTACGTCTATGAAGGCGAGAAGAAGACCCGCGATCCCAAGACCCAGGCCAAATATCTGGCCAAGCTCGCCGCCGACTATCCGATCATCACGATCGAGGACGGGCTGGCCGAAGACGACTGGGACGGCTGGAAAACGCTGACCGATCTCATCGGCAAGAAGACCCAGCTGGTCGGCGACGATCTGTTCGTCACCAACACGGCGCGGCTGCGCGACGGCATCCGCATGGGCGTCGCCAATTCGATCCTGGTCAAGGTCAATCAGATCGGCTCACTGACCGAAACGCTCGACGCCGTCGAGACCGCGCACAAGGCCGGCTATACCGCTGTCATGTCGCATCGCTCGGGCGAAACCGAGGATTCGACCATCGCAGATCTCGCCGTTGCCACCAATTGCGGGCAGATCAAGACAGGTTCGCTGTCGCGCTCCGATCGCATGGCCAAGTACAACCAGCTCATCCGCATTGAGGAAGAGCTCGGCAAGCAGGCGCTCTATGCCGGCAAGTCGATCGTCAAAGGCTGAGCCTACAGAAATATCCGGAATGAGAAGGCGGGGTATTCCCCGCCTTTTTGCTTTCAACATCGCCAAATCCGGCTGCCCGTAACCGTCCATTAAGCACAATCGGGCGAGAAAGGGGCTAGGTCACAGAGTGTTAGAGCGTCCTTTGCGCGTCCAAGAGGATGCGCGGCAGTCTAAGGGGTTTGGATCATGTGGACACGTCAGCACAAGCAGAGAAATACCGGGCGGCTGATCATTCCTTCGCTCTGCGTGGCGTTCCTGGCCTATTTCGGCTTCCACGCCTATCACGGTGAATTCGGCATCTATTCCAAATACCGGTTGGAAGCCGAAACCGTCGACCTGCAAGGTAAGCTCGATGTCGTCAAGGCGCGCCGGCTCGACCTGCAGCGGCGCGTTCAGCTCCTGCATCAGGGCACGCTGGAGAAGGACATGCTTGACGAGCAGGCGCGCAAGGCGCTCAATATGTCCCATGCCGACGAAATCACCATCATGTTACCGGCTGCGGCGAGATAATCATATTTCAGTTAATCGCAAATATTTTCAATGATTTTAATCGCTTAGACGCATGTCAGCCATGCATTTTCAGCATGGCGAAACGCCTTCTCGCGTGTTAGCCTCCCCAAAATCGGTGGGGAGAACTGATCTCCCTCAGTGTCCGCAAGAGACGCCAACAGGGAGTGATGCATGGCCACCGCCGCCAGAAAAGCGCCTGCCAAATCCAAATCCAGATCCGATGGCAAATCGGCGGGGCTTTCAGCCCCCAAGCCTGTCGACTTTACCAAGCAAGAGGAGCTTGACGCCTACCGGCGCATGCTGCTCATCCGCCGCTTCGAGGAAAAGGCCGGCCAGCTCTACGGCATGGGCTTCATCGGCGGCTTCTGCCATCTCTATATAGGCCAGGAAGCAGTCGTCACCGGCATGAAGATGGCGCTGGTCGATGGCGACCAGATGATCACCGCCTACCGCGACCATGGTCACATGCTGGCGATGGAACTGTCGCCCCGCGGCGTCATGGCCGAATTGACGGGCCGCCGCGGCGGCTTGTCCAGGGGCAAGGGCGGCTCCATGCACATGTTCTCCAAGGAGAAGCATTTTTACGGCGGCCACGGCATTGTCGGCGCGCAGGTTTCGCTCGGTACGGGCCTCGCTTTCGCCAACCGCTATCGCGGCAACAACAATGTGACGCTGACCTATTTCGGCGACGGCGCCGCCAATCAGGGCCAGGTCTATGAAAGCTTCAACATGGCATCGCTGTGGAAGCTGCCGGTGATCTACATCATCGAGAACAACCGCTATGCCATGGGCACCTCGGTGTCGCGTTCGTCGGCCGAGACGGATTTTTCGCACCGCGGCGCCTCCTTCAAGATCCCCGGCATTCAGGTCGATGGCATGGATGTTCGCGCAGTCAAGGCAGCCGGCGATCTGGCCACCGAATGGTGCCGCGCCGGCAAGGGGCCGCTGATCCTCGAAATGCAGACCTACCGCTACCGCGGCCACTCGATGTCCGATCCGGCAAAGTACCGCTCCAAGGAAGAAGTACAGAAGATGCGCTCAGAGCGTGACCCGATCGAGCAGGTCAAGGCGCGCCTGATCGACAAGAAGTGGGCCGATGAGGATGAGCTCAAGGCCGTCGACAAGGAGGTTCGCGACATCGTCGCCGACGCTGCCGAATTTGCCCAGAATGACGCAGAGCCGGATCCCTCCGAGCTCTGGACCGACATTGTACTGTAACGGGAGGGCAAGGACATGCCGATCGAAATTCTCATGCCCGCTCTCTCGCCGACGATGGAAGAGGGCAATGTTTCCAAGTGGTTGAAGAAAGAGGGTGACAAGGTCGCCGCCGGTGACGTTCTCGCCGAGATCGAGACCGACAAGGCAACGATGGAAGTCGAGGCCGTCGACGAAGGCACGCTGGCCAAGATCGTAGTTCCAGCCGGCACCGAAGGCGTCAAGGTCAATGCAGTGATCGCCGTGCTCGCCGTTGATGGCGAGGACATCGACAAGGCAGGCGAAGGCGTCGGCGAAGAAGAACCTGCCAAAGCTGAAACCGCAACCACGGAGCCGGCCAAGGCTGAAACGGCAGCGCCCGCGGCTGCGCCGGCCAAGAGCGAGGCAGCAGCACCTGCTGCGGCCGCGCCGAGAACTGAAATTGCCGCCGATCCGGACATCCCGGCTGGCACGGAAATGGTCTCGACCACGGTACGCGAGGCGTTGCGCGACGCGATGGCCGAGGAGATGCGCCGCGATGGCGACGTCTTCGTCATGGGCGAGGAGGTCGCCGAGTACCAGGGCGCCTACAAGATCACGCAAGGGCTGCTGCAGGAATTCGGGGCGCGACGCGTCGTCGACACGCCGATCACCGAGCACGGTTTTGCCGGCGTCGGCGTCGGCGCGGCGATGGCCGGCCTGAAACCGATCGTGGAGTTCATGACCTTCAACTTCGCCATGCAGGCGATCGACCAGATCATCAACTCCGCCGCCAAGACGCTGTACATGTCCGGTGGCCAGATGGGCGCACCGATCGTCTTTCGTGGGCCGAACGGCGCGGCTGCCCGCGTCGCCGCCCAGCATTCGCAGTGCTATGCCGCCTGGTACAGCCACATTCCCGGTCTGAAAGTGGTGATGCCATACACCGCCGCCGACGCCAAGGGATTGCTGAAGGCCGCGATCCGCGACCCGAACCCGATTATCTTCCTCGAAAATGAAATCCTCTATGGCCACTCCTTCGACGTGCCGAAGATGGATGATTTCGTGCTGCCGATCGGCAAGGCGCGCATCCATAAATCAGGCAAGGATGTCACCATCGTCTCCTTCGGCATCGGCATGACCTATGCGATCAAGGCCGAGGCCGAGTTGCGCGGGATGGGCATCGATGCCGAGATCATCGACCTCAGGACCATCCGTCCGCTCGATTTCGACACCATCATCGCCTCGGTCAAGAAGACCAACCGGCTGGTCGTGGTCGAGGAAGGCTTTCCGCAGAACTCGGTCGGCGACCACATCGCCAACCAGGTGTCGCAGCGCGCCTTCGACTTCCTCGATGCACCTGTCATCACCATTGCCGGCAAGGACGTGCCGATGCCCTATGCGGCGAACCTCGAAAAGCTGGCGCTGCCCAATGTCGCGGAAGTCATAGAGGCGGTGAAAGTCGTGACGTACCGGGGTTAACGAGATGTCGCGCGAACTAGAAGTTTCCGCGGAGGTCGTCGAGAACAGCGAATTCGATGAAATACTCCGCGTCTGGATTGGTTCGGACGCGGTCGTCACGATGCAAGACCTCTTTGGACCAAACGCTCACAACTGGGGCATGGTGCTCGCTGATGTCGGCAATGCACATAGCCAGGATGAGACTGGAAAAAGATGGCATCCCTGAAATCGAGACGCTTCAGGCATTGGAAGAAGGCTATCGAGGCAGAATGTCGGAGCAGTTCAATATCCAGCACCGTTCGCTAACCGGGCGGAACTGAGGAGGAAAAATGCCGATCAACATCACCATGCCGGCCCTCTCGCCCACGATGGAAGAGGGCAATCTGTCCAAATGGCTCGTCAAGGAGGGCGACAAGGTTTCGCCGGGCGACGTGATCGCCGAGATCGAGACCGACAAGGCAACGATGGAAGTCGAAGCTGTTGATGAGGGCACGGTCGCCAAGCTGGTCGTTGCGGCCGGCACCGAAGGCGTCAAAGTCAACGCGCTGATCGCCGTGCTTGCGGCTGAGGGCGAGGATGCGGCGGCGGCCGCAAAGAGCGGTGACGGCGCTGCGCCGGCAAAGGCCGAGGCTCCGAAAGCGGATGCCCCCAAAGCTGAAACGCCAAAACCCGAAGCGTCGAAACCGGAACCTGCCGCCGCACCTGCGCCCAAGGCGGAAGCGGCTCCGGTCGCCAATGGCCATGCAAGCGGTGAGCGCACCTTTGCCTCGCCACTGGCCCGCCGCATCGCCCGGGAAGCCGGCGTCGACGTCTCCGCGGTGACCGGCTCCGGCCCGCATGGCCGCGTCGTCAAGGCCGATGTGGATGCAGCGATTTCCGGTGGTGGCGCCAAGGGACCCGCTGCTAAAGCGCCGCCCGCCGGCGCTCCGGCTGTCGCAGCCAAGCCAATGGCGGACGACCAGGTGCTGAAACTGTTCGCCGAAGGCTCCTACGAGCTTGTCCCGCACGACAACATGCGCAAAACCATCGCGCGCCGGCTGGTCGAGGCCACGACCACCATCCCGCATTTCTACCTGACGCTCGACTGCGAGCTCGACGCGCTTCTGGCGCTGCGCACGCAGATCAATGCGGCTGCCCCGGTGAAGAAGACCGACAAGGGCGAAGCGCCGGCCTACAAGCTGTCGGTCAACGACATGGTGATCAAGGCGATGGCGATGGCGCTGATGGCGGTGCCGGACGCCAATGCCTCATGGACCGAAAGCGCCATGGTCAAGCACAAGCATGCCGATGTCGGCGTCGCCGTGTCGATCCCCGGCGGCCTGATCACGCCGATCATCCGCCGTGCCGACGAAAAGACGCTGTCGGTCATCTCGAACGAGATGAAGGACCTTGCCAGCCGTGCCCGCAGCCGCAAGCTGAAGCCGGAGGAATACCAGGGCGGCACCACGGCGGTGTCGAACCTCGGCATGTTCGGCATCAAGGACTTTGCCGCCGTCATCAACCCGCCGCATGCGACGATCCTGGCCGTTGGCGCCGGTGAGCAGCGCGCGGTGGTCAAGAACGGCGAGATCAAGGTCGCCACCATCATGTCAGTGACGCTATCGACCGATCATCGCGCCGTCGACGGTGCGCTCGGCGCCGAACTGCTCGTCGCCTTCAAGCGCATGATCGAAAATCCGATGGGCATGCTGGTCTAGGAAGGAAGAAGGCGGTGCGGAAATTCTTCACCAGCCTTTTTGCCTTCTTCCGCCCCGGCGTGGTGGCAATCATGGTGCAATGGTTGTTGGTGCGCTGGCGCGCCTGGCCGGGCTGTGGCGGGAGCGGAGCGATCGCATGAAGACAATTCTCTGCTATGGCGATTCGCTGACCTGGGGCTATGACACGGCAAGTCTCGACCGCCATCCGCTCGACGATCGCTGGCCGAGCGTGCTGGGGAAGGCGCTGGGCGGCGGTGTTGAGGTCATCGCTGACGGCTTGAACGGTCGCACCACGGCCTTCGACGACCATCTGGCCGGGGCCGACCGCAACGGGGCAAAAGTGCTGCCGACGGTGTTGACGACGCATGCGCCGCTCGACCTGATCATCATCATGCTCGGCGCCAACGACATGAAGCCGTGGATCCATGGCAATCCGGTGGCGGCTAAGCAAGGCATCCGGCGCCTGATCGATATCGTGCGTGGCCATGACTATCCGTTTGATTGGCCGGCGCCGCAGATCCTCGTCGTTTCCCCGCCCGCTGTCAGCCGCACGGAGAATGCCGAATTCAAGGAAATGTTCGCCGGCGGCGACGAGGCGTCGAAGCGGCTGGCGGCGCAATATTCCGCCCTTGCCGACGAGGTCGGCTGCGGCTTCTTCGATGCCGGCACGGTCGCCGAGACCACGCCGCTCGACGGCGTCCATCTCGACGCGGAGAACACGCGGAAGATTGGAAATGCGCTGGCGCCAATCGTGCGCGTCATGCTGGAATTGTGAAGGAGAAGATCCGTGGCTGAGAACTATGACGTCATCATCATCGGCTCCGGCCCCGGCGGCTACGTCACGGCGGTGCGTTCCGCACAACTCGGCTTCAAGACGGCAATCGTCGAGCGCGAGCATCTCGGCGGCATCTGCCTCAACTGGGGCTGCATCCCGACCAAGGCGCTGCTGCGTTCGGCCGAGATCATGCACTATTCGGACCATCTGAAGGACTACGGCTTGAAGCTCGACGGCAAGGTCAGCGTCGACACCGCTGCCGTCGTCGACCGCTCGCGAAAGGTCTCGCTGCGGCTCAACGGCGGCGTTGCCTTCCTGATGAAAAAGAACAAGGTCGATGTGATCTGGGGCGAAGCCAAGCTGACAAAACCGGGTGAGATCGTCGTGTCCAAACCGTCGAAGAAGCCGATGGAGCCGCAGCCGCCGGCGCCCAAGGGCGTCAAGGGCGAGGGCACCTACACCGCCAAGCACATAATCCTGGCCACCGGCGCTAGGCCGCGCGCGCTGCCCGGCATCGAGCCCGACGGCAAACTGATCTGGACCTATTTCGAGGCGATGGTGCCGAAGGAGATGCCGAAATCGCTGCTGGTGATGGGTTCGGGCGCCATCGGCATCGAATTCGCCTCGTTCTACCGCACCATGGGCGCCGAGGTGACCGTGGTCGAACTGCTGCCGGCGGTAATGCCAGTCGAGGACGCCGAGGTCTCGAAATTCGCGCAGAAGCAGTTCGAGAAGCAAGGCATGAAGATCATTCTCGAAGCCAAGGTGACGAAGGTCGAGAAGGGAGCGAACTCGGTCACCGCGCATGTCGAGATGAAGGACGGCAAGGTCGAGAAGATCACCGCCGACCGCATGATCTCCGCGGTCGGCGTGCAGGGCAATATTGAGAATCTCGGCCTCGAAGCGCTCGGCGTGAAGACCGAACGCGGCTGCGTCGTCGTCGACGGCTACGGCAAGACCAATGTGCCCGGCATCTATGCCATCGGCGATGTCGCCGGCCCGCCCATGCTCGCCCACAAGGCTGAGCATGAAGGTGTTGTCTGCGTGGAAAAGATCGCCGATTTCCCCGGCGTACACGCCACTGACAAGCTGAAGATTCCGGGCTGCACCTATTGCAATCCGCAGGTAGCTTCCGTTGGGCTGACCGAAGCGAAAGCGAAAGCCGAGGGCAAGGACATCCGCGTCGGCCGCTTTCAGTTCGCCGCCAACGGCAAGGCCATCGCACTTGGTGAGGACCAGGGCTTCGTCAAGACCATTTTCGACAAGAAAACCGGGCAGTTGCTTGGCGCGCATATGGTTGGCGCCGAAGTGACTGAGCTGATCCAGGGTTTTGTCGTGGCGATGAACCTGGAGACCACTGAGGAAGAATTGATGCACACGATTTTCCCGCACCCAACGCTGTCGGAGATGATGAAGGAAAGCGTCCTTGACGCCTATGGCCGCGCGCTGAACGCATGATAAATCGGCCGCTTGAGACTCAACACGCGAGAGACAAGGAACTCGACGGCAAGGTAATTCGTTTCCGGATGCATTCATCACACAAGGATAGGGCATATGGACGTGAACGGCGTGGGCTGGGTAGCAGCCATCATCATCGGCGGTTTGGCAGGATGGCTTGCCGAGATGTTCATGAAGAGCAATACCGGCATCCTGATGAACATCATTCTTGGCATCGTCGGCGCGATCGTGCTGAATGCCATCCTGCAGGCGCTCAACATCGGCGCCTTCGGCTCCGGCTGGATCGCCTATCTGATCACCGGTTTCATCGGTGCGTGCCTGCTGATCTGGGTAGGACGCATGGTGCGCCGTTAGTTGCTGAACTCTTGCCATGCGAAAACGGCCGTGGCGGCATGCGCCGCCGCGGCCTTTTTCTTTGCTGCGAAAAGTCTTAGATGACTTGTGAAAAGCGAACGTCAGACAGGCGATCGCCAACAAACCGGATTTCAGATGGTCACCGTCCTCGACACGATCGCCAATGCGCCGCGTCTGCGACATCCTGAAAAGGCACACAAGCCCGACCAGGACGTGCTGCGCAAGCCCGACTGGATCCGCGTCAAGGCGCCGATGTCGAAAGGCTATGCCGAGACGCGCGAGATCGTGAAGTCGCACAAGCTGGTGACGGTGTGCGAAGAGGCCGGCTGCCCCAATATCGGCGAGTGCTGGGAAAAGAAGCACGCCACCTTCATGATCATGGGCGAGATCTGCACGCGCGCCTGCGCCTTCTGCAACGTGGCTACCGGTATACCGACCGCGCTCGATCCCGATGAGCCGGCCCGCGTCGCACACGCTGTCAAGCAAATGGGCCTAAGCCATGTCGTCATCACCTCCGTGGACCGCGACGATCTTGCCGATGGTGGCGCGCAACATTTCGCCGACGTCATCCGCGCCATCAGGGCGGCAACACCGTTGACGACAATTGAAATCCTGACGCCCGACTTCCTGCGCAAGGAAGGGGCGCTGGAGGTCGTGGTGGCGGCCAAGCCCGACGTGTTCAATCACAATCTCGAAACCGTGCCGTCGAACTATCTGACGGTCCGCCCGGGCGCCCGCTATTTCCATTCGATTAGGCTGCTGCAGCGGGTCAAGGAACTCGATCCGTCGATCTTCACCAAATCCGGCATCATGGTTGGCCTCGGCGAGGAGCGGAACGAAATCCTGCAGCTGATGGACGATCTGCGTTCGGCCAATGTCGACTTCATGACCATCGGCCAGTATCTGCAGCCGTCGAAGAAGCACCATCCTGTGATCCGCTTCGTCACGCCGGAGGAATTCAAATCCTTCGAAACCATCGGCAAGACCAAGGGCTTCCTGCTGGTGGCGTCAAGTCCGCTGACGCGCTCTTCGCACCACGCCGGCGACGATTTCGCCAGATTGCGCGCAGCGCGGGAAACATTTCTCAAGAAGTCCGCCTAACACTCTGGTTTCATGCCACAATTCGAAGCCCATCGCCGCGTTGCGCATACGCCGGAACAAATGTTCGCTCTGGTCGCCGATGTCGAATCCTATCCGCAATTCGTGCCGCTTTGCGAGGCGCTGACGGTTCGCTCGCGCAAGGAACGCGACGGGCGCTCCCTGCTCATCGCCGACATGAGCATCGGCTACAAGGCGATTCGCGAGACTTTCACGACGCAGGTGCTGCTAAAACCTGACGAGAACGCCATCGACGTCAAATACATCGACGGTCCGTTCAAATATCTGAGCAATGTCTGGCGCTTCGAGCCGGCGGATGGCGGCTGCAATGTCTGCTTCTTCATCGACTACGAATTCAAGAGCCGCATTCTGGGAGCGGTGATGGGGGCGATGTTCGATCGCGCCTTCCGCATGTTCTCCGAGGCGTTCGAAAAGCGCGCCGACGTCATCTATGGGGCAGCGCCGGCGGCCTGATCCGCAGCGAGTGCGCGCAAGCCCAGTTCAAGCGCATGCTTGACCGTCTCCCGGCGGATGAAATTGCGGCCCTTATCGGCGAACAACTGGCATTCGCTGACGACCGGCCGGCCAGTCAAGGCGACACCGAACCAGACCAGGCCGACGGGCTTTTCCGTCGAGCCGCCGCCTGGGCCGGCGATGCCGGTAACGGCAAGGCTCAATCCGGCGCGCGAACGGGTGAGGGCGCCTTGCGCCATCTCGACCGCCGTTTCCCGCGAGACCGCGCCGTGCACTTCAAGCGCGGCGGCGGAAACGCCGAGCATTTCCGTCTTGGCCTCGTTGGAATAGGTGATGAAACCGCGGTCGACCACCGTGGAAGAGCCGGCGATGTCGGTCAGGGCGGCAATAACCATGCCGCCGGTGCAGCTCTCGGCCGTCGCCAGCATGATGCCGCGCTGCTGGCAGGCCTGAAGCAGGGCATCTGCGAGGCCGCTGTCGCTCATTCTGGGACCTCCCCTGGAAACACGACACTGGCGGTCGCGATGGCGGCTATGCCTTCCTCGCGGCCGACAAAGCCGAGCTTTTCGTTGGTTGTCGCCTTGATCGAGATGCGGTCCCGGGAAATTCCCAGCATCGCCGAAAGGGTTTCGGTCATCACTTCGCGATGTGGGCCGACCCGTGGCGCCTCGCAGATCAGCGTGATGTCGGCATTGGCGACGCGCCCGCCGCGCGCGCGCACCAGCTTTGCCGCATGTTCGACGAAGATCCGCGAGGCCACGCCTTTCCACCGTGGATCCGATGGCGGGAAATGCGTGCCGATGTCGCCGGCGCCGCAGGTGGCGAGCAGCGCGTCGGTCAAGGCGTGCAGGCCGACATCGGCGTCCGAATGACCGGACAGTTTCTTGCCGTGCGGGATGGAGACGCCGCACAGCATGACGTGGTCACCGGGCTCGAAGGCATGGACGTCATAGCCATTGCCGGTGCGGATATCGGGAAAACGCGGCCGTTCGCCGGAAAGCCGCTGATCCGCCATCGAAATATCCCTTGCCCAGGTGAGTTTGACGTTGTCTGGCGAGCCCGGAACGATTTTCACCGGAATATGCGCCCATTCGGCAATCGCGGCATCGTCGGTGAAGTCCGCCTTGCCGAGATGATGGGCCTTTTCGTGGGCGGCCAGGATCGGCCAGAACGGAAAGCCTTGCGGCGTCTGGGCGGCATGAAGACCGTTCCTGGAAACCGTCTCGCCGATCATGCCGTCGCCCGACTCACGTTTCAGCGTGTCGGCTACCGGCAGGGCAGGCAGCGCTCCCTGGCGCTCGCCGATAGCGGCGATCGTACGATCTATCAATTCCGCGTCGACGAACGGGCGAACGGCATCATGGACCAGAACCTGGCCCGGCGCATGGCCTCTCAGCGCAAGCAGCCCGAGCCGAACGGAGTCCTGCCTGGACGCGCCGCCGGTGACCGTGACGACCCGATCGGCGCTGGCTCCGGCGGCGCTGCGAAAAAGCGCGCTGTCGTCGGCATGGATGGCAACGACGATGGGGCCGATCCTCGGATGCGCCAAAAACATGTCCAATGTGCGCGCGATGACGGCACGGCCACCAATCCTTTGGTATTGCTTCGGCCCGTCGGCCTGACCGGCGCGCGCGCCGCGCCCGGCCGCGACGATAACCACGGCGACCCTGTCGTCCGCAGCCGAAGCTTGCTTTTCGCTTGCATCTGTCATGCCGAGACGCTTAGTCGCGGCCAAGGCCGAAGGCCAGCATTTTCCCAAATACGCCTCAATGTGACGTCATTGCGCGTTGCACATCGTCACCATTCTGGTTACAGAATGTGCAGCAATCAAAAATGCTTGGTTTTTGTGCATGCCTGATTTGACCAAACTTGATTCGACCCAATTGGCTTCGCCGCTCGATGTGGGAGGCGTGAATATCCGTAACCGCGTGTTTCTCGCACCCATGTCTGGCATAACGGACGAGCCATTCCGGCAACGCGCGCACGCGCACGGCGCCGGGCTGGTCGTGTCGGAGATGGTGGCGAGCGGCGAGCTTGCCAAGGGCAGGGCCGGTTGCGGCCTGCGCATCCGTCATTCCGGGTTGCCGGTTCACATGGTCCAGCTTGCCGGCCGTGAGGCGACGCATATGGCAGAGGGCGCCCGCATAGCCGCGGGCGAGGGCGCCGACATCATCGACATCAACATGGGCTGCCCGGCCAAGAAGGTGACGGGCGGCTATGCCGGCTCGGCGCTGATGCGCGACCTCGATCACGCCTTGTCGCTGATCGACGCGGTGGTCGGCGCCGTCGAAGTGCCGGTCACGGTCAAGATGCGGCTCGGCTGGGACGAAACCGCGCTCAACGCGCCGATGCTGGCGCGCCGCGCCGAGCAGGCCGGCGTCAAGATGGTGACGGTGCATGGCCGCACACGCTGCCAGTTCTACCAGGGCAAGGCCGACTGGCGCGCCATCGCTCGCATAAAGCAGGCTGTATCGATCCCGGTCGTTGCCAATGGCGATGTGGGCTCGCCGGCGGAGGCAGCAATGATCCTCGATCAGTCGGGCGCCGACGCGGTGATGATCGGACGCGCGCATTATGGGGCGCCCTGGACAGCAGGCAGCATCGCGGCAGCCGCGGCAAAAGAGGCGACGCCTGGCGTGCCCGAAGGCCCTGAGGCGTTGGCCGACTACGTCGTTGCCCATTACGAAGACATGCTGACGCTCTACGGCACCGAAAGCGGCGTGCGCCAGGCGCGCAAGCATCTTGGCTGGTATTTCGACCGCCAGGCCGGCGTCATTGATGAGCAGCGAAAGGCCATCCTCACCTCCTTCGAGCCCGTCCGTGTCATTGCCGCGTTGCGTGAGGTGTTTTCACGCGCTCCCGAGGCGATGAACCTGCGGAGCGCGGCATGAACGCCACTGTTGCACAGAGCATGGACATGGCGGACGCCGCCCACATCGTACTCAACACCATCCGCCGCCCGGTGATCATGGTCGATGCGGAGGGGTTCATCACCTTCGCCAATGCCGATGCAGAGGATTTCTTCCGCTCGAGCGCGACCATGCTCGCCCGCAACACACTACATAAGCTCATTCCCTTCGGCAGCCCGTTGCTGACGCTTGTCGACCAGGTGCGCGAGCGCCGGGCACCCGTCAACGAATATCGGGTCGATGTGTCGTCGCCGCGCCTTGGCATCGAGAAAGTCGTCGACCTCTATGTCGCGCCGGTGCCGGAATTTCCGGGCTCCGTCGTGGTGATGTTCCAGGAACGATCGATGGCCGACAAGATCGACCGGCAGATGACGCATCGCGGTGCGGCACGCTCGGTGACCGGCTTGGCCGCGATGCTCGCCCACGAGATCAAGAACCCGCTATCCGGCATCCGCGGTGCTGCCCAATTGCTTGAGCTGTCGGCTTCCGACGAGGATCGCGCGCTGACCCGGCTGATTACCGACGAGACAGACCGCATCGTCTCGCTGGTCGATCGTATGGAGGTGTTTTCCGACGAGCGGCCGATCGACCGCTATCCGGTCAACATCCATGTCGTGCTCGATCATGTAAAAGCGATTGCCAAGAACGGTTTTGCCAAGCGGATCAAGATATTGGAGGATTATGATCCATCATTGCCTCCGGTTTTTGCCAACCGTGACCAGCTCATCCAGGTGTTCCTCAACCTGGTCAAAAATGCTGCCGAGGCGATTGGCGGCGATCCGCAAGGCGAGATCACCCTGTCGACCGCGTTCCGACCGGGCATCCGTGTCTCCGTTCCGGGATCACAGGGCCGCGTGTCGCTGCCGCTGGAATTCTGCGTGCGCGACAACGGCTCCGGTGTCTCCGAAGACATCCTGCCGATCCTGTTCGATCCCTTTATCACCACCAAGCCGAACGGGTCGGGGCTTGGCCTGGCGCTGGTCGCGAAAATTGTCGGCGAGCATGGCGGCATCATCGAATGCGATTCGACGCCGCGCGGAACCACCTTCCGCATTCTGATGCCAGCCTGGAAAGAAACGCCGTTCGGAACGGACGACGATGGCGAAGGAGACCGCAAATGACGGTTCGCGGCAATATTCTCGTCGCCGACGACGACGCGGCCATCCGCACCGTCCTCAACCAGGCGCTTTCGCGCGTCGGCCATGAGGTGCGCGTGACGTCCAACGCCTCGACACTGTGGCGCTGGGTGGCGGCGGGCGAGGGCGATCTCGTCATCACCGACGTGGTCATGCCGGACGAGAACGCCTTCGACATGCTGCCGCGCATCAAGAAGGCGCGACCGGAACTGCCGGTCATCGTCATGAGCGCCCAGAACACGTTCATGACCGCAATTCGCGCCTCCGAAACCGGCGCCTACGAATATCTGCCGAAACCGTTCGATCTGACCGAACTTCTCAACATCGTCAACCGGGCGCTTTCCGAGCCCCGGCGGCCGAAGATCGATGCGCGGGCGGACGAGCCGCCGGAAACGATGCCGCTGGTCGGTCGCTCGGCCGCCATGCAGGATATCTACCGCATGCTGGCGCGGATGATGCAGACCGACCTGACGGTGATGATTTCAGGCGAATCGGGCACCGGCAAGGAACTGGTGGCGCGCGCGCTGCACGAATACGGCCGCCGCCGCGGCGGCCCTTTCGTCGCCATCAACATGGCGGCGATCCCGCGCGACCTCATCGAATCGGAACTGTTCGGTCACGAAAAGGGCGCCTTCACCGGCGCGCAGAACCGCTCGACCGGCCGTTTCGAGCAGGCCGAAGGCGGCACGCTCTTCCTCGACGAGATCGGCGACATGCCGATGGAAGCGCAGACGCGTCTGCTGCGCGTCCTGCAGCAGGGCGAATACACAACCGTCGGCGGCCGCACGCCGATCAAGACCGACGTGCGCATCGTCGCTGCCACCAACAAGGATCTGCGCACGCTGATCAATCAGGGTTTGTTCCGCGAGGATCTCTTCTATCGCCTGAACGTCGTGCCGCTCAGGCTGCCGGCGCTGCGCGAGCGCTCAGAGGATATTCCGGATCTTGTCCGCCACTTCTTCAAGATCGGTGCCAGCGAGGGCCTGCAGACCAAGCGTATTTCCACCGGCGGCATCGAGCTGATGAAGCGTTATCCGTGGCCCGGCAACGTGCGCGAGCTCGAAAATCTTGTCCGCAGGCTGGCCGCGCTTTATTCGCAGGATGAGATTTCCGCCGAGATCATCGAGGCGGAGTTGAAGACCGGCGAAAGGCCGGTCGTTCCCGGTGGCGGCAACCTTATTCCCGACGACCTGTCCATCGGCCAGGCGGTGGAACATTTCCTGCAGCGCTACTTTGCTTCGTTCGCCGGCGAATTGCCCCCCGCCGGCCTCTATCAGCGCATTCTCTCCGAGGTCGAATACCCGTTGGTCCTCGCCTCGATGACGGCAACGCGCGGCAACCAGATCAAGGCTGCGGAACTCCTGGGGCTCAATCGCAACACGCTGCGCAAGAAGATCCGCGAACTCGGTGTCAACGTCTACAAATCGTCCAGGCAGGCATAGAGCGACCTACGTCGGTTCGGACGTACAAAGTTCGCTCTAACGCTTTGAGTTTTCGTGTCGTGCTTCCGGAAACATCGATCCCGATTTTTTCGGCCTGATCCGGTAGAGCGGCGCCTTTCCAGGGGATCGATCGCCGAAAGATTTCCGTCCAGGTCACACTTGTTGCATAATCGCCACAATGCGTTGCATAGATCCGACGCAATCACTGGCTCTAGACGGCGACATGGCTTCACACGCACCGACACTGAGCGAACCGCTTTTCAGCGAACCCGGAACAAGGGACGGACGCCGGCTGCTGGCGCTGCCAGGCGTGGTGGCCGTTGTCGGTGCGCTGGTTACGGCAGCGATCTCCTTCGCCATTCTCGTTGGTGCCACGCCGATCACGCCGGACGAGAGGACGACGCTGGCGCTTATCGCCCTCAATGCGGCGTTCATCCTGTTCCTGATCGCGCTGGTCGGCCGCGAAGTGCATCGTATCCTGATGGCGCGTCGGCGTGGCAAGGCGGCGTCGCGGCTGCATGTACGGATCGTCGCGATGTTCGCGCTGGTCGCTGCGATTCCCGCCATCATGGTGGCAATCATCGCGTCGATCACACTCGACATCGGCCTTGATCGCTGGTTCGAGATCCGCACCAAGACGATCGTCAATTCATCGCTGTCGATTGCGGACGCCTATGTGCAGGAGAACGCGCGCAATCTCCAGGGAACGACGCTGTCGATGGCCTACGATCTCGACGCCTCCCGCACGCTCTACGGCCTCGATCGAACCGGCTTCCTCGATCTCATGAACAAGGAAGCCGTCGGGCGCTCGCTGGCCCATGCCGCACTGGTCAAGCCGGACGGTTCGTTCGTCATGAGCGCCAAGACCGACGCCGATTTTGCCATGCCGGAGCCGCCGGAAGGCGCCATGAGCAGTGCCGCCGACGGCAGGCCGGTGCTGATCGAGCCGAAGACGCGCAACATCATGGGCGCCATCGTCAAGCTGCGCGAGATCGAAGGGCTCTATCTTTACACTATCCGCCTCGTCGACCCCGAGGTGATCAAGGCTCGGCAGATCGTCAGGTCCAACACCGACGAATACCGCGGCCTCGAAGACAATCGCCGCACCTCGCAAGTGGCCTTCGCGCTTCCCTATTTGTCGCTGACGCTGATCATCATCCTGTCCGCCATCTGGACCGGCATTGCGGTCGCCGACCGCCTGGTGCGGCCCATTCGCCAGCTCATCGGCGCGGCCGACGAGGTCGCGACCGGCAATCTCGATGTTGCCGTGCCCGTTCGGCCCTCCGACGGCGACGTCGCCTCGCTCGGCGACACCTTCAACAAGATGCTGCTGGAACTGAAATCGCAGCGTAACGAGATTCTGTCCGCCAAGGATTTGATCGACGAGCGGCGACGTTTTTCGGAAGCCGTGCTTGCCGGCGTCACCGCCGGCGTCATCGGCGTCGATCCGGACGGCATCGTCACCATCGTCAACCGATCGGCCGAGACGATGCTGGCCATATCCGCCACCGCCGCACTCGGGCAGAATCTTTCCGCCGTGCTGCCGCATGTCGGCCGCGTCTTCGAGATCGGCCGCAAATCGGGCAAGCCTGTCCACCGCGAGCAGGTGACCTTCTATCGCGCAGGCGCAGAGCGGACCTTCAACGTGCAGATCACGGTCGAGGCCGGCGGCGACGGTTCGGAGGAGAAGTCCTATGTCGTGACGGTCGACGACATCACCGATCTGGTCCAGGCGCAGCGTTCCTCGGCCTGGGCGGATGTGGCGCGACGCATCGCTCACGAGATCAAGAACCCACTGACACCGATCCAGCTTTCCGCCGAGCGCATCAAGCGCCGCTACGGCAAAGTTATCACCGAAGACCGCGAGGTTTTCGATCAGTGCACCGATACGATTATCAGGCAGGTTGAGGACATCGGCCGCATGGTCGACGAGTTCTCCGCTTTCGCACGCATGCCGAAGCCTGAAATGAAGGCCCTCGATTTGCGCGAGTCGCTGCGCGAAGCCTCGTTCCTCGTCGAAGTGAGTCGCGCCGATATCACCTTCGAGCGCGTGTTCGGCAACGAACCGCTCAAAGGCACTTTCGACAGCCGCCTGATGGCGCAGGCTTTCGGCAATGTTATCAAGAACGCAGCCGAGGCGATTGACGGACTTGATCAAAAGGACCGCTCGCACGGCATAATCCGGATTCAAGCCGGGCGCCAGAATGACGCGATTCGCATCGACGTCATCGACAATGGCAAGGGCCTGCCGCGCGAGAACCGTCAGCGATTGCTCGAGCCTTACATGACGACGCGCGAGAAGGGCACGGGACTTGGCCTCGCTATCGTCAAGAAGATAGTGGAGGACCATGGCGGTCAGCTCGAGCTGCATGACGCGCCGGCGGATTTCCACGGCGGGCGTGGCGCGATGATCAGCATCATCCTGCCGCTTGCCGCCGCCACCGTGCCGTCGCGCGGCGAAGGCAGGACGGAACACGAAAGAGAAACTGAAAAGGTCGGTAATGGCGTCTGACATTCTCATCGTCGATGACGAGGAAGACATCCGCGAACTCGTCGCCGGTATTCTGAGCGACGAAGGTCACGAAACCCGCACGGCATTCGATGCCGACAGTGCCCTGGCGGCGATCGCCGACCGGGCGCCGAGGCTGATTTTCCTCGACATCTGGCTGCAAGGCTCCCGTCTGGATGGACTGGCGTTGCTGGACGAGATCAAGACGATGCACCCGAACCTGCCGGTCGTGATGATCTCGGGCCACGGCAACATCGAAACAGCGGTCTCGGCGATCCGGCGCGGTGCCTATGACTTCATCGAGAAGCCGTTCAAGGCCGACAGGCTGATCCTCATCGCCGAGCGTGCGATTGAAACCTCGAAGCTGAAACGCGAGGTTTCCGATCTCAAGCTGCGCAGCGGCGAAACCTTCGACCTGATCGGCATGTCCTCGGCGATGAGCCAATTGCGCCAGACAATCGAGCGGGTCGCGCCGACCAACAGCCGCGTCATGATCATCGGCCCGTCCGGATCGGGCAAGGAACTCGCCGCACGCGCCATCCACGCGCTGTCAGCGCGCAAGAGCGCGCCGTTCGTGGCGCTGACCGCTGCCAACATCACGCCCGAACGCATGGAGGTCGAGCTGTTCGGTACCGAATCAAACGGTGTCGAACGCAAGGTCGGCGCCCTTGAGGAAGCCCACCGCGGCATTCTCTACATCGACGAAGTGGCCGACATGCCGCGCGAAACGCAGAACAAGATCCTGCGCGTGCTGGTCGAACAGCAGTTTGAGCGGGTAGGGGGCACCAAGCGGGTCAAGGTCGATGTCCGGATCATATCGTCGACATCGCAGAACCTCGAGGCCATGATCGCCGACGGTCGTTTCCGGGAGGATCTCTATCACCGCCTGGCGGTGGTTCCGGTCATGGTGCCGGGATTGGCCGAGCGGCGGGAGGACATTCCCTATCTTGTCGACAACTTCATGAAGCAAATCGCCCGTCAGGCTGGCATCCGGCCGCGGCGCATCGGCGACGACGCGCTGGCGGTGCTGCAGGCCCATAACTGGCCAGGCAATGTCCGTCAGCTGCGCAACAATGTCGAGCGGCTGATGATCCTGGCGCGCGGCGACGATGCCGATGCGCCGATCACCGCCGACCTCTTGCCCGCTGAGATCGGCGACGTGATGCCGCGCACGCCAAATCAGTCCGATCAGCACATCATGGCGCTGCCGTTGCGCGAGGCGCGCGAACAGTTCGAGAAGGACTATCTGATCGCCCAGATCAACCGTTTTGGCGGCAACATCTCGAAAACGGCCGAGTTCATCGGCATGGAGCGCTCGGCGCTCCATCGCAAGCTGAAATCGCTGGGCGTCTGATAGCCAGGCCTACGCAATTATCGGTTACGGCGGCGGCGGAATCGCATAAGAAAGCGCTACAGCGCCGCGCCTTTTGGGACGCGCAAAGGACGCTGTAGCAGTTTGACTTGGCGCACGATCCCTTTCCGAAAACCATTTCGATTTTCGGGATCATGCGCCGACTTCTCCAGGGGTGACCCATGCCGCGCATTGCCTATGTGAACGGGCGCTATGTCGCTCACGCCGACGCTTTCGTGCATATTGAAGACCGTGGCTATCAGTTCGCCGATGGCGTCTATGAGGTCTGCGAGGTGGCGCGCGGCTTCATCGTCGACATGCCCCGCCATCTTGGACGGCTGAACCGCTCGCTGACCGAATTGTCGATCGACTGGCCGGTCACGCGTGGCGTGTTGCCGATTATTTTGCGCGAGGTGGTCCACCGCAACCATGTCACCGACGGCTTGGTCTATCTTCAGGTGACGCGTGGCGTCGCCAGCCGAGACTTTGTTTTCCCGGCGGCGGACACGAAGCCGTCGCTGGTGGTGACCGCCAGGAAAGCCGACCCGGCTGCTGCCGCGAAACGAGCCGAAAGCGGGATCAAGGTCATCACCGTGCCGGAGAATCGCTGGGACCGCGTCGATATCAAGTCCGTCGGGCTGCTGCCAAATGTGCTCGCCAAGCAGAAGGCCAAGGAAGCCGGCGCCCAGGAAGCCTGGTTCGTCGATGCCGATGGCACCGTCAAGGAAGGTGGGTCGTCGAACGCCTGGATCGTCACCGGGGATGGGGTGCTGGTGACGCGTCCGGCCGAGCACGGCATCCTGCGCGGCATCACCCGCACCACGCTGTTCGAGGTAGCTGCCAAGCTCGGCCTAAAGATCGAGGAGCGCGGCTTTTCGGTCGCCGAGGCCCAGGCCGCGCGCGAGGCTTTCATCAGCTCCGCGACCACGATTGCCATGCCGATCGTGGCGATCGACGGTGCTCCCGTCGCCAACGGTCATCCGGGCTCGATAACACTTTCCTTGCGGCAAGCCTTTTTTGACGTTGCGGAAAAAAGTCCAGCCTGATAACCGCACAGGTGGAATGAACATCAATATATCTCGTTCTGCTTGTCGTTATTGACGGCAAGATGGTGTTTGCGTGCTTGACATGTGCCTGACAATTTGGCGCATTGGCCTGCAAACCGAAGGGGATCGGCGAAAGACAAGAACAATGGCGGAACGATCGCAAAATCTTCAGGACCTGTTCCTGAATTCAGTTCGTAAAAGCAAAAACCCACTCACCATCTTTCTCATCAACGGCGTGAAGCTGACCGGTGTGGTCACTTCGTTCGACAATTTCTGTGTTCTGCTGCGTCGGGACGGCCATTCCCAGCTCGTCTACAAGCACGCCATTTCCACGATCATGCCGAGCCAGCCGGTTCAGATGTTCGATGGCGAGGAAAGCCAGGGCGCCTGATTGGCACGTAAAAAAGACGCGGACCGCAGCGTTCGCGAAAAACCAGCATATCAGCCGGGGACGGAAGCCGAAGGCCGGACTCGGGCCGTGGTTATCGTGCCTGTGCTTACCCGCCAGCCGCGCGGCGACGAAGAGACGAATCGTCCGCGCCTGACGCGGTCCGCCGAAGCTCGCCACGACGAGGCGGTTGGCCTTGCCCAAGCCATTGACCTCGACCCGATCCACACCGCGGTGGTGACCGTCAACGATCCGCGCCCTGCGACCTTGCTCGGCAGCGGCAAGGTCGCGGAGTTCGCCGAGATCGTCAAAGAGGGCCATGCCGAACTGGTCATTGTCGACCATCCGCTGACGCCGGTGCAGCAGCGCAACCTGGAAAAGGAATTAAACGCCAAGGTGCTGGACCGCACCGGGCTGATCCTGGAGATTTTCGGCGAGCGCGCGCGGACCAAAGAAGGCACGCTGCAGGTAGATCTTGCGCACCTCAACTATCAGAAGGGCCGGCTCGTGCGAAGCTGGACTCACCTCGAGCGCCAGCGCGGCGGCGCCGGCTTTCTCGGCGGCCCTGGCGAAACCCAGATCGAATCGGACCGCCGTGCCCTGCAGGATAAAATCAAGAAGCTGAAGCACGAGCTGGAAACAGTGCGGCGCACCCGCGACCTGCACCGCGCCAAGCGCAAGAAGGTGCCTTTTCCGGTGGTGGCGATCGTCGGCTATACCAACGCCGGCAAATCGACGCTGTTCAACAGGCTGACCGGAGCAGGGGTGCTGGCCGAGGACATGCTGTTTGCCACGCTCGACCCGACGCTGCGCCGGGTGCGACTGCCGCATGGCACGCCAGTCATCCTTTCGGACACGGTCGGTTTCATCTCGGACCTGCCGACACATCTGATCGCGGCTTTCCGGGCCACGCTGGAAGAGGTGGTCGAGGCCGATCTCGTCATCCATCTGCGCGATATTTCGGATCCCGACACTGCCGCCCAGGCCGAGGATGTCGAGCGCATCCTGGCCGATCTCGGCGTCGATGCCGGCGACACCAGCCGCGTCATCGAAGTATGGAACAAGATCGACCTGCTCGACGAAGGCAACAGGGCTCGGCTTCTTGCCGATGGCGCCGACAGCCAGAAGACGCCGCCGATCGCGATCTCGGCTGCCACCGGCGAGGGCATCGATGTGCTGAAGGCGATCATCGAGACAAGAGTGTCAGGCGAGCTGGAAACGCTGACTGTCACGCTCAAGCCTGAGCAGCTCGGGCTTGTCGACTGGCTCTACCGCAATGGCGATGTGGTCTCGCGCACCGACAATGAGGATGGCGGCTTGACCGTCTCGCTCAAAGCGACGCAAAGCGCGCATGAAGAGATAGAAAGCCGATTACACCGTAAAAACAACGGGTAATTTCTGTTACTTCGCGCTCTTTGCCTGCTGCCAAAGCGCCTCCATTTCGTCGAGCGTGGCCTTTTCCAGCGTGTTTCCGGACGCTTCCAGCGCTAGCTCGACATAGTGGAACCGCGACCGGAATTTCTCGTTGGTGCCGCTGAGCGCCGCTTCGGAATCAACCTTGAGATGACGACCGAGATTGACGACGGCAAACAGCATGTCGCCGAACTCGTCCTTGATCGAAGCCGTATCGCCTTTGGCAAGAGCCTCGCGCAACTCGCCGATCTCTTCTTCGATCTTGTCGAGGATCGGCGCGGCCTCACTCCAGTCAAAGCCGACGCGGGCCGCTTTTTCCTGCAGCTTCAGCGCCCGGGTCAGCGCGGGCAGGGCGACCGGCACGCTATCGAGAAAGCCTTTGCCGTTATCTTCAGGGTCTAGCCCGCGGGCGAGGCGGGCGTTTCGCTTTTCCGCCTTTTCCTCGGCCTTGATCTTCTCCCACATGCCCTTGGCCATACCGGCGCTACGCGCCTTCTCGTCGCCGAAGACATGCGGATGGCGGCGGATCATTTTTGTGGTGATGGCCTGGACAACGTCGCCAAAGGCGAATTCGCCGGCCTCCTCGGCCATCTGCGCATGGTAGACGACCTGCAGCAGAAGGTCGCCGAGCTCGTCGCGCAGATCGTCCAGGTCGCCGCGCGCGATGGCGTCCGCCACCTCGTAGGCTTCCTCGATCGTGTAGGGCGCGATGGTCGAGAAATCCTGCTCGATGTCCCACGGGCAGCCGGTTTCGGGCGCCCGCAGCGCCGCCATGATCTCAATCAGCCGGGAAATGTCCTTCGAGGGTTTCATCGGCCGGATGCTAGCTTGCGTCCGACCGTGTAGCCAACGCCGTCGGACGGCGAGGGGCGATTGTCCACAGCGTTGCTCAGCGTCTCAATCGAGCACGGAGACGATCGCCTTGGCGAGCGCCTCCATGCCGTCCTCCGGCAGGCCGGCGACGTTGATGCGACTGTCGCCGACCATGTAAACGCCGTGCTCGGCGCGCAGCCGCTCGACTTGCGCTTCGGACAGGCCTAGCCGGGAAAACATGCCGCGATGGCTGGCGACGAAATCGAAGCGATCGGAATTGGACTGCCGCCGCAGCGCTTCGGCGAACTGCACCCGAAGCCGCAGCATGCGCAGGCGCATCTCCTCGAGCTCCGCTTCCCAGTCGGCGCGCAGCGTGGCGTCTTCAAGCACGATGCGCACTGCGGCTGCGCCATGGTCCGGCGGCATCGAGTACATGGCGCGCGCCGCCGACAGCATCTGGCTCATGGCCACATCCGCCTGCGCGCCATCTTTTGCCAGGATCATCGCCGCGCCGACGCGGTCGCGATACACGGCGAAATTCTTGGAGCAGCTCGAGGCAACGACCATCTCCGGAACTTTTTCAGCCAGCAGGCGCAAGCCGGCGGCGTCTGTGTCCAGGCCTTCGCCAAAACCTTGATAGGCAATGTCGACAAATGGCAGCAGACCGCACTCGACGACAAGGTCGGCTATTTCAGCCCACTGTGCGGTGTCCAGATTGGCGCCTGTCGGATTGTGGCAGCAACCATGCAGCAGCACCACGTCACCGCTCCTGGCGGTCGCAAGCGCGCTCATCATCTCGGCGAAGCGAACAGAACCTGAGGCAGCGTCGAAATAGGGGTATTCGCGTATCTGCAAGCCGGCGGCACGCATCACCGGCACGTGGTTCGGCCATGTCGGGTCCGATAGCCAGATCGTCGCGTCCGATCGCGTTCTCTTGAGCAGTTCGGCCACCAGCCGCAGAGCGCCTGAGCCGCCAGGCGCCTGCGCCGCACGGATGCGCGTCAATTCGGCCGCAGGGCCAAAGACAAGCCTTGCCATCGCCGTGTTGAACCCGGTATCGCCGGCAAGGCCGAGGTAGGTCTTGGTGTCCTGGCTCTGCAGCAATCGCTTTTCGGCTTCGCGCACGGCGCGCATCACCGGCGTTTTGCCATCGCGATCCTTGTAGACGCCGACGCCGAGGTCGACCTTGTCGGGGCGGGGATCGGCGCGATAGAGGCCGATCAAGGCAAGAATCTTGTCGGCTGGGGCAGGCTGGAGGTCTTCGAACATTTGGCGCGGTTCCGTTGGCCGCGGTGTGATACGCAAATCGGCCGTGCCGCGCCAGCGGTTTTCATTTGCACTAGGCTGAAAACCGCCAAACCGCGCGGCTTTCCGCACGTCAGCCGGTCATGCCATTCTATTACGCCGGCTTGAGGGCAGCAGACGGCAAAGCGGCGACGGATTGCTGCTTCTTGGTGTTGCCCCAACCGATCCGCGGCAGCCATTCGAGGTAATAGGCGAAGCCGAACTGCAGCGCGATGCCTGTCGAGATCAGGATCGTATCGTAGAGAATCCCGCCCGGGCTGACGACCTTCATGACCTGCGCGATCATGGCGAGGATCGTTCCGGCGATGAAGACTGGCAGCGAATGCTTGCCGAGGACCGCGAGCGGGTGTCCGGGCCTGGTCCTCGCCAAGTTGGAAAGCGCCGGGATCGCGACGACCAGATAGGCGATCGCCAGAATGTGCATGAGCCGCGACAGCGACAGGAATGTCTTGTCGAAACCGGTCAGCACGGTAGGCAGGCCGGAGGCCGTCTCGGTGCCCCACAGCGGCAGCCGCACCCAGATCAGCGCGCCGACCAGATACCCGATGGCCGCGCTCGCCATCATCCAGTTGAAGCGGATTTCGCCGCCGCGCTTGACATGCAGCATGCCGGCGATCCCGATGACGAACAGAAACTGCCAGGAGAGGGGGTTCAGGAACCAGAAGCCATCGCCGGGATAATCCGAAGGCGCGATCTGGAAAATGCCAGCGATGAGCCAGAGGACAGCGGACGCAGCAAGCATCAAGCGCAGGCTGAAAGTGCCGATCCACAGGAAAAGCGGTACCGTCAGAAGTACGACGGCATACATGGAAAGAATGTTGTTGTAGCCGATCTGATGCCCGAGCGCCGCGATGCCGAGCAGCGCTTCCGGCGTGTCCTCGATGATCATCTGGATATTGATCAGCTTCAAAAGATCGGGCCGCGAGAAATGCAATGCAGCCGCCGAGAAGATCGCCAGCGTCGCCACGGTGGTCATGATGTGGGTGACATAGAGGACAGCGGCACGCCGCCAGGCTCTCAGGGTCGTGAGCAACCGGTTCCCCGGCTGGAACTTCAATCCGTAGGCGAGCCCAACGGCAATCCCTGAAATCAGCACGAAGGCTTCGGCCGAGTCGGAAAAGCCTAAATTCTTATGCGTGAAATGCTCGAAGATCGTCCCCGGCACATGGTTGATGAAGATCGTCAGTAGCGCTAGCGCGGAAGACATCGATGCGGGTATCCCGCTGGGTTGGCACATTGCCTGTCATGTCGGGGCTTGTCGTGTCTGGGCTTGTCATGTCGGGTCGATAATTCGTTGAACAAAGCGGACCCAGAGGACCGTCGGCGAAGGGAAGATTCGGCGGTGAATGTTTCCTGCCTATAACTCGCTAGTGCCCCGAAAAAGATGACACCTTCGCGATTTCCCGCGTCACAAATTAATTCAGGTATAAACATTGAAATCCACTGGCGCTAAACTGCGGGCGCTGAGGGGCGCGGACGGGAAGCCGTAACCGGCGACGGTGAGGAGGTACGACCTTCCGGATCGAGAAAAAACTCAAGGTGCGGGATTAAAAACCTGTCATGCTCCGTAAACAGGACATGAGAGGGTCGATGCCACGCTTCGATATCGTAGGACAGCTCGGTTCCCTGCGACGCTATGCGCGCTCGCTGACCCGCGACAGCGCCGAAGCGGAGGATCTGGTGCATGACGCGCTGGTGCGTGCCTATGAGCGGCGCGGCACGTTCCGCTCTGGCGGAAACCTGCGCGCGTGGCTGCTGTCGATCGTCCACAATGCTTTCGTTGACGGCTTGCGGTCCCGCAAGTCTGAAGCGGCGCGCGTCGAGCAGGCTGGATATCTTGCTGACGCCAGTATGCAGGCTCCCCAGGAACACTCCGTCCGCCTGGCGCAGGTGCGCGAAGCTTTTTTCAAATTGCCGGAAGAGCAGCGTTCGGCGCTGCATCTCGTTGCCATCGAGGGCCTTACCTACAGCCAGGCTGCCGAGGCCAGCGGCGTGCCGCTGGGAACGCTGATGTCGCGCATCGGCAGGGCGCGCGCGGCGCTCCGTGAAATGGAGAACAAATTGCCGGGGCGATCGAACAGCCACCTCAGGATCGTGGGAGGCCCGTGATGTCCGTGATGAACGAACTGCGCGACCCGGTGACCGATGCCGACCTCGACGCCTATGTCGACGACCAGCTCGACGTTGCCCGCCGCATCGAGGTCGAGGCCTTTCTCTCCGCCCGTCCGGAGGCGGCCGCTCGCGTGATGTCCGACCTCAGGACGCGCGACGAACTGCGCGTGGCGCTTGCCGGATCCAAGGGTATGGCGCGGCCGGCAACGGCCGATGCAGCGCGGCGGCTGGAACGGGGGCTGGCCCGGGGTCGCGTTTTAGGCACGTTTCGCCGGGCTGCGGCGGTCGCAGTCTTGCTCGCCGCGGGCTGGTTGGCGAACGGCATCGTCGGGCCGATATCGGTGACGAAAGTCGTCGCCTCGACCCAGCCGCCTGCCTATCTGGAGGAGGCGATCCGGGCGCATGGCACGACGATCATGCGCGAGGCCATGTCATCTCAGCCCGAAGCGCCGGACTACGATGCGGACGAAATCCGCGCCGCCACGGCGATCGTCATGCCGTCGCTGCCGAAGGACTGGAAGGTCCGTGACGTGCAGATCTATCCCTCGCGGTTCGGCCCGAGCGTCGAGATGGCTGTCGAAACAAATGACCTCGGGCTGGTCTCGCTGTTCGCGATCAGGCCCGGAACGTTCGATGTGGTCAAGCCGACCGCCGCCCCTTCGGGCGAAATTTCCTCGGCCTATTTCCAGATCGGCGAAGTCGCCTACGCGGTCGTCGCCCGAAGCGGTATCCGCGATCTCGATCGCACCGCTGAAACGCTCGCCAAAACGCTTTACTGACCCTCATCAAGGAGAACTCGCATGAACACCCCTGATCTAGGATACCGCACGGGCGTCGGAGCCCAAACCGGGGCCGTCTTCGACGAAGGCCTGCGCAAGCATATGCTGCGCGTCTACAACTATATGGGAGTCGGCCTCGTCGTTACGGGCGTGATCGCCTTCATGGTGGCGTCAACGCCAGCCCTCTACGTGCCGATCTTTTCCAGCCCGCTGAAGTGGGTGGTGATGCTGGCGCCGCTCGCCTTCGTGCTGCTGTTCTCGTTCAAGATGCAGACGATGTCGGCGGCCGGCGCTCAGGCGATGTTTTGGGCATTCTGTGCGGTGATGGGCCTGTCGCTGGCCTCCGTGTTCCTTGTCTTCACCGGCACGAGCATCGCGCGCACCTTCTTCATCGCCGCGACCATGTTTGGCGCGACCAGCCTTTACGGCTATACGACCAAACGCGACCTGACCCAGTTCTCGTCCTTCCTGATCATGGGCCTGATCGGCGTGGTGATTGCCAGCATCGTCAACATCTTTCTCGGCTCGACCGCACTTCAGTTCGCCATCTCGGTGATCGGCATCGCCGTCTTTATCGGTCTCACCGCCTGGGATACGCAGACGATCAAGGAGCAGTTTGCCGAAAACTTCGGTGCGGAATCGCAACAGAAGCTCGCCGTCTTCGGTGCATTCTCGCTCTATCTGAACTTCATCAACATCTTCCAGCTGCTGCTGAACTTCACCGGCGAGCGCGAATAGCCGCGTTGAATCAATGCATGTCGCGGCAGCGGTTTTCGAGCAGCGACATGCATTGACCAGAGACTTAAGCGCGTCGCGAAAATCTCCTGGACGCGGCGCGCCCAAATGACCGGAGTTGCTCCCATGGACAGGAACGACCAGCAGGCGATCGGCAACCTTTTCGAGAAACTTGCGAATGTCGAGCGACAGACGCCGCCGCGCGATGCCGAAGCGGAACGCTTCATCAACGATCAGATTGCCCGGCAGCCCGGAGCGCCATACTACATGGCGCAGACAATCGTCGTGCAAGAGCAGGCCCTGAACGCGGCACAATCCCGCATCGAGGAACTGGAACAACAGGCGCAGCAGTCTGCCGGCGGCGGATTGCTTGGCGGCCTTTTTGGCGGCAGCGGCGCCAGGCGCTCGGGTTCGGTGCCGCGGGTCGGGCGCACCGCTGCTGCTGCGCCGCCGCCTCCGTTTTCCGGCAATGATCGGCAGGGGGCAGGCGGCGGTTTCCTCGCCGGAGCCGCGCAGACTGCGATGGGCGTGGCGGGCGGCGTGCTTCTCGGCAACGCGATCGCAGGCATGTTTGGCGAAAGCGGTGAAGCGCAGGCGGCCGAACAACCGGCGCCACAAGCAGACGATGCCGGCTCCGACGATGCCGGTGATTTCGGCGACGTTGAATTCTGATCATCCGCGGTGCGGGTGGGACCGGTCTTAGACTTCCGCCATTCCGCCGCACGAAGGGCCGGTCGGCGCACAATCCAAGCGGCATGCACTTCCATGGCGCAAGTGCCTCGGTCAGACCTGCCGTCTCTCCGCCATCAGAAACACCGCCAGTAGACAGCACAGCAGGCCAAGGGACAATGGCAGTCCCTGATGTCCAATTAGTTGCATCGCCAGTCCTGTCGCGGGCGAGCCCACGATGCCGCCGATGCCCCATACGAACGCGAAGGCCGCGTTACCAGCGATCAAGGCTTGACCGGTGAAACGCTCGCCGAGTTGGATCAGCGACATGGTGTAGATCCCGAACGAGACCCCGCCCCATACGAAAACGAGCGGCCAGATGAGCCATGAATTGAAGATCGACGGCAGCAGCAGGCAGCCGGCCAGCGAAGCCAGCGCACAGAATAACATGGGCCGCGTCGAGCCGAACCGTTCGGCCACGCGCCCGAGCAAAATCTGCAACACGGCATTGCCTGCGGTGAAACAGGCGATCAGCGAAGCGATGCGCCCCTCGGCGCTGCCGAGCGCGACGCCATAGACCGCAAACAAGGAGATCACGACCTGCTCGAAGACGGCTGCGGCGAAAACCGTGAACAATAGCAGCGGCGCCAGTGCGAAAAAGCCGCCGACCGATATCGCCTTGCCCTCATGCGACATCTTCGGCAGACGCGGCACGACCGCAAGGACGATCAGGCCGCAGAGCGGGAAGGCCACGATGCCGATCAAGAACGGCGGCCAACCCTGCGTGCCGACCAGGCCCAGCGACAGGGGGCCGATGGCGAAGCCACCCGAAACGATCGATGAATAGAGGCCCATGATGCGGCCGCGCCGTGACGCGGGCGTGATCGAGATCAGCCAGGTCTCGCTGATCACGTAAAGCGGATTGACGAAGAAGCCGAGCAGGAAACGCAGCGGCATCCAGGCCCAGACTTCCTGCGTCAAGGCAATCGCGACCAGGGCGAGCGCTGCCAGGATCGAACACAGGATCGCAAGCCGCGCCGCGCCCACGCGCCTCTCCAGCGCCGGAACGAAGGGCGCGGATACGATGAAACCCAGCGGCGTCATCGCCGCCGACAAGCCGATCAGACCTGGTGTCGTTCCCTGCCGCTCCAGAATGAAGCTGAGCAGCGGATAGGTCAGCCCCTGTGCCAGCGCGAACACCGTGACGGTCGCGATGATACCCGCCATCGCAGCCCATGGCATCCGATCCTCTTGCGATGATGTCGTGCTTTCGGCAGTCATTGCGGCATTCGCCTTATGCTTGCCAGAAGGGCTTGGCGATCTCTTCCTCGAACTGCTGTCCCGTCAGACCGATATCGTCGATCAAATGGGGATTGTCCTTCGACATTTGCATAAGCTGCCAGCGAACGCGTTTCCGCTCGCTCCAGGTCGCGACAATGTTTTGCAGCGTCATCAGACTGTAGTGCCGACGCGGCATTTCCGTCGGCACTACGCACGCTCCTGGCCGCGCTGTCTGAGGCGAAACCGACGCAAGAGTATCGTTCATGGCAACCTCCATGTGGGTTTGATGGTCCGAAGGACCGTCGACCTGAAAGAGATTGAATTCTGCAGGATACGAACAGCGTCGTAATTAAGCTCTGGCAAATAGTTCTCAAAACTTCCAAACGGGCTATAGATGCGGCGTATGCAGGAAGAGCGCTTTGCCTTTGGTCCCTTCGTGCTTGATTCCGGTGCGGGAACGCTCCTTCGGAACGATGTCCCCGTTGCCGTTGGCTACCGCGGTCTGAAGCTGCTTGCGGCACTCGTCGCACGGCCCGGCGAAATCCTTGAGAAGGCCGAACTGATGGACGCGGCGTGGCCGGGCACAGCCGTCGAGGAAGGCAACCTCACCGTCCAGATCTCGCAGCTGCGCAAGCTGCTTGGCCCGGCCGCCGATGCCGGTAATGGGGGCAGTGAGTGGATCGCCACGGTTCCGCGCGTCGGCTACCGCTTCACCGGGACCATCGAACAGCTCGGTAGCGCGAAGCGAAAACCTTTGCCGCTGCCCGACAAACCATCGATAGCTGTGCTGCCCTTCGTTAACATCAGCAACGATCCCGAGCAGGAATCCTTCGCGGATGGGTTGACCGAAGACCTGATCACCGACCTGTCCAGGATCTCAGGCCTGTTCGTCATCGCGCGCAACTCGGCCTTTGCCTACAAGGGGAGGGCGATGGATGTGCACGCGATCGCACAGGATCTTGGCGTACGATACCTGCTGGAGGGTAGCGCAAGACACGCTGCGGGGCGTGTGCGCATCAACGCACAGCTGGTCGACGCGGTGAGTGGCGATCATCTATGGGCGGAACGCTTTGATCGCAGCCTGGAAGATATCTTTGCCGTTCAGGACGAGGTCACCGGCATGATCGTGGAGGCGTTACTGGGCCGTCTGCGCGCACCGCCGCAGCGCAATCGGCCTAAAAATCTCGATGCCTACGATCTCTGCGTGCGGGCGCGCAAGCTGATGGATGACACGCCGCAGATGGCGCGGGAAGCGCATCTGATGCTCACGCGCGCGGTTTCGCTCGATCCGGAATATGCCGAGGCCTATCGCTGGCTTGCGATGAACCACTGGATGGGACGGGTGCATTCTGGCGGACCAACCGAAACGTCCCGTAGCGTTGCCTTGGAACTGGCGCGCAAAGCGGTGGCGATCGACCCCAACGATGCCGGCTGCCGCTGGGTTTTGGCTTATCTGCTGGCATATGAGCGCAGCTTCGCCGAAGCAGATGCGGAATTCGCCAAGGCGATCGAGCTCGACCCGAACGAGGCCGATGCCTGGGCGGCATTATCCGACATCGCGGTCTTGGCCGGGCGGGTCGAGGAGGGCCTTGAGCACATTCGCAAGGCGTTCCGGCTGAACCCGTTTCCGGCAAGTTGGTACTATCTCACGCTCGGTCAGGCGCAATATGCGGCCGGCGAATACGAAGCCGCTGTCGAGACCCTGCGCAGGGACGAGACGTATCGCACAAGCTCACGCCGTTTTCTGGCCGCAAGCCTTGCCCAATTGGGGCGGCTCGACGAGGCGCGCGCTGAGGTCGAACTGTTCCTCGTCGGCAACCCTGATTTCACAACCGGCCACTGGGCCGCGACGGAGCCATTCCGCGACGCTGCGACGCTTGAGCATTTCGTCGATGGCTTCCGCAAGGCCGGTCTTCCGGAGTGATGCGCCGTATCATCGAACGCGCCGTCCCATAACGGCGCTTTCGCACTGTTCGTGCAACCTACTCTTCAAAGCGACCCGTGGCATTTCCTCCAAAATCAAGCGGCCGTAATGTTGCAATGAAGCCCGTCGGGGCGTCCACGGGCGGCGAGGGGACGGCCTCAAACCTGCCGGACGATGGTGCCGATCCCATTGACGAGTAGGCGCGCGGCGGTCAGCGCCGACAGGCCGTCAATGTCGGCCGGAGGATAGAGCTCGACAAGATCGAATCCTGCAATCTTGGCCCGTTTGCCGAGGCCCGCGATGAGATCTATCACCTGCGTGTAGGTGAGGCCGCCGGGCGTGCGCGCCGCCACGCCCGGCATGATGCCGGGGTCGAGGCCGTCGCAGTCGAGCGTGACGACAACCCGCGCTCCTTCCGGAATATGCCGGAGTGCGGCTTCGATGCCCTGGGCGTGAACCTCGCGGGCAGTCACGAAGCGGCTGCCATAGCGCCGCGCTGCTTCGATTTCGGTGAGGCGCGCGCTGCCGACACTACGGAGTCCGACCTGCACGATGCCGGCAACATGCGGCATCTCGCTCACCCGACGCATCGGGCTTGAATACCCGTAGCGTTCGCCATGCAACTCGTCGCGCCAGTCGATATGAGCGTCGATCTGCAGGATCCAGACCGGCCCGTGATCGGCAAAGCCGGCGAGAAAGGGAATGGGCACGGAATCGTCGCCGCCGAGCAGGATTGGTACGGCTTGCGATGCCAGGACTTCGCACGTCTTCGCCTCGATCCGCGCCCGGTTGCCGGCATTGTCGTGCATGGTGGTCGGAATATCGCCGGCATCGATGCAGCAGACCGACTTACCGTCGAACAGCGGGCCGCCGAGGTCGAAATCCCAGTGTTCGACGAGCTCGGCATCTTCCTGGCTCGCAGCGCGGACGGCGTCGGCGGCCAAGGCATAGCCGCTGCTGTCCTTGCCGGGATATGTACTGCCGTGACCGGCTCCGAAGATCACCACACGAGGCAGGCAGCCATCGGCGAGGCGATCGGGAAAGCCGAGAAAGCGAGGCGAGGCGGTCATTCCTGATGGCCTTGATGAATCAGAGAGTCTCTTGGTATCAGGTTGGCGAAGCCCTGTGGAGCGAAACGCGCCGATCTAGCCGTCCTCAAGGCCACATCGGAAAGTCGCATAAGATAGATTATGGAACTGAACGACATTGCGGTCAGGCCAAATTCCATAAAATTGTCAATGGCTTGCCCCTACTTCAGCGGAGCCGACGCCGGCCGCTTAGAGGCTACGCGTCAGGACTTCAGGCTGCGAGCGTCGCCACGACAGCCCGCGCGGCCTTGCGTGTGGCTCGGCGGCAAACAAGGTGTGTCGTGAGCGCCGGCCGCTGACAGACGCGATCGAAACACGATAGATGCTGCCAGCCATCAAAAATCGTTCCTATCATGCTGATTTAAAAGGTATTTCTATCGTCATGCCATCATGGGCTGGCTCGACATCGGCTGGCGTCTCGGCCATCACGGTGGCGTAGTCGAGCGGCACATGCATATGCGTCAGCACGGCCGTTTTCGGCGCCAGTTTTTCGATCCAGCCGAGCGCTTGGCCGAGCGACAGATGGCTCGGGTGCGTCCTGTATTGCAGCGCGTCGATGACCAGCACGTCCAGATCGCGCAGCCGTTCGGCGGTAGCGTCCGGGAAATCACTGATATCGGGGCAATAGGCGAGCCCGCCGATGCGAAAACCAAGCGATATGATGTCGCCATGGATCTGCGGCAGCGGCTCGAGGGTGAGGGCACCCCCCTCGCCCTCGATCACCACCGGCCTGGCGTGATCGATAATATGGGGCTCGACGATGGGCGGATAGGAACTGCCTAGCGGTGTTTCGAAACAATAGCCGAACGCTTCCCGCAACCGCAGCATGGTGGGCTGGTCGGCGTGGATATCGATCAGATGACGCTGCTCGAGCACGAAGCCACGCAAATCGTCGATGCCGTGGATATGGTCGGCATGCGGATGCGTATAGACGACCGCATCGATGCGCCTGACCGATGCCAGCAGCATCTGCTCGCGGAAATCCGGCCCGGTATCGATGACGACTGTGGTTCTGTCGCCGTTCGCCGCGATCCGCTCGACGAGCGCTGCGGTGCGCATGCGCCGGTTCCTCGGATTGGCCGGGTCGCAATTGCCCCAGTCGCCAGTGATGCGCGGCGTGCCCGGCGATGAGCCGCAGCCGAGAATGGTGAGGCGTAGCCGGTCGCTCATGCGTCAGGTGCTCGGCGGGCTTGGGCGCGGCATCTTCCTGAACAGCCGGAAGAAATTGTCCGTGGTGACGGCAGCGATCTCAGCCTCGCTGATCCCGACCGTTTCGGCCAGCACCTTGGCTGTATGCGCGACATAGGCAGGCTCGTTGCGCTTGCCGCGGAACGGTATCGGCGCCAGATATGGCGCATCGGTTTCGACCAGCAGGCGGTCGTGTGGCACGTCGGCGGCGATGGCGCGCAGCTCGGTCGAATTCTTGAAGGTCAGGATGCCTGAAAAGGAAACGTAGCCGCCGAGCGCCACGCCGACTTCGGCCAGCCTGCGCCCGGACGAAAAACAGTGCAGGATGAAGGGGAAGGCGCCCTTCCCTGTTTCGTCCTCGAGGATATCAGCCATGTCGCTGTCGGCGTCGCGCGAATGGATGACCAGAGGCAGGCCCGTTTGACGCGCGGCGGCAATATGGGTGCGAAAACCCTGCGCCTGGGCATCGCGCGGCGCATGGTCGTAGAAGTAATCGAGCCCAGCTTCGCCGATCGCCACCACTTTGGAATGAGCGGACAGCCCGACAAGCTCCTCGACGGTCACGTCCAGCTCTTCGGCGGCGTTGTGCGGATGGGTGCCGACAGAGCAATATACCTCGTCAAAAGATTCAGCGATTTCAAGCACTTGTTGGAATCGCTTCACGCGCGTCGAGATTGTCACCATGCGACCGATTCCAGCGGCTGAGGCGCGGTTGACGATGGCCGCCCGCTCGTCTGCGAAATCCGGAAAGTCGAGATGGCAGTGACTGTCGACCAGCATCAGATGTTCGCGTCCGGCTGCTCGACATAGCGTGGAAACACCGGTTCCGGCGCCGGCAGAGCAGTGCCTGAAACCAGCGCGTGAGCCTCGGCGACATGCGCGAAATCGCGGCTGTCCGCCGGCACCGCCAGCAGGTCGAGCAGCTTCGCCGCCGAGGTCGGGACGACGGGCTGGCAAAGGATCGCGACGCGCCGGATCACCTCGGCCGTCGTCCACAGCACCGTTTCCATTCGCGCGGGATCGGTCTTCTTCAGCGCCCACGGCTCCTGCCCCGCGAAATAGCGGTTGGCTTCGGCCACGACGCCAAAGATCGCCGCCAGCGCCAGATGGATGCCCTGTTCGGCCATCGTCCTGCGCGCGGTGACAAGGGCGGCACTTGCCTGATCGAGGATCGCCTTGTCGGCATCGCTCAATTCGCCGCGTTTCGGCACCACGCCGCCGCAGTTCTTGGCGATCATCGACAGCGAGCGCTGCGCCAGATTGCCGAGATCGTTGGCAAGGTCGGCATTGGTGCGGTTCACGATGGCATCGTGGCTATAGCTGCCGTCCTGGCCGAACGGCACTTCGCGCATGAAGAAATAGCGCACTTGGTCGAGGCCGTAATGCTCGATCATCGCGAACGGATCGACGACATTGCCGACCGACTTCGACATTTTCTCGCCGCGGTTGAACAGAAAGCCATGCGCAAACACGCGCTTCGGCAGCTCGATCCCCGCCGACAGCAGGAAGGCCGGCCAGTAGACGGCGTGGAAGCGGACGATGTCCTTGCCGATGACGTGGACGTTTGCCGGCCAGAAGGACCATCTCTCATTGGCTCTATCCGGAAAACCGGCAGCGGTGATGTAGTTGGTCAGCGCGTCGACCCAGACATACATCACATGCTTGTCGTCGCCCGGCACCGGTACGCCCCATTTGAACGTGGTGCGCGAGATCGATAGGTCCTTCAGCCCTGATTTGACGAAGCTGACGATTTCGTTGCGCCGCTCCACTGGGCCGACGAATTCGGGGTTGCTCTCATAGAGCGCGAGCAACCTGTCCTGATAGGTGGAAAGCCGGAAGAAATAGCTCTCTTCCTCGGTCCATTCGACTGGCGAGCCGAGTGGTTCGCGGCGCACGCCGTCGTCGCCGACCTTGGTTTCGGCCTCGTCGAAATAGGCTTCCTGCCGCACCGAATACCAGCCGCTATAACGGTCGAGGTAGATGTCGCCATTCTCCGCCATGCGCGTCCAGATCGCCTGGCAGGCCTTGTAGTGGCGCTCTTCGGTGGTGCGGATGAAGACGTCGTTCGAACAGCCGGTCGCTTCGAGCATCGAGCGGAAGATCGCCGAATTGCGATCGGCAAGCGCTTTTGGCGTCAGGCCTTCGGCGTCCGCCGTCTGCTGCATCTTCAAGCCGTGCTCGTCGGTTCCCGAGACGAAGAAAACGTCTTTGCCGTCGAGCCGGTGGAAGCGGGCCAGCGTGTCGCTGGCGATGACATTGTAGGCATGGCCGATATGGGGCTTGCCGTTCGGATAGAAAATCGGCGTCGTTAGGTAGTATTTTTCGCGTGCCATGGATGAGCCGTCATGAATGTCTGAATGAAGATGTAGCGGTGAGATATCGCATCGAAACGGCGATTGCCATCCCGATGGGCCGTCACATTCGCATTGCAGAATTCAGGCGGTCGATCATGGTCAGGGCGTGCTGCTTCTTGTCGAGATTGTAGGTGTCGGTCTCAGATATAGCGTTCAGCGCCTCGTGCCAAGTATCCGACAGTGTTTTCGCCCGCGCCAGGTCGCCCGCCAGCGCGGCCTGACTTGCGCCGGTCGAGAGCAGGTCGAGCGCACGGCGATTGAAGATATCGAACTGGATCGCCTGATCGCGACCGGCGACTGCCTCCGCGAGGCGATAGGCGCCGGCAACATCGCTCTTTCGTGCTGTCGCCAGGGCATCGAGCGTCTCGGCGATTTCCAACCCGCCATACTGCGTCAGCAGGATTGCGGTGCGTGCGCTGCCCCCTGCCCGCTTGGCCAGTGCCGCGCGCGCCGCGGGGTCGTCCGGCGGCGGTGGTTCGACGTTCTCCAGAACCGCCATAAGGCTCTCGGCATCGAGCGGTGTCAGCCGCACCATCTGGCAGCGCGACCGGATCGTCGGCAGCAGGCTGCCCGGTGCATGGACGATGAGGATGAACAGTGTTCGCGCCGGTGGTTCTTCAAGATTCTTCAACAAGGCATTGGCCGCATTGACATTCATGTCGTCGGCCGGATCGACGATCACTACCCGGTAGCTGCCGTCATGCGAGGTCAGCGACAGGAAGCGGCTGACCTTGCGGATCTCGTCGACGGTGACGACTGTCTTGAAGCTTTTCGTTTTGTCGTTCGGCGGGCGGGTCAGATGCAGCACCGAAGGATGCGCGCCGGTGGCGATCTGCCGAAACAGCGATGATGCCGGATCGGGAACGGCGAGAATGTCCGGCGCCTGCTCGAACGCCGGATGCTTCAACAGATGATGCGCCAGATGAAAGGCGAGCGTCGCCTTGCCGATACCGACCGGTCCGACAAAGATCAGCGCATGCGGCAGCTTCCCGGAGCGATATGCCGACGCCAGCATGTTCGCCACTTGGCCATGCCCGACCAGTCGCGGGGTCTCGGAAGGCTCCGGTACGCCGTCGAGCGTGTCGTGCTGTTCTGGTGCAATCCGTTCGAAAATCATGCCGGCGACACCTGTTTCCTGTGCACCGGCGTCATCGTCTCCAAGGCGGCGAAAACGGTGGCGGTGACGACATTCTCCACCGCGTCGGGGTCGGCGGACGCATCGACGACGATGCAGCGCTCGGGCTCCGCCGCGGCGATCGCCAGAAAGGCTTCGCGGCGACGCTGATGGATATCGAGCGTTTCCTTTTCGAAGCGATCGGCGCCGGCATCGGTACCCCGCCGTACCGTGGCGCGCCGCAGTCCTTCGGCGGGATCGATATCGAAGATCAGCGTCATGTCAGGCACCATGCCGTTGATGGCGACCTTTTCCAGCGCCTCCATAAACGCCGGGTCGAGACCGCCGGTGACGCCTTGGTAGACGCGTGAGGAGTCGAGGAAGCGATCACAAAGCACGATCGAGCCGCGCTCGACCGCCGGCCGAATGACCTGCTCGACATGGTCGGAACGCGCGGCGGCGAAAAGCAGCGCCTCCATCTTGGGGCCGAACGGTTCGGCCGCACCCGAAAGCAGGACATGCCTGACCGCCTCCGCGCCGGGCGAGCCGCCTGGCTCACGCGTGACAAGGACATCGTATTTCTTGGCGCGCATCTTGCTGGCCAGCCGCGAGATCTGCGTCGACTTGCCTGCCCCTTCCCCGCCTTCGAAGGTGATGAAAAATCCGCGCGCCAATCAAAAAGCCTTCTTCCATACTGCGGGAACCGTCTTAGTCCCGGTCAGAAAAAAGGTCCACCACGACGGGCTAACGCAGCCAGCCGACGGCCAGTTCCTTGACGGCATCAAGCGCGCGTTGCCGCAACGAGCCCACGCCAACCGACTCGGCAGCGAAAAGCGGCGTCTCCTGGCTCAGTGTGTCCCCGATCCAGACCTGCAGTGCGCCCACCGGCTGCCCTTCTTCCACGGGTGCTGCAACGGGACCGTCATAGACGATCTTGGCGGTCAGCTTGTCGCGGTTGGCGATGGGCAGGAAGATGTTCACCGGCCCCTTTGCCTTCAGCGCCACGCCGGATTTCGCACCGCCGAAAACCTGGGCCTCACCGACGGCTTCGTCCTTGGCGAAAATCTCGGTCTTCTGGAAGGCGCGAACGCCCCACTCGAGCAGCTTTCGTGCCTCCTCGGCGCGCTCGCGGTCGCTTGCCAGTCCGCTCATCGCCGCGACGATGCGTGTGCCATCGTGACTGATCGAGCCGACGATGCCGAAGCCGGACACCTCGCTCATGCCGACCGCCAGGCCATCGGCACCGATATCCATCGCCAGCAGCGGATTGCGGTTCCGTTGGGTAATCTTGTTCCAGGTGAAGTCCGTCTGACCATAGTAGCGATAGAGATCCGGGTACTCGCGCCAGATATGCAGGGCCAGAAGCGCAAGCTCACGAACCGTCGTTTGCTGACCGTCGGCCGGCAGACCGGTTGAATTGAGGAATGTCGATTTCTCCAGACCAATCCGCCTCGCCCGGTCGATCATCTTAGTTGCGAAATTCGCCTCCGATCCGGCGAAGCCTTCGGCGATGATGATGCAGCCGTCATTGGCCGCCTGGACCGTCACGCCCTGGATCAAGTCTTCGAGCCGGATCGTCGATTTGAGCTTGGCAAACATGGTCGATGTTCCGGATGGCGCGCCGCCCGTGCGCCATGCGTTCTCACTCACCACGAAAGTGTCATCGAGCGTCACGCGCCCTGATTTGATGGCGTCAAAAACCACTTCCATCGTCATCAGCTTGGCCAGTGACGCCGGCGGCATTGGCTTGTCGGCGTCCTTGGAAAACAGCACCGTTCCGGTTTCGGCATCGATCATGAAGGCCCGCGTGGCCTTGGTCTCGAAAAGCTGCGCCGCGGCCGGCGCCAGCGAAAGCAGCAGGAGGCCAAAACCCAGGAGCCCGGCGACGGGCGCGGCGAAGCGAGATTTCATCAGAGGGTCGACCTGTCAGCCGGCATTTCTGGGCAAGCTCTACAAGCTATCAGGCTTTGTCCCGGCCGATCAACCGCGCCATGGATGACTAGAGCGGTTCATCGTTTCACGGAAATGCCGAACCGCTCTATCTCTTTGTTTTTCCTCATGGAAAGCGCTACGCGCTTTTCAGTTCCGAACCACGAACGCGTCCGGCGCGCCATGCGACCAAGCCGCCTGCAGCATCTCGTCCAGGCTGCCATGGCCGTCCGGGTAGAGATTGACCGAATACCAGTCCTTGCCCTCGAATTCGGAGCGCTGGATTTCGGTCTTGCCGAAGCCGGAAAGCTGGGCTGCCACGCGGTTCGCCTCGGCGGCATCGTCGAACGAGCCCGCCGCGACATAGTCCGTCGGTGATCCCCCTGAAGGCGCTTGCCGCTTCCACGATTGAAGAATTTCGGCGGGCGACATGCCGGTGCCATCCAGCGCTGCAAAGACATTGGAGCCGCGCTGCACGCGTTCGTCCGCGTAAGACAGCGACGCCACGGTGAACGGCGATTGCGCCGGCAGATTGATCTCCGGGCGTTCCGGCACGATCGGCCCGAAATCGGGCAGCGTCACAGTGCCAGCAGCCGACGTCTGCGCCGACGTGACAGGTTGTGCTGATGCGGAATTCGTCAACTGACCGGGAAATGGAGCAGCGGCAGCGCCCAACGCCGTGCTCGGCGACGGTCCGTTCATGGCGATCATGACGCCGGTGGGCAAGCCGTCCGACGGATCCGGCGCCCTGTTGCCGGGATTGTAGGAGGCCATCAGATACTGGTCGTCCTTGCCGTCGAGCGGCGCGCGGCCGACATATTCGACCTTCACCTTAGCCGTGCCGCTGTTGGCATAGTCGAGCATTTCGGCGGCGCGCTTCGACACATCGATGATACGCCCGTCATGGTAAGGGCCGCGGTCGTTGACGCGCACGATGACCGAACTGCCGGTCTTCATGTTGGTGACCCTGGCATAGCTCGGCAGCGGCATGGTCGGATGCGCGCCGGTCAGGTGGGTCATGTCGTAGACTTCGCCGTTGGCGGTCAGCCGACCGTGGAAGGCGTCGCCATACCAGGAGGCGAGACCCACCTTGGCGTAGCGCTTGTCTTCCTTCGGATAATACCACTTGCCGCGCACCTGATAGGGCTTGCCCAGCTGGTCGCGTCCGCCGCCGCGCTGCAGGCCGGACTTCTTGAAGGTAACGCGCGGGCTGGCCTTTACGCCATATTCGGATTCGGCAAAATATTCCTTGGAGCGGGGCTTCGTGTTGACCATTGCCTTCGGCTGTGGCGGGGCGGCGCAAGCCGCCAGCAAGGCGGCCGACAGGGCAAACAACGTGAAAGCGCAAGCGCGACGAAGATGCGGGCGCGCCGTGCTCTGCATGTTTCGATTGTCCCCTCTTAACAGGCACCGCAACTTGACTGTCGGCAGGGCTAAACCCCTCGACAAATGCTAGCGCCACCCTGATTCGCTATTCCTTTTGCGCAGGAATTGTTTATCAGCCTATTAACCGATTATGGTCGGAACCGGGCGAGATTGTGGCACAAACGGTCCCAGGCGATCGCTGTGAAAAACCGCTGCTTTTCGATCATCGGCGCAGCGCTGTTCGTCCTGCTTCCGCCCCGCGGTCAATCGTCCATGCTCTGCCCTTGGCTGGAAGAGGCCGCGGCTGGTTGACAGGACTTCGTCGGGCGCACTAGAGCAGTGAAGCGAGAATGATCTCCGGGCGGCGCAGCAGCGCCAACAGGTACGAGTTGAGATCAGGACGAGCATCCAAGTGGTTGAAAAATCACGATGGAGGGATGGCCGAGCGGTTTAAGGCACCGGTCTTGAAAACCGGCGTGGGTGCAAGCCCACCGTGGGTTCGAATCCCACTCCCTCCGCCAGATGCCGTTGAGCGCATCGCCGACATGTCGCGCGCGGATCTGCGACCCCGGTCACTGTATCCGCCATCACACTCGCTGCTCATCATGACGAACAGTGTTCGTTCGAATGATGCTTTTCCGTTGCCTTGAGCGCAAGCTTTTGATCAGCCAGCACAGCGCCTCCTCTAAGCCCGCTGGTGGTCAAGGCCCGGCGGCCTGCTGATGGTCACCCCCCCGATGGGGCTGCCGGGCCGCTTGAACTTGCGCCTACGGTCCATTTTCTGCGACCACTCATTGTGTCGCGTGGACACAGTAATTCCCCTTTTAAAGGCGTCGAGATGCTCCGAGTGCCGCAAAGTCAGTTCCTAAAACCTGAAGATCGGGCGATCTGCCAGCGGGTGGTCGACCAGATAGCCGCCGACGCTAAATGGTACAGCACCTCGATAGACGGTCAGATTCTGGCCTCGACCACACTGGCTCTCTTTCAATCCGGGGTCGTCAATGAAACGAATTTGCTGGCACATGTTCGCGCGCGCCGCCACGATTTTACTAAGCTGACCGACTAGCCGCTATTCTCCAAAGCTGGAAATCTCCGAATCCTGAACCGGTTTCGGCTCACCGACTGGGTCAAGCCCGGCAAGGCGGATGAGGTAAACTTGCGTTACCTGCGATCAAATTCGAACCCAAGCGGTTTGAGTTTGATCGCAACTGCAGGAATAGAGAAGGACCGTCTGGCGAACGTCCAGGACCGGAGCACGAAAGCCACCTGACGCGATGACCACGACGACTGAAGACATATATCGGCCGCTGGCGTTAACGGCGCGGTTGATTATCCAGTGCTGGCCCCAACTATTGCTTGTCGGCTGCCTTGGTGTGATCGCTCGTGATCTGCTGCTTCAGGGCGCCGTGACGATCGGCCTCCAATTCCCACTAGGCGGTATGGTCATGCTATCGCTGGTGATTCTCGCCAAGCTGACGGTATTGGTCATGATGTTCGTGGTGCTCCGGCCGCACATGCCGGCGGTGGCGGCACTGAGACAAAAAGCAAAAAAGGGAGCGGACGAAAACAAGCGCGAGCCAATCCTGGCGATTACCGCGGCCGCGATCCTGCCGTTCTTCGCCTACTATGCCGCATGGGGTTTTCTCGGCGACACGGTCCGCGAGTATTCGCGCATGGCGCTGGCCCAAGCCGAACTCGGCAAGAGCGTCGACATCTTCGCCATTCTGCAGTCGAGCGGCGTGGTACTGTCGATCGTCGTTTGCTGGCTGGTGCGTTTTGCCGCCAAGCGGCTGAATACGCGCGCCTCTCACCCCTACTGGCGGCTGCTGATCGTGGCGACGGACGCAACTTGGGTCTTCATCGGTCTCTACGCGCTCGGCGAATGGAAAGACCAGTTCATCCGCTGGCTTGGCGCAGGCGCCGCGCTGCAACAGCTCAGCCTCGATTTGCTTGCGCCGGTAAGTCAAGCGGTTGCGGCCGGCCAGTTCGTTCCCGTGGAATTCCGGCAGCGTCCCTTCGGAGAGCAGCTTCAGAATCTTTTCTTTTTCGCATTGCTGCCGATTGTCTGGCTGGTGATGACGGCAATCATCAACGGCTATGAGCTTTCCGCGCCGGCCGCTTCCGCTCCTGCGCCATCGCGCACGATGTCCTGGCAGAAGTGGCTGAAGGATTTCGCGACCCATTTCGTTGGCGGCTATCGCAGCCGCTACTCGCCGGTTTGGACTTGCCTCAAGCTGACGCTCAGTGCCGGCCTCGCGACGCTTGTCACCTTCGTCATCGCCTATCAGGCCATCTCGTGGGCCGGCGCCTGGATGTGGTATGGCCTGACAAGGCTGATCGGAGCGCATGATCTCGCAACCTGGCAGATCTTCGCCGACACGATCAGCCTGTTCATCGGCAGCCCAAGCGACCTCGACGGGGGAATCCTGCTCGACGCGGTCCGGGTCGCGCTGCTTGCAGCCGTGCTTGAGACTGCAGTCGCCATGGCTGGCGAAGCGAACGCCCTCAGGTCCGCGGTTCGTTGACGCTGAGATAATTCGGCAGCGCCGAATAGAGGCCGATCGACAGTGTGAGGCTGCTTGCCGCAGGCGGGATCGAAAAGCTGGCAGCCATCCGTGCCGGTTTGCCGGGTTCCGCCGCCGCGAATGCGCTGCCGCCACACAGAGACCGTTGCTGGGCCTCCGGATATTGCTTCCTGACCACCGGATCGGCAAACAGGGTTGGCTGCCATTCGCGACCGCTCCCATCGGAAAGCCGCACCTGGCATGGAACGGCACCGAGCGCCTTCGGGTCGTCAGGGAGAGCCTCGAATTCGGCAAGGACGACGGCGTTTCCCTTGCTGCCTGCCAGCCTGGTGAAGCGCGTCACGGTCCAGCTTGCGCCGGCATAGTCGATCGGCTGCCCCAAGCTCGCAGAGACCGGCTGACGCACATGTTGGGAGCGCCAGTCCTTGATGCTTCCCCACGTTTGCGCGGCGAGCGCGGCGGGCAGCGCAACCACGAGCGCCATCATGCTCAGCCAGTAGCGTCGCCGCGTTGACATCACCTTTGCGGGAGAACTGTCCATGGTGGTCCTTCCTGGTTGCGGCGGATGGCGATCGCGGGCTCGATGTCCTTGCCGGAAACGTTCGTGGCGATGCGGATCTCATCGTCGAGCGGCAGCAATTTTGTGCGTGCAACCACCACGGTCCCGCCGGCGACGGCGTCCTCCGGCACCTCGAACACCAGAAGGATACGGCGTGGCAGGCCGGGCTGGTAGGCACTACCCGGCATCATTTCGATCGTCGCCGGCACTCGGTCGGTCAGAACATAACGGACGCCGCTGCCGCTCAGCCACTCGCCTGAAGTGAGACCCAAGGTCTCGAATTTCGCCTCGGCTTCGCCTTCGACCACAACCCATACGCCGGAACTCGTGTAGGTCTTTGACTTCCCGAAGGTCTCGACGTTGAGAACCCGCGCCACCCTGGCGCTATCCACCGAAAGCGCAAACGCGCGAGCCTCCACACGCTTGTTCATGCCGCCCGAAGAGACGATCGGCGATGTAATGTCGCTGTAGAGCGGACGCGTATGCTGTATGCCGTAGAGCACGGCGGCAGCGAGCAGCAGCGCAAGCACCGAACGCACCACGCGCATCATGGCGCCTTCCCCACCGGCAGATCGACCGTCGCAACGGGATCGCGGTCGTACCACCCACTTGCGCCGTAGAGATTGTCGCGCAGCTTGTAGATCTGGCCGGTGACGGTGATCGTCACCTTGTCCGGCACGGGCACACCGGCCGGCCACTCCCAAGCCATCGTCGCGCGTTCCGGCATGTTGGGGTTGAAATATCCCGCCAGATACTTGTCGCGATCGAGATAAACCGTTGGCATTGGCAGCCTTTGCGCCGGAGCGTTGAGCGTGACGGCGCGGTAGAGCACGTTGTTTGGGGTCGCGGAACGGTTCACCACGTCCAGGTCCACCATCAGAAGCTGCACAGGCTGCGATGGGGGAACGCCTGTCGGCGGCACGGTTCCGACACGTGCCGTTCGCAAGGTGACGAACCAGCGACCGGTATCGATCTGCTGGCCCGCTTGCACAACAGGCACCGTTGGCGGATGGGCAGCTTCGTAGAGCGTCATCGAAAACGAGATTGCCGATGCGGCCAGTCCACCCAGACCAGCGATCAAAAAAGCGTACAGTCTTTGCCGTATTGTCGTTCGTGTCAGTTCCGTCATGCGCGGCGCGGTATGTGATGGTTCTCAGGCCAGCCTTATACGATGCGAGCCACGCCATCGGACAATAATTGTTACATCGTTAAACAGCAGCGCTTGCCCCTTTGACTAGGTTCAGCGCCGCTATAACCACCCGCGCAAATGGAAGCGGCCGCCCGGGAAAGAAATAGGCGGGCATGACGATCTTCCCGCCGGCCTCCTCGACGCGGCGCTGGGTCTCCTAAGGTTCTCGGCGTGCCTCGTCCCGTTTTGGCACGATCGGATTGGCATCTAAATTGCAAATTGAGACTCGCCCCGAGTTGGGGCCGAAATCGGTCTGGTACATTCGAAGCGGGGCTCGCTGATTGATTGGGGGGGAAACTTCTTCGGTCACTATGTGAGCGCCTTCATATCAGTTTCACATACGACGGCTTTGAATGGTGTCGCCAGAGCGCTGGCGAGGGAGATGGAAATGGGTTTAGCCGAAAACTTGTCTGATGTTTCGCTCACATTCGCTTGTCCGGATTGCTCGCATCCGACTGTAAGGAAGGGCTCTGCGCTGAGAACAATCGCGCACATCAGATGCGACGGGTGTAACGCCAAGGTGCGGATCACTTATCCGCAGAAGCTAGCGATCTTCGAAAAGCACAAGCTATTAGCCACCAAAGGCGCCTTGCGATTGGCTATTTTTCAGGCATAGGCAGCGACTAACAGGACCTCAACAGGACGTTGCTTTCTCGCTAAGCGCTACTTTAGCTTGTCCTTAATTTTCCAGCAGCATGAGTCGCAGTAGGGAGAAATGGTCGTGCCTTCGTCGGAGGTGCGGGACATGCAGAAGGAAAGTTGATGGGGGCGCCGGATCCGGTCCGGCGTCCCTCTCCACCTCTTCACTTCGCCGACCACACGGCCAGCTCGTAGCCGTCCGGATCGGAAAAGTGGAAGCGGCGGCCGCCCGGGAAGGAATAGGCGGGCTTGACGATCTTCCCGCCGGCCTCCTCGACGCGGCGTTGGGTCTCGTCGAGCTTGTCGGCATAGAGGATCACCAGCGGCCCGCCTGCCGCCTTGCTCTGGCCACCGAGGGCAAAGCCGCCGGTCAGGCGGCCATCGTTGAACTCGCAATAGCTCGGCCCGTAGTCCTTGAAGGACCAGCCGAAGGCCTTGCCATAGAAGTCGCGCGAACGCGGGATGTCGTCGACGGAAAACTCGACATAGTCGATGCGCTTGTCGTTGCTGGATTTGGCCATGATCTTCTCCTTTCGCGGTCTTTGGAAGCTCAGCGTTCGAGCATTGCCTTCAGGGTGTTGAGGTCGCGCTGCACGGCGGCGGCGTCGGCAGCGAAGATCTCCTCTGTCATGTCCGGTGCCTTCAGAAGCGTGAACATGACTTCTGCGCCGGTGCCATTGGGAACCACGCGCACCGCATTGCGGGTTTCCTTAGCCTCGGCAAAGACGATGTGATCGAGGACACCGAATTCATTGGGCGGGGAGAAGCGGATGCGGATAACCCGGCCATCGGGGTCCTCCGCCGTCCATTCCTCGCCCGATCTTTCGAAGCGTCTGCCGAGGCCTGCCGCCCAGCGCTGGAAATTCTCCGGGATGGAGGCGAAGTCGTAGACTTCGCGCCAGTCCCGGTCGATGGACACGGCGATGATGCGGGATTTGTAGATGGTCATATCTGCCTCCTTTCCAATGGAGGCAGACTAGACAGCGTTGGCGGCGGCGTATTGAACGAAACGGCCAGTTCAGGCGCCGAACTGTCGCAGAACCGTCGCGGGCGAGAATCCCGACAGGCGCCGCACCTCACGCGTGAGATGTGCCTGGTCGGAATAACCCGCTTCGAACGCAAGATCGACAAGGCGCGGCTCCGCGAACTGCCGCGCCAGGCTCAAAAACCGCTGGAATCGGAGAATGCGGTCGAGCGTCTTTGGACCATAGCCGAAAGCCTCTTGGCAGCGACGGCGAAGCGTTCGCGGGCTGACGTCGAGCCGGTCGAGGATGACCGCCATCCCCGGGCCGGCGGATTCCGTTTTCAGCGCGTTGAAGGCAAATCCCATCTCCGGAGGCGGCGGCTCGACATCGGGCGCAAGCCTGGAGAGTGCCGCTTGCATCGCCCGCATCCGCTCCGCCGTGGAGGATGCATCGCCAATTCGCTGGGCGATTTCGCGCGCCGGCGCTCCCCAGAAGCGGCTGAGTGCCACCCGCCCGCCGACGATCTCCGACATCGGCAAGCCGAGCCACGGGCTTGCCGCCCCCGGCCGGAAGCGGGCGCCGATCACGGTTGAGCCGGGAGTCAGCGTAGCGAGGGCAACGGCCACGTCGGGGCCCGCCACGACGAGATCGCCGTCGATCCAGGTGATGTCGACGCAACCGTCGGGGACCACCGCCGACAAGCTTCCCGCGTCCCGTCGCAATGTATTGGACCAGACACACTGGAAATGCCTTTCGAGTACGGCCGGAGGATCGAACTCGCGGTATTCCCCAATCACCCCGGAAAGGATGGGTGCTCCGGAAAGGACGGGGGTATTGTCGCCAGGCGTCACGAGCCTCTCCTGTGAGGAACGCTTTCGCAGGGATCGCACTCTTCGGTCCCCGAAATCTATTGCGATGGCGGCTTTCTTCAACCCCTGTTGTGGTTCTCGACCAACCCTGCCTGGTATGGTTGCGATGCCAGGCGCCGGTGGGCGAAGTCCGTGACCCTGGCGCCTGCGCGCGACGCACGCCATCAACCGAAGATCCGCGGCGATTGCCGCATGACATCATTTTTACTACTCCTATGCCTGCAGAGGACCGCTTGGCATGAGCATTTTCGACAGATTTTCCTTGGCTGGCCGTGTGGCGCTCGTCACCGGAGGCGGGCGCGGGCTCGGCTTCGAGATCGCGCGCGCCTTTGCCGATGCGGGAGCCCATGTGGTTGTGACCGGACGTACGGCCGCGGTGCTCGACGGCGCCGTCGCCGCCATTGCAGAAGGCGGCGGCAGTGCCGAGGCGGCGGTCTTCGACGTAGCAGACGTGGCGGCCGGCCGCGCCGCCATCGCGGATGTCCGCAAGGCTCGCGGTCAGCTCGATATCCTCGTCAACAATGTCGGCGCCCGCGACAGAAGGCCGCTCGCCGCGTTCGACGACGACGATATCCTTGATCTGATCCGGACCGATCTGCTTTCGGCGATCTCGCTGTCGCGGGATGCGGCGGAAATCATGAAGGCGCAAGGGTATGGCCGGTTGATCGCCGTTACCTCGATCGTCGGCGAGATGGCACGTCCCGGCGATGCCGTCTATCCCGCTGCCAAGCAGGGGCTGACCGGCCTGATGCGCAGCATGGCGGTCGAATACGGCGCGCATGGCGTAACCAGCAACGCCGTTGCCCCGGGGATGTTCGCAACCGAGACCAATGCCGCACTGGCGGAGGATCCCGACATGCTTTCTTTCGCCCGCCAGCGGGTTCCGCTGCAACGCTGGGGACGGCCGGAGGAAATCGCCGGCGCCGCGCTTTTCCTGGCCAGCGATGCGGCATCCTTCGTCAACGGGCATGTTCTGACCGTCGATGGCGGAATGTCTGTGCAGATGTGACGGCGAAAATTCGCCTCGGTGTCAAACCACGTTCATTTTGACACAGTCCTTACCTCTACGCTGCAGAGCAAGATCCTCAAGCAGATGGTCATTGAGGTAACTGAGTGGCGCGAGTTCAGGCGATGTGTCGGGATTTGACCTTGGCTGCCTCCCGAAACACGCCGCGAGCTTGCGGCAGAGGGAACTTGACCATCTTGACATAGCCGTTTCCAACGACCGAAGGGTGAGACTTCGGCCTCGCTTTGCGTTGATCGGAATAATGGGATTCAAAGCCGCGAACGAACGGCGCAGCCCTAACGGGTCTCAGCCCCAGTTTTTGTCGTGCTCCGCGTGCGTGCTAAGGTAGGCGCCCGGCGCGAAATGCGTGTCGTAGAACTCTGTGTCGAGCCGATGCGCCTGGAGATACATCAGGTTGAAGATCGCCGGCACTGTGGCCGGAAATCTGCCGAAGGTATCGTATATGTACCGGGCCATCACGGACACGCAGTCGACGAACTCCGCTCCCATCGGCGCGGCGCTGCTGCGGATTATCTCCGAGCGCTTGTAGGGGCCTTTCGTCTCGCCATGGAACGGCCCGCCCTTGCCGAACTTACGCTCGACCACCGCTTCCACAGCGGCGCGCATGTCCGGAAAATGTGGTGGGCAGTGCGCCTCGAAGACGCCCGGCAGTCCGGTCACATGGGGCAGTGGTTTCCCGGGGATCATGTCAAACCGGAATCCGAGACCGGGAACGGCGGGATCACCGCTGGCGCCCTGAACCGTGAATGGGTTGAGGCCATCGTACATCCAGCCACCGAGACCAAGTGCTTGCAGCATGAGGGCGCCGGCGTAGCAGGCCGTCGAGGTTTCAACAGTGACTTCGGTGAGGGCCAGCTGCTCTATGAACGTCAATGGATATGGATTTTGCAGATCCACCAGTCCGGCGAAGTTCTCCATCCCCGGGATCGGCCGGCCATTAACGTCGTCATAGACGCAAGCCCCGTTCTGAACGAGATAGCAAAGCGTGAGCACCATGTGCTGAGCGAGATCCGCCACAGGAATGATCAGCGTGCTACCGGGAACATTGCCACACCACTCGTTGTGCATCTCCATGTGCTCGGGAGAGCGCGGAACGTTTAGCCGCTGATCCGCCAGCTTGACGATGCGCGACCGGTGCGCCCCGAGATACGCATCCAAGTCGGTCTCTGCGCCGACCGAAATAATCGACGCCATGTCCCGCGTCGGCAGGAAATAGACTCCGGTGTCGTCGGTGAAGAATATCTCCGACGTGTGAAACCCTGCCGACGACGGAAATGTGCGGCCACCGGCGGCGCCCGCATAATTTGGTATTTTGGGAGCATAGTTCTTGTTGTGCGGGATGAGATTTGCCCACCCCGTATTGCCTGCCACCGTGGTCAGGAGCAGCATCTTTTCCATCTCGGTGATCGGCGCCGCAGGACTTTTTGAGGTATAGGCAAGAGGACCATCCGGAATGGATGCGCCCTTCGCAAAACGTCGCGAGCGGCGCCCGTGAATCGCTTGGATCAGCGGAAAGCTGGAGACCTGTGCAAGGCCGCGCTCCGGGGCTGCTGTGGTGACATCATTTTTCTGCGTCGCCGGAGTGGCGCCGGACGCGATGCCGCTCAGCAGGCCACTTGCACCGATTACGGATGCACCCAATACGTTTCTGCGGGTTTGGTCGAACATTGCTCTTGTCTCCTGCGGCGCATCGGCGGATTGAGTCCAGCCAGCGGATGCGCCGTCTAGTTCGTGTTTCGGATGCCCAGAACATCCACGGACCAGCGTTCCAAAACCAGTTGGCTTACGGTATACTGATCGCGAATTGAAAATTGCTTTTTAGAAACAACGCCTTGCAGAGCCACAGCCGGCATGCCTGCTCGCCGGTATCGCTAGATTTTGTACCGACGGTCCAGAAAGCGGGTATGCCTTGAGCACAAATGTACGCGGAAGTTCGACGCGACAGCGGATTATGGACGTCGCCCAGGACGCTGTCCTGCTGAAGGGTTTCGAAGCGACGTCGATCGAGGAAATCGTCGCGGCCGTAGAGATATCCAAGGGCGGATTTTTCTATCATTTTGCCGACAAGAACGCGTTGGCGCAGGCGTTGATCCGGCGTTACATCGAGGAAGAGGATCGCATTTTCGACGACTTGTTCGGCAGGGCGCGCGAACTCAATGACGATCCACTGCATGCCATGCTGGTCGGCCTGAAAATGCTTGCGGAGCTGTTCGAGAATTTGCCGCAGGCGCACCCTGGCTGCCTGGTCGCCACGACCGCCTATCAGGACAGAATGTTCGACGCCGAGGTTCGCGAGCTGAACCGTTCCGCAATCCTGGGCTGGCGTGCCAGGTTCCTCGCAATGCTCGAGGATATCCGGGCGTTATACCCCCCCAACGAGCCTGTAGACATCGGCGCGCTCGCCGACATGGTCATGGGCGTGGCCGAAGGAGGTATCATTCTGTCCAAGGCATTGAACGAGCCGAGTGCACTACCGGCTCAAATCATGCTGTTCCGGACTTATTTGAAACTGCTCTTCAGCCATCGTTTGAAGCCTGCACTGTGAGCATGCGTCGTGATGACCGGGGTCTCGTCCAGTTGATTTCTCCGCCCAAATATGATGCTCCTCGCGCCCATGAAGAAGCTCTGTCTTACGGTTCTGGCGTCGGTGACGCTGTCGTGGCCGGCTAGCGCGATGGATAGCGCGTTGCGCGCCGGCTTGTTGAAACTCGATCCGCAAACCCGGCTCGAACAGCGATGTGATGCCGAAGTGCTCGACCGGATCACCCATGACGACCGCAAATACAAAGCCGATCGCGTGGTCGCCTACGCTTTTGCGACGCCCGAGATGGGCACAGACGCAATCACAAGCCCAGGGGCAGCCTTCCGCAGCAAGGGGCAATGGTACCGGCTGAAATACAAGTGTCAGACGGCACCGGACCATATGCAGGTTCTGGATTTTCGCTATCGGATCGGCGAGGAGATTCCCGAAGCCGACTGGTCGAAATACAACCTCTACGACTAGCCCGTCCCGATCATGGCAGTTTTCGCCTGCTGGCGATTGCCGCCGCGATCAGGCAGTTTGCCGTCTTTGTCGCCGAGCAGTCTTGACGCGCGGGAACCATACACGTTACGGCGTCCGGACACTCCGCGCGAACGATTGGCGACCAAGCAAGGAAATTCCAGCTGATGGAAATTTTTACCGCCGCAGGCCTGTCGGCCCTGCTTCAGGTCATTGCCATCGACCTTGTGCTTGCCGGCGACAATGCCATCGTCATCGGCCTTGCCGCGGCAGGCCTGCCATCGGACCAGCGCAAGAAGGCGATTCTCGTCGGCATTGCGGCGGCCACCGTGCTTCGCATCTTCTTTGCCCTGATCACCCAGTGGCTGCTCACAATCGGCCCCATTCTTCTCATAGCCGGCGGCCTGCTGCTGCTTTGGGTGTGCTGGAAGATGTGGCGCGAACTCCGTGTCAGCCACGAGCAGGAACATGACGCGACGGAATCGTTGTCGAATGTCGATTACGACAAAAGCGGGACGATTGGCGGCAAGGGACCGCGCAAGACCTTCGCTCAGGCAGCCTGGCAGATCGTCATCGCCGACGTTTCGATGTCGCTCGACAACGTCCTCGCAGTCGCAGGCGCGGCGATGGATCATCCGACGGTCCTGATCATTGGTTTGGCGCTGTCGATTGCGCTGATGGGTTTCGCCGCTTCGTTTGTCGCACGCCTCCTGCATAAGTACCGCTGGATTGCTTATATCGGTCTCGTGATCATTCTCTACGTCGCCGTAAAGATGCTTCTGGATGGTGCCGTGCAGCAGTTCCCCGACCAGTTTGCATTCCTGGCGCCCTGGTTCGGGCCAGGCGGTCATTGAACCTGATCCTTGGCAGTGCAGGCCCGCCCGAGCGGCCCCAGCCACTCCTCGGTTTGCTTGACTGCCGAACTATGCTATTGCGCCGTGCAAATTGAGCTTTTGCGAAAGTTCAAAAGATCAACATGTATCGAGACTTCCGGGCCGGGCCTCAGGGTTTCCGGCCCGCGTCCATTGGAAACCGCATATGTCCGCCCCTCGCGTCAGCTTCGTCAGCCTTGGATGCCCGAAAGCGCTCGTTGATTCAGAGCGCATCATCACGCGCCTTCGCGCCGAAGGCTACGAAATCGCGCGCAAGCATGACGGCGCCGATCTGGTCGTCGTCAACACCTGCGGCTTTCTCGACTCGGCTCGCGACGAATCGCTCAATGCCATCGGCTCCGCCCTTTCGGAGAACGGCAGGGTCATCGTCACCGGTTGTCTCGGCGCCGAACCGGACGTCATCCGCGAAAGACACCCAAACGTTCTCGCCATCACCGGTCCGCAGGCCTACGAGAGCGTGATGGCTGCCGTGCATGAGGCCGCGCCCCCGAGCCACGATCCCTATGTCGACCTGTTGCCGCCGCAAGGCGTCAAACTTACGCCGCGCCACTATGCCTATCTCAAGATTTCGGAAGGCTGCAACAACCGCTGCACCTTCTGCATCATCCCGGCGCTGCGCGGCGATCTCGTCTCGCGGCCGGCCGCCGACGTGCTGCGCGAAGCCGAGAAACTGGCCAAGGCCGGGGTCAAGGAAATCCTGGTCATTTCGCAGGATACCAGCGCCTACGGCATCGACATCAAATATCAGACCAGCATGTTTGGCGACCGCGAAGTGCGGGCAAAATTCCTCGATCTGTCGGAGGAATTGGGTAAGCTCGGCGTCTGGGTGCGCATGCACTATGTCTATCCCTACCCGCATGTCGCCGATGTCATTCCGCTGATGGCCGAGGGAAAGATCCTTCCCTATCTGGACATCCCATTCCAGCACGCCTCACCGCAGGTGCTGAAGAATATGCGCCGGCCCGCCCATGGCGAAAAGACGCTCGAGCGCATTCGGGGCTGGCGCGAAATCTGTCCGGATCTGGCCATCCGCTCCACCTTCATCGTCGGCTTTCCCGGCGAGACGGACGACGATTTTGAAATGCTGCTCGACTGGCTGGACGAAGCCAGGATCGATCGCGCCGGCTGTTTCAAATACGAGCCGGTCAGGGGCGCCCGTTCCAACGACCTCGGTCTCGAACAGGTACCGCAGGAGATCAAGGAGGCGCGCTGGCACCGCTTCATGCAGCGCCAGCAGAAGATCTCGGCGACGCAGCTCGCCAGGAAGGTCGGCAAGCGCCTGGCTGTCCTGATCGACGAGGCGCATGGCACCTCGGCGAAGGGCCGCACCAAATACGACGCGCCCGAAATCGATGGTTCGGTTCATATCCAGTCGCGGCGCCCGTTGCGCGCCGGCGACATCGTCACCGTCAAGATCGACCGCGCCGACGCCTACGATCTCTACGGCTCAGCTGTCTGACGCAACTCGCTGTGAACGAAAGGGCGCCGCGCGGCGCCCTTCCCTGTCAAATTTTGGCGTGTCAGGATCTTGGGCTCCGCTTGCGCTTACTTCGGCAGCTTGTCGTCGACGCCCTTGATGTAGAAATTCATGCCGAGCAGCGTGGCGTCCGTGGCGACCTCGCCCTCTTTCAGCCATGGCGTTCCGTCCTGCTTGGCAATCGGCCCGGTGAAGGGGTTCCATCCCTCGACGATCTTCTTCTCGGTGGCTTGCGCCATCGCCTTCACGTCATCGGGCATGTTGGTGTAAGCGGCCATTTTAACAGCGCCGTCCTTGATGCCCAGCCAGACATTGCCCGGCTTCCAGGTGCCATCGAGCACGGCCTTCACCCGGCCGATGTAATACGGACCCCAATCGTCGACGATCGAGGTCAACTGCGCCTTGGGAGCGAACTTGATCATGTCCGAAGACTGACCGAACCCTTGCAGCCCACGCTCTTCGGCGACTTGCAGGGCGGCGGTCGAGTCGGTGTGCTGGACGATGATGTCGGCACCCTGGTCGAACAGAGCCTTGGCGGCGTCGGCTTCCTTGCCCGGATCGAACCATGAATTGACCCAGACGATCTTCGCTTTGAAGTTCGGGTTGACCGACTGGGCGCCGAGCATGAAGGAATTGATGCCCATCACCACTTCGGGGATCGGAAACGAAACGATGTAGCCGGCGACGCCCGACTTCGATTGCTTGGCTGCGATCTGGCCGAGGATGTAGCGGCCCTCGTAGAAGCGCGCATTGTAGATGCCGAGATTGTCCGACGTCTTGTAGCCGGTCGCGTGCTCGAATTTGACGTCGGGGAATTTCTTGGCGACCTTCACTTCGGGATCCATGAAGCCGAAGGAAGTGCCGAAGATAATCTTGCATCCTTCGCGTGCCAAGCGCTCGAAAGCACGAGCGGCATCGGGACCCTCGGAGACGTTCTCCAGGTATGCGGTTTCGACCTTGTCGCCGAGTGCCTTCTCTACGTCCAGGCGGCCTTGGTCATGCTGGTACGAATAGCCAAAATCGCCGATCGGGCCAGTATAGACCCAACAGGCTTTTAGCTTTTCCTGCGCTTCGGCGGTCGCCGCCAGCGACAATGCTGCCGCGGCGGCCATCAGCGCAATAAGCAGTTTTTTCATCGTGTTACCTCTCTGAGTTAAGCCTTGGAGCTTCCCGTCTGTTTTTATTGTCAACGATCCGGAACGAATGGCTGCCCCAAGGAAGCCGGTGTGTTCATCATCGTCAAACGCTTGTTGCGCGAGATTAGAACGAGAACCACGATGGTTGCCAGATAGGGCAACGAAGAAAGCAGTTGCGAGGGAACCGGAATGCCAAAAGCCTGTGCATGAAGCTGGCCGATCCATACCGCGCCGAAGATATAGGCGCCAGCCAGCACCCGCCATGGCCGCCATGACGCGAACACGACCAGCGCCAGCGCGATCCAGCCGCGTCCAGCGGTCATGTTCTCTACCCATTGCGGCGTATAGACGAGCGACAGGTGGCCCCCGGCAAGGCCTGCACAGGCGCCGCCGAAGATCACTGAGAGATAACGGTAGCGGATGACCTGGATGCCAAGCGCATGGGCCGATGTGTGGCTGTCACCGATCGAGCGCAGCGTGAGTCCGGTGCGGGTCTTGAACAGGAACCACATGACGGCGGCGGTCAACGCGATCGAGATGTAGAAGATCGGGTCCTGGCCGAACAACAACCTGCCGATGACGGGAATCTGCGTCAGGCCTGGAATGTCGAGATTTGGCAGCCTCGCGCCGGGCAGACCGACAAAGCCGGTTCCCATCATGCCGGAAAGGCCGAGGCCGAGCAATGTCAGCGATAGCCCCGTCGCCACCTGGTTGGTGGCCAGCGACAATGTCATGACGGCGAACAGCAGCGAAAACACTGCACCCAGGGCGATCGCCGCCAACAATCCGATCCACGGCGATCCGGTGAGATAGCCGGCGCCGAAACCGCCGACGGCTCCCATGATCATCATGCCTTCGACCCCGAGATTGAGCACGCCGGAACGTTCGACCACCAGTTCGCCGATCGCCGCGATCAGCAAGGGCGTCGCCGCCGTTGCGATGGTCAAAAGAATGTTGACGGTGATGTCCATCAGCGGGCCTCCTCTAGCTTCGGCGAGGTTTCAAGCTTCGGCGTGGCAAAGCCGATCAGGCGAATGCGGTAGTGAATGAGCGTATCGCAGCCGAGCACGAAGAACAGGAGCATGCCCTGGAATACACGCGCCACCTTGTCGGAGATGCCGAGCGCGCTTTGCACCGCCTCGCCGCCGAGATAGGTCAGCGCCAGCACAAGGCCCGCCGCGACGATGCCGAGTGGATTGAGACGGCCGAGGAACGCCACAATGATGGCGGTGAAGCCGTAGCCGGGCGAAATCACCGGCTGCAGCTGGCCGATCGCGCCGGAGACTTCGGAGATGCCGGCAAGTCCGGCCAGTGCACCCGACAGCATGAAGGCGAAGAACACCATCCGGTTGAGGCCGAAGCCTGCGAAGCGCCCTGCCCTGGGACTTGAGCCGAGCACGCGCACCTCAAAGCCTTTCAGCATGCGGCTCATCAGGATCCAGACCAGCACCGCCGCGACCAGCGCGAAGACGAAACCCCAATTGGCGCGGCCGGAGGCCGGCATCAGTTCTGGCAAGATAGCGGAGTCGTTGAACTGTATCGTCTGCGGGAAGTTGAAACCCTGCGGATCGCGCCAGGGACCGCGCACCAGCCAGTCGAGGAAGAGCTGCGCGACATAAACCAGCATCAGGCTGGTCAGGATCTCGTTGGTGTTGAAGCGCGCCTTGAGCAAGGCGGGAATGGCGGCGTAGGCGGCACCGCCAACCATGCCGAACAGCAGCATCAGCGGCAGCACCAGCGGGCCTTCAAACTGCGGAAGCAGCACCGGAATGATCGAGCCGGCGATGCCGCCCAGGATGAATTGGCCTTCCGCACCGATATTCCAGATGTTGGCCCTGTAGCAAACCGACAGGCCGACCCCGATCAGGATGAGCGGTGCCGCCTTGATCGCCAGCTCATGCAGCTGCCAGACCTGGCTGACCGGCTCGATGAAATAGATTTGAAACGCCTTCAAAGGATTGACGCCAAGCAGTGCGAACAGGACGGCGCCGGCAATGATCGTCAACACGAATGCAATGAAGGGCGACAGTGCCGAGAACAGCATCGAGCGCTGTGGGCGTTTGACGAGTTCGAGGCGCATCATGACGTCTCCAAAGCGTGTTCGGCGTGGCCGGGCTCGGCGCCGCCCATCAGCAGTCCGATCTTTTCGAACGAGGCCTCAGCAATCGGCAAAGGCTTCGACAATTCGCCATTGTGCATCACCGCGATCGCGTCGGATATTTCGAACAGTTCGTCGAGATCCTGGCTGATGACCAGCACCGCCGAGCCGCTGCGTGCCAATTCGATCAGCGCCTGGCGAATGTGGGCGGCGGCACCGGCGTCGACGCCCCATGTCGGCTGATTGACGACCATGACGCCAGGCCTCCGGTCGAGTTCGCGGCCGACGATGAATTTCTGCAGATTGCCGCCCGAAAGCGCCGCCGCCTCCGGGTCGGGAGCACTCTTGCGCACATCCATCGCCTTGATGATGCGCTGGGCAGCGACATAGATCGCATCGCTTCTGACTATTCCGCCGGCGCCGACAAACATCTTGCCGTCGGTGGCATGGCGCGACAGAAGCAGGTTTTCCGAAAGCTTCATGCGGGGTGCTGCACCGTGGCCGAGCCGCTCTTCCGGCACGAAGGCCGCGCCCATCAGCCGCCTGCCGGTGATGCTGAGGCCGCCGGCATCCTTACCGCGGATGCGCACCGAGGCGGCATCCTGCTGCCGCACCTCGCCGGAAACGGATTCGAAGAACTCGCCCTGGCCGTTGCCGGCGACGCCGGCAATGCCGATCACTTCGCCGGCGCGTACCGTCAGGTTGATGTTCCTGAGCGGGATCGAGAACGGCGTTGCCGGCTTGCGGCTGAGCGCGCGGATTTCAAGCAGCGGCTGCGCGGTCTCGATACCCTCGGCCGGCGCGCGCACCACGGCCTGCACGTCGTTGCCGACCATCATGCGCGCCAGCGATGCCGCGGTTTCCTTGCGCGGGTTGCAGTGGCCAACCACCTTGCCGTGGCGCAGCACCGTGGCGCGGTCGCAGATGCGCTTGACCTCTTCCAGCCGGTGCGAAATGTAGAGGATGGACTTTCCTTCTGAGCGCAGCCGCTCGAGTGTCTCGAACAGCTTGTCGGCTTCCTGCGGCGTCAGCACTGAGGTCGGCTCGTCGAGGATGATGAGCTGCGGCGTCTGCAGGAGACAGCGGATGATCTCGATACGCTGGCGCTCACCGACCGACAGGTCGCCGACCAGCGATTGCGGGTCGAGCGGCAGGCCGTAGCTGTAGGACAGCGCCCTCGCCTTCGCTGCAATCGTGCTGATCGGCGAACCGTCGTCCAACGATAGCGCGATGTTCTCGGCCGCCGTCAGCGCCTCGAACAGCGAGAAATGCTGGAACACCATGCCGATGCCGAGCTTTTTCGCAAAGCCGGGATTGGTAATCGTGACCGCTTGGCCGTTCCAGAAAATCTCGCCCGAATTGGGCTCCAGTGTTCCGAACAGCATTTTGACGAGTGTCGACTTGCCGGCGCCGTTCTCGCCGAGCAACGCGTGGATTTCGCCCTTTGCAACATTGAGGTCGACACGGTCGCACGCCGTCAGCGTGCCGAATGTCTTGGTGAGGCCACGAACCTCAAGCAGGTTTTCGCCGTCCTGATTTGCACTCACAGTGCCTCCCATCTGGTTTGCCAGACATGTTCTGTGTTCCCGCAGGCATGGTATGCGCGGCCTGCTGTCATCGCAAAGCGGCACCCGTCTTGAAAGAGCTTCAAGAATTTCAGCGGAAACTCAAGGGGTAAAGAGCGCGCGCCTGAAAAGTCGACGTCAAGGGACGAGAATGGTTGTCCCGGTCGTTCTGCGCCCTTCAAGATCGGCATGCGCCTTGCCCGCGTCCTTCAGCGCATAGCGCTGGTTGATCCTTATCTTGACCGCGCCACTGAGCACGACGTCAAACAGCGCGGCTGCGGACGCCTCTAGGTCCTCGCGCCTGGCATTGTAGACGAACAAAGTCGGCCGCGTCGCGAACAGCGAACCTTTCTGCGCCAGCAATGACATGCTGAACGGTGGGATCGGCCCTGACGATTGTCCGAAGCTGGCGAACATGCCGAGCGGCTTCAAGCAGTCGAGCGAGGCGGGAAAGGTGTCGTTGCCGACCGAATCATAGACGACGTCGCACTTCTTGCCGCCGGTGATTGCGATGACGCCGGCCACGAAATCCTGCTCTCGGTAGTTGATGACATGGTCGAAGCCATGCGCCTTGGCGAGCTCGATCTTGTCGGTAGAGCTGGCGGTGCCGATCACGGTCGCGCCAAGATGCTTGGCCCATTGGCCGAGGATTAGCCCGACACCGCCGGCCGCTGCGTGAAACAGGATAGTGTCGCCCGCTTTCACCTTGAAGGTGCGGCGCAGCAGATATTCCGCCGTCATCCCTTTAAGCATCATGGCAGCCGCCTGTTCGTCGCTGATGCCGTCGGGCACCTTTACGACGCGGTCGGCGGCGATCACGCGCTGCTCGGCATAGGCGCCAGTCGTCACGGCGTAGGCGACGCGATCGCCCGGCTTCAGCCAATCGATATCCGCACCGACTTCCACGACCACCCCGGCCGCCTCGCTGCCGGGTATCAGCGGGAAACCGCCCGGCGGCGGATAGAGGCCGGAGCGATGATAGACGTCGATGAAATTGAGGCCGATGGCTGTATGCCTGACCAGGACTTGTCCCGATCCGGGTTGGCCCGGTTCGGCGTCCTCATAGGTCAGAACCTCCGGACCTCCATTGGCGTGGATGCGGATCGCTTTGGACATTTTCTGGCTCTCTTGGAATTTAGGCGCTCTTTGGGATCAGACGCTCTTTGGGATCAGATGCTCTTGGGGATCAGGCTTTCCTGTCATCCGGCTTGGCGCCGAGATTTGGAAAGAGCTGCATGATACCGCCGATGCAAGCGAGGTAAAGCCCGGTGACCGTGATGCCGATCTTGGTGAAGACGCTCACCTGCTCGCCCAAGACGCCAATCTGATCGTAGAAGGCGGCGAGCGCTGCCTGCGCCAGGGCCAGCGCTCCGAAAGCGCACCATAGCAGCGTCATGCCAAGGTTGATCGGCCGCAGCCGCACCACCCGCACCGGATGGATGAAATTGATTGGCACAAACGTCAGGATGCCGGCCACCACGACCACGGCGAAGGAAACCCATTGTCCCGGCTCGATGACGAACAGCGTGAACACCACCATGTTCCAGACTACCGGAAACCCTTTAAAGAAATTCTCCTTCGTCTTCATGCCGGTGTCGGCATAGTAGATCGCGCTGGACACGACGATGATCGCCGCTGACAGGAACGACAGGCCCTCACCCATGAAGCCGCGCTGGTAAAGGGCGAAGGCCGGTATCAGCACGTAAGTCACGTAGTCGATGATGTTATCGAGGAGTTCGCCCGACCATGTCGGCAGGATTTCCTTGACATCGAGCTTCCTGGCGATCGGCCCGTCGATGCCGTCGACGAACAGCGCCAGCCCCAGCCACCAGAACATCGCCGTCCAGCGCTGCTCGCTCGCAGCCACCAGCGACAGGAACGCCAGGAACGAACCCGACGCGGTCAGCAGATGGACCGAAAACGCGCGCGCCTGCGGCCACGTGACTTTCTTCTTTGGCCTCGGAATCCTGTCCGTGATTTTCCTGGCCGTTGTTTTTTTGCTCACGGGCCCCGCCAGTCCAGCTTGCAGATTTCGGCCGAGCGGCCGGCAAAATTCCAGTTGCGGCCGAAAGCCCGCATCTTGCTCTTGTCGGATCTGGCCACGATGATTTCCGGTGCGATCCAGTACTCCGAATTGCTGATCACCGTATCCTTGTCGCGGTCCTTGCCTGAGATCGGCGTCACCGCTCCGTCGATGATCTTCGGGATCTGGAAGATACGCGTCCTGTCACGCGTCTCATAGGTGATCGGCGCTTGCTCGACGCCGAGGAATTTTCCGACCAGGATGGAAAGCAGCGAGGTGGTTCCGCCGGCCTTGCCGGTGAAAATCCTGGTCAGCGCCTTGACCGCGTAGACTGAGGCGCGCTTGTCGATGAACAGTCCGGCGGTCCAGTTGCCACGGCTCATATAGCCGGGGATTTCCATGACCAGCCCAAGATTGAGGCCGGACAGGTCGACCTCGCCGAAATGGCCGGCATCGATGCGGAATCCGGCCCACGTCTGGCAATATCCCTCGGTCGGCGGATGACTGCCGAGAGACAGCACGCAAGGGCAAAAAACTGTGCAATTGCAGGAGAGCACCAGCTCTCCTTTCATTGCCCAGCTTTGATCTGCCATTGAATTCTCTCCCCTCATGCCGAGACTACTAGCAGGGCGGTTGCCCAGACAAGCAGTATCGCACCGGCGATCCGGGTTGGCAGCCTGCTCGCCCCCTGTTTTTCAATCAGCGTGAACAGGCCGATCAGCGCCATCCAGAACACGTTCATCACACCGACGGCGAACATCACCAGCATCAGCGCCCAGCAGCAGCCGAGGCACCAGACACCCTGCTCCATGCCGAGCCGGAAAATGCGGCCTGGCTTCGCGCTCCAATTCGAAAACAGGACCGCGAACGGGTTTCTGCACTTTGTCAGGCAGGCTTCCTTCAGGCCGCTGAACTGGTAGAGGCCGGCAATCGAAAGCGCGGCGGCTCCGGTCGCTCCAACCACCGGATCGAGCATCTGCACAAGTGTGGCGAAGGCGTTAACGATGAGCGTCAGCACCGCGAAGGCTGCCGACGCAACAAGCCACACGCTAACGTATCGGGCGATCAGGATCAGCGGATGGACGACCGGTTCGCCTTTGATCCGCGCCGTATCGGCGATCTCGCAATAAGTGCGGATCATCGGCGCCGCTGAGGGCAGCATGGTGGCAATCGCCATCAGGAACCACATGATGACAAGCGCGCTGCCCTGTGCGCCGACGCCCCCGTCGAGCGGCGCGGGTGCAAGACAAAGAGTGAAGAAGCGTTCGAGAAAATCCGGCAGTGGCAGCCGCGGCAGATTTCTGAGCATCGTGTCGCCGGGTGCATCGATACCAGGAATCCGGCTTTCCGCGCCACGTATCGCCATGGCGCCAAGAAGCAGCCACGCCAGGAGGACGCCCGCGCCCAAAACGAGGGTCACCGCCAGTCGAGGATTGCGCGAGATGCTCGCCGTGACACGGCCGACACGGTCGAGATGGCTGAAATCATGGTTTTGGCCGGTCATGGCAAATCGAATGGGCCGAATCGCCGCGTTGATCAAGCCGCATGATCTGACCTATATGCTCGTCAGGTCGGAGCGACCGCCTCGCCTCGCAACCGGGAAGCCGAATTTGGACCATCGGGAGACAGCACGGATACTGGTTGCCGGCAGTGGCCCGGCAGGGCTGATTGCAGCGCTTGGCTTCGCAGATGCTGGCTTTCCCGTGACGCTCGTCGGACCTGAGGCAAATGGCCAAGACGGCCGCACGACGGCCTTGATGGACCCGGCCCTGAAGATGCTTGAAAGGTTGGGCGTCGTCGACCAGGTGAGATCCCGGGCCGCACCGCTGAAGGTGATGCGCATCGTCGACGCAACCAGCCGGCTGATTCGCAGCCCGGTGGTCACTTTTCGCGCCAGCGAAATCGGCGAGGAGCAGTTCGGGCTGAACCTACCCAACAGCGCACTCAACCCCGCGCTTGCCGGGGCCGTTGCCGCGCATTCGGGTATCGAATGGCGAAAATCGATGGTGGAGACCTGGCGCCTCGACGCCGAGCATGCCCATGCGATCCTGCCTGACGGCAGTGAGATCGCAGCATCGCTGGCGATCGCTGCCGACGGGCGCCTGTCGCCGGCCCGCGAGGCCGCCGGCATCTCGACATCCGCCCGGTCCTATCCGCAGGCGGCATTGGTTCTCAATTTCAGCCACCGCAGCGACCATGCTTTCACCTCGACCGAATTCCACACCGAGACCGGCCCGTTCACCCAGGTTCCCCTACCCGGCAACCGCTCCAGCCTTGTCTGGGTTGTAGAACCGGAGACGGCCAAAGAACTCGCCGCCCTGGACGACGCGACGCTTTCGACCCGGGTCGAACTGCGGATGCAATCGATGCTCGGCCGGGTGTCTGTCGAACCAGGCCGGCAGATCTACCCGCTTTCGAGCGTGACGCCGCGATGCTTCGCGCGCAACCGAGTGGCGCTTGTCGGCGAAGCCGCCCATGTGTTCCCGCCGATTGGCGCGCAAGGTCTCAACCTTGGCATCAGGGATATTGACGATCTGATTGAGATTTCTTGCGAAAACAGGGCTGACCCAGGCGCCGTCAAAGCACTCGCTGCTTATGATTTCAGGCGTCGACCCGACATTCTGGCACGCAGCAGTGCGGTCAATCTGCTCAACAAGTCGCTGCTCTCTGACATGCTGCCGGCCCAGATGGCGCGCAGTGCAGGCCTCGGCGTGCTCGGCGGCTTCGCGCCGCTTCGCGCCTTTTTCATGCGCGAGGGCTTGCGGCCCGGCAGTGGTTTTGCAGCGCTCACCGGCGGCTTAAGGAAACAAGTCCGGCGGTAGTACGCCATGGCGGATCATGTAGAGCAGCCCGGTCACCGTCACGACCGAGAGGCAAGTGGTGATCAGCACGCTGGCCGAGGCCCGCTGCACCCAGACGCCATATTGTTGGGCTATGACGAAGACATTGGTTGCGGTCGGTAATGCCGCCAGCAGTACCGCCGAAAAGATCCAGGTCTCGGAAAAATTGCCGATCCAGCTCAGAACGACATAGCAGAGCAACGGGTGAAGGATCAGCTTCAGCGCAGCGATCAACGCCAGTTCGTGCGGGATGCGATTGGGTGGTCTGAGCGCCAGGGTGACGCCCATCGCGAACAGCGCGCAAGGTGCCGCAGCCCTCGAAAGATATTCGAGGAAGCGCTCTGCCGGCACAGGCGGGCGAAAACCGATATAGGCGGCGCCTACGCCCAAGGCGGTCGCGATGATGAACGGATGCAGGACGATCTTTCGCAAAACGCCCAGGATGAGCCGCGATGGCGACGTCTTGTCGTCGCCGGCCAACGCCATCATCATCGGCGCGACGGCGAAATGCAGGATGTTCTCGAAACAGAAGATCAGGGCTACCGGCACCGCCACCTCCTCGCCGAAGGCCAGCAATGCAAGCCCCGGCCCCATATAGCCGATATTGCCGTAGGCGGCGGCCAACGCCTTGATGGTCGATTGCGCTATCTCGCCTCTCGATGTCAGCGCCGACCATGCGAACATCAGCGAAAAAACCGTGTAGGTGGAGAAGACCGAGCCGAAGATGAAGCTCCATTCGGTCAGCCGCTCGAACGGCGTCTTGGCAAGCAGTTGGAAGAACAGCGCCGGGAGCGCGACATAGACGATGAAGGTGTTCATCCAACCGAGCGCTTCCAGCGGCTGCCCGGTGATACGCGCCACCAGGAAACCTATGAAAATCAACCCGAAGAATGGAAGAACAAGACCGATGACGTCTGACATTTTGCGCTGACACTAACCCTCGGGCGGGGCTAGCCCGTAGCTTGACGGCGCGTCAAGCGCTTCGGCATTGAATTGATGCAGCGTTTGCGTCAAATAGAGGTAGGTATCGGCCCTAAAGTCGGGCTCGATTTTTTGTTGCGTAACGGGTAAATTTCAAGGTCCTAGAGAGTCATTGGCGCATTCCAAGGACGCGCGGCACTCTTAGGACTTAGTGGTGAGTACGATGAAAACAGCCAAATTCTCGATCGGACAGGTGGTTCGCCACCGGCTGTTTCCGTTCCGCGGCATCATTTTCGATGTCGATCCGCAATTCGCCAACACCGACGAATGGTACGAGGCGATCCCCGCGGATGCGCGGCCGTGTAAGGATCAGCCCTTCTACCACTTGCTCGCCGAGAATTCGGAAACGGAATACATTGCCTACGTGTCTGAGCAGAACCTGCTCGAGGATCAGTCTGGCGAACCTGTGCGGCATCCGCAGATCGGTGAGATGTTCGACAAGAGGCCCGATGGGCGCTACGAGCCGAGACGCCAGTCAAGACATTGACGTGACGGGATTACGGGCCTGGCTTGGGTCAAGAACGGTCGGCCAGAACAAAAAAGCGGGGCATGACCCCGCTTTTTCTGAGTTATTTGGCCCTGAGGCGATCAGTTGGCGGTTTTCGCCTTGTCCTGCTCTTCCTTGAGCTTCTTGGCGAAGTCCTGATTGTTCTTGGCCACGAAGTCCTGAAGTTTCTTTTGCCGATCCTCGATGTCTGACTGCTGCAGCGGCGGCCCGTCAAAGGCGCCGCTGAAGCCGGTCAGCGCGATCTTGATCGGGTTCGGCTGGTTCTGGAAATTGACCGAGGTCAACGTCAGGTTGGAACCCTTCTTGAAGGAGGCGACGAGCTGGTCGGTCAACGGTACTTCCGCCACGCAGCGGTCGGGGAAGCAGATCACGTAATCGAGCTTCTGCGCCTTCCCGGTATCGATCTGAAGGCCAATGCCGGGAGGAACCAGGCGGCCGGTCGGAACCGTTACCTGGAACACCTTGCGGTTCACCTTGCCCTTCAATTCGATCAGGCTAACGCCGGTGACGAGCTGGCCGTTACCGGCGGTGGTGATGTTTTGAACGTTGCAGATATCGACATCTTCCTGCTTGGTGCAGGCTTTGAACCAGCCCTGCGGAATCTGCTGTTGTTGCTGCGCAAACGCAGCGGGAAGTTGTGCGCCCAGAAAGCCGACCACGCCAGCGGCCAGGACCGACAGGCGGTACGCGTTGCTGTTCAGGCTCGTCATATCGTGCACTTCCTCTCAAATGATCCCGGGACCGGCTTCTTCGCGCCGTGTGGTCCAGCTACCTGTTGCCAAAATGAGGCAACAGAATGACTCGGACGGCGTGTTACACTGCAAGCGGTGCCGAATCCAGCCCGCTACCCGCAATTCTTGAACTGGCGATTGGCCGTAAGGCGACCGGCTCATGTTAGGGTGCGCTCCGAATCATCAAGCCGACCCAGTAAGGAGACGGTCATGGGCCGCGTTCTTGTTTGGCTGATCGCCGCGATCTCGTTTGCCAGCCTTTCGCCCCCGGCAGCGCTGTCGGAGCCGAAACACGCGATCGCCATGCAGGGCGAGCCGGCGCTGCCGGCCGACTATGCGCATTTCAACTACGTCAATCCCGATGCGCCCAAGCGCGGCAGCATCACCTATTGCGGCGTCGGCAGCTTCGACAATCTCAACCCGTTCATCCTGAAAAGCCTGCGCACGACCGCCCGCGGCGTGATCGATAGGATCTTCGGGAATCTCGTCTTCGAACCGTTAATGCAGCGCAATGACGACGAAGCCTTTAGTCTTTATGGCTTGCTTGCCGACACTGCCGACATGGACCCAGAGCGCAAGAGCATCGAATTCCACCTCGATCCGCGGGCCAAATGGTCGGATGGCCAACCGGTGACTGCGGAAGACGTTCTGTTCACTTACGACGTGTTTACCGAAAAAGGGCGGCCACCTTACAGCGCCCGTATGAGCATGGTCGCCAAACTCGAAAAGACCGGCGACCGCAGCGTGCGCTTTACATTCAATGACAAGGCCAACCGTGAGACTCCGTTGATTATCGCGATGACGCCAATCGTACCGAGGCATGCTTTCGACAAAGAGACCTTCGACAGGACCACGCTGAAACCTGTGATCGGCAGTGGCCCATACACCGTGGCGCAGGTGGCGCCCGGCCAACGCATCGTGTTCAAGCGCAACCCAAATTATTGGGGCAAAGACATCCCTGCCAAGCGCGGTTTCGACAATTACGACCAGATCACCATCGAGTATTTCCTCAACGCCAACGCCAAGCTGGAAGCTTTCAAGAAAGGCATCTGCGCCATCGATGATGACAGCGATCCCGTCAAGCGTGAGCGCGATCTCGACTTCCCGGCCTTCCACAAGGGCGATGTGATCGCCGAAACATTCGACACCGGCATCCCACCAGTGGTGACGGGATTCCTGTTCAACACACGGCTGCCGAAATTTTCCAATCCGGTCGTTCGACGCGCGCTCGGCATGCTCTACGACTTCGAATGGGCCAATAAGAGCTTGTTTGGCGGCAAGTACATGCGCACCATGAGCTATTGGCAGAACTCCGAGCTTTCCGCGCTCGGTCATCCGGCCGACGACAAGGAAAAGGCACTTCTGGCGCCCTACCCGGATCGTGTGCCGGCCGATGTCATGGACGGAACCTGGCGGCCACCCGTCACCGACGGCTCGGGCCAGGACCGCAAGGTGCTAAAGGCCGCGTACGACATATTGAAGGGCGCGGGCTATACTTTGCAAAATGGAGCGATGCTCGATCCAGAGGGCAAACCCTTCGGCTTCGAGATCCTGACTGCCTCGCAGAACGAGGAGCGCCTTGCCACCATCTACCAGCGCACGCTGGCGAAGATCGGTATCGATGTCGCCATCCGTAGCCTTGACGGCGACCAGATCCAGTCGCGCAAGCAACGTTTCGATTTCGAGGTGCTGATCGGCACCAGCGGCTTCGAGAACTCGTTATCGCCCGGCATCGAGCAGCTCGGGCGCTGGGGATCCGCTGCCGCCAACGCCGAAGGGTCATTCAACCTCGCCGGCGTCGCCGATCCGGCGGTGGATGCCGCACTTGAGGCGATGCTCGACGCCCGCAGCCGCGAAGACTACGTTGCCGCCGTCCGGGTCCTCGACAGGTTGCTGATCTCCGGCAACTACATGGTTCCGATGCAGCACAACACGCAGCAATGGCTTGCCTACTGGAACTACCTGGAACATCCTGAGAAGACGCCCATATCAGGCTATCGGCTGCCAACGTGGTGGCGCAAGGCGAACTGAACACGATCCGAACCGAAGGTCCGCGTCAGCAGAAACTGGAACCTCGGTTTGCATGCCGACCTCCAGATGAGGTCATGCTCAAAAGAAATGTCTCCCCTCCTGACAGGAGATCGCGATGAGCGAATTGAACTCCATTACTGTCGACGTCGTGTCCGACATTGTCTGCCCGTGGTGTTTCATCGGCCAGAAGCGGCTCGACAAGGCGATTGCCGCGGCAAGCGATATCGACGTGCACATACGCTGGCGGCCGTTCCAACTCGACCCGACCATCCCGCCCGAAGGCAAGGATCGCCGCGAATACATGGTGGCCAAGTTCGGCAGCGACGAACGCATCCGCGAGATCCATGCCCGGATCGAGCCGCTGGGCGAGGCCGAGGGGATCAATTTCGCCTTCGCCGCCATCAAGGTCGCGCCCAACACGCTGGACGCGCACCGTGTCATCCGCTGGGCTGGAGCTGCCGGCGAGGCCGTGCAGAACCGGCTGGTGCGACGTCTGTTCCAGTTGAATTTCGAGGAAGGCGCCAACCTGGGCGATCATGTCGTGCTGATCAAAGCCGCCCGCGAGGCGGGCATGGACGCATCCGTGGTCGAGACGCTTTTACCGACGGACGCCGATGTCGTGGCGGTCCGCACCGAAATCGCCACCGCTTCGCGCATGGGCATCACTGGCGTGCCGTGCTTCTTGCTGGAGGGCAAGTATGCGGTGATGGGTGCGCAGGATGCCGATACGCTCACGGACGCCATTCGCCAGGTTGCGGCGGCCAAGGCGCGGGGTGAGCTGGAGAAAGCGGACTGAATAGACGCTACCCCACCGCCACCTTGGCGCTGCTGCCAACGCACGTTTCCGGTCACTTTTCCGACCGTCGCCAAGTCAACGTGGCAACAGAGATGTGTCGAAGACGGCACGTTTTTGCGCGCTTGCGTCCTCCCCAACATAAAATCAGCTGATCGACTTTGCACAAAGTTGTGCAAAAAAGCTTCCCCTAGGGAAGGTAAAGGCGCTCGCCTATGCGAGCCGTACAAGCTACTGAAATTATTTAGATAATATGCCTTTTGGAACGTCACCGCATGACGTTGCGATGCTGAATTCTGTTGCCTGACGGCAACGGCAAGAGGTTCAATCCCCCGGCAGGCCAAGAAAAGATAATGGAAAATGATCAATTGGTGTTACTGTCTGTAACAAAACTAAAAGAGGTTTGGGCGGATAGTGATTCGGGTCGGCAGACCAGAGCGACATTCAATATCGGAAAAATGGCTCCGCGGCGCCGCAAGGTCTCCGCTCCTGACACCGGTTTCCTCGATGCGCAGCTTCTGGGGACTGATGCGGGCCTACTGGTTCTCGGACCGCTGGGTGGAGGCCTGGACACTGACGCTGGTCATCGCGCTGTTCACCGCGCTCTCCAGCAAGGCCGGGGTCTGGTTCGCCGAAGCGTCCGGTGAACTGGTCAACTCGATTGCCTTCTACCATGATGCCGCGAACACCACGCCGCTCGCGTCGCTGCTCACCAACGCCGGCATACTTATCCTTCTGGTCGTGCTCAAGGATGCGGGCTTTACCGGCATCCGCACCTTTGTGTCCGCGACGCTGCATCGCAAATGGCGCGGCTGGCTGGACAGCCGTTTCAACGAAGCGCTTCTCGACACCAACCATACGCATTTCCACGCCCAGCACGGGTCCTCCGGCACGGCTGCTCCCGACAATATCGACCAGCGCGTCCAGGAATCGATCAAGGACATGACCGGCGGAGCCATCGGCCTCGCCATGGGGGTCATGGCTGTCGCCACATCGCTCTATTTCGTCGGCCAGAAACTGCTTGAAACCTCGGTAGAGGTGAAAGGGTTGGAATTCCTCGGCAGCTATGGCAGTGCAGTCCTGGCTTTCCTGGCGGTCGCCATATACGTGCCGCTGAATACATGGATCGCGGTCAAGCTCGGCAGACTGCTGGAACGGCTCAATATCATGATGCAGCAGTCCGAAGGCAGTTATCGCGGCGAGCTGACGACGTTCCTGCGCCGCAGTTTCCACGTCGCCGCCTCACAGGGCGAGAACGTGCAAAAGACGATGCATAACCGGCTTTATGTAGACATCGATCGCACCTGGGCGCGGCTGAACATCGTCAACACCAGCTACCGTTCTTTCGAGCTGGTCTACAATTTCATCGGTGCCCGCATTGTCGCCTATGCGCCGGGCCTCGTGCCCTACATCCACAACCGTTTCGATCTCAAGGGCTACATAACCGGCTCCGAGATGGTCAACTCGCTGATCAGTCAATGCTCGTGGTTCATCCACGTCATGCCTTCTATCGCGGCGCTGCGGGCCAACAGCCAACGCGTGACCGAGCTCGCCAACGCGATCGAAAATGTCCAGCATCCGCAGGAATTCTACAGTCTCACCGGCTGCTCCGATTTCCGTTACGATCGCCAGAACCCGGTTTTCGGCCTGACTATCCAGAAGCTGGAGCTGACCCATCAGGGCGAGGACGCCACGCCGTTCCTGAGCGCTGCGAATTTGCGCTTCCGACGCGGCGAGTGGACGTTCCTGAAGGGCGAATCGGGCTGCGGCAAGACATCGCTGATCAAGGCTATCAACGGTTTGTGGCCCTATGGCCGCGGTACCATCGTCTTCCCGGAAGGGGTCGAAAGTTTCTATGCTGCCCAGGAGGTCAAGCTGCAGCAGGTCTCGCTGAAGCAACTGGTCTGCCTGCCCGGCTCAGAGCACGATCACACCGACACGCAGGTTGCGTCGGCTCTGCACAGAGCGGGCCTTGGCGATTTCATCGAACATATGGCCGATGAAACCCGTGAGGGTATGAACTGGGACCAGGTGCTTTCAGGCGGGCAGAAACAGAAGCTGGTTGTCGCCCGCATCGTGTTGCAGCAGCCAGGGCTGCTGTTCCTCGACGAAGCGACCGGCGCCCTCGATCCCGAAGGGAAGATCGCTTTCCATCAGGCGATCAAGGACCATTGTCCAGACGTCACGGTGATCTCGATCATGCACGAGGCCGTGCCGCCAAGATCGCTTTCAGGCGCCGAATTCTACCACAGCATCGTTACCATTGCGGACGGTGTCGCGACCAAGAAGCCGCTGGCGCCGAGCCTGCCGGTCGAGCTCACCACCATCCTCGCGCATCCAAGGCCGGTCGAGGAAAAATGGCTGCGCTTCCCTCGCCGCATGAGGCAGAAATAGCGGCGACAAGATCGCTGCTCGCCGTTGCGCTTCACCCGGGTCGGTGATCCAATTTTCAATGCCGCCGGTGATCCCGCCTTGCCGGCTGCAGAATGCCCGTTGGCGACGTTGCGGGTAAAACGTCAGACGCGCTCGCCGTTCTTCACCCGGTAGGTCGGCTTGTACATGGTGACGAGTTCTTCCGCCGCGGTCGGGTGCACGGCCATCGTGCGGTCGAAATCATCCTTGGTCAGGCCCGCCTTCAGCGGAATGCCGAGAAGCTGCGCCATCTCGCCGGCATCCGGCCCGAGGATATGAGCGCCGAGCACTCTCTTCGAGGCGCCGTCTACCACCAGCTTCATCAGCATCTTTTCGTCGCGGCCCGACAGCGTGTTCCGCATCGGCCGGAATGTCGCACGGTAGATATCGATGTCGGGAAAGCGCTTTATTGCCTCGTCTTCCGAAAGGCCGACCGTGCCGATTTCGGGCTGGGAGAAGACCGCGGTGGCGATCGTATCATGGTCGGGCGCGGTCGGATTGTTCTTGAACGCGGTCTCGACGAAACACATCGCCTCGTGGATCGCCACCGGCGTCAATTGCACGCGGTTGGTGACGTCGCCGATCGCCCAGATGTTATCGATATTGGTGCGGGAATATTTGTCGACATGGATCGCGCCGGTCTTCGACAACTCGATGCCGACACCTTCCAGGCCCATATTCTCGGTGTTGGGCAGACGCCCGATGGCGAGCATGACCTGATCGATCGTCATCACCTCGCCCCCAGTGATGACGGCGTCTAGCCGTCCGTCCGGGCGCTTCCTCACCCATTCGGATACGGCATGGCAGAGGATCCTTATCCCCTTCTTTTCCATTGTCTCATGCAGCATGCGCCGCAGATCCATGTCGAAGCGAGAGAGGATCTCCTTGCCGCGATAGACAAGCGTGGTGTCGACACCGAGGCCGTGGAAGATGTTGGCGAATTCGACGGCAATATAGCCGCCGCCTTCGATCATGATCGCCTTCGGCAATTCCTTGAGGTCGAAGGCTTCATTGGAAAAGATGCAGTGTTCATGGCCGGGCAGAGCGGGGTGCGGTGCCGGGCGACCGCCGGTGGCGATAAGAATCTGATCGGCGGTGACGGTGCGATCCTCGCCGAGAAGATGCACCGCATGAGCATCGACCAGCATGGCGCGCGACTGAAACGTCTCGCCGCCGGCGCCTTGCACATTCTTCCTGTAGATAGCCTCCAGCCGGCTGATCTCGCGATCCTTGTTGGCAACCAGTGTCGGCCAGTCGAAACTCGCCTGCGGCACCGTCCAGCCATAACCGGCGGCGTCGGCAAAGTGTTCGGGAAACTGCGAGGCATAGACATAGAGCTTCTTTGGCACGCAGCCGCGTATGACGCAGGTGCCGCCATAGCGGTATTCCTCGGCAATGCCGACGCGCCTGCCGAGTGCCGCCGCCACGCGCGCCGCCCTCACCCCGCCGGAGCCGCCGCCGATAACGAAAAGGTCGTAGTCGTAACCGGCCATGGTGCGGCTCCTTGCCCTTCAAATTTCTGAGACAGGTAGGCTGCAAACCATCAAAAGAAAAGCCCGGACCACTACGTCACGCATGCTGTCGGATGCGCAATAGAGACCGGGCTTCCGGTCCAGCAGCGATAACGCCGCCGGAAATATGCTCAGTTCTTCGGTGCTTCCGGCTGCGCACCATCGGCAGGAGCCGCGGCATTTGCCGGTGCTGCGGCCTTTGCTGCCGCGGCCAGCGTTTCGCCGACCTGCTGGGCGAGATCGCGAGCGACGCCGTTCTGCCAGATATCGGCGGCCTTGAGCAGTTCACGCGTCACGGCCGGGCCGCTGTCGAGCAGCTTCTTGCCGGTATCGGAATTGTAGAAAGCGGCGATTTCGGTAAGCTCTTTTTCGGAAAACACCTTGGCATAGGCCATGGCTGCTTCCTTCTCGAGATCGGCACGGCGCGAGGCCAGCGCCAGCGCCTTTTCGCTGATCGTCCTGCCGATCAGCTCCTGCATATCCGGGTTCTTCTGGATAAGCTGCTGCTGAAGCGCGGCGGCTGCCTGCGGCAGGATGTTGTCGAACGGGTCCGTCGCGTGGATCGCCGTGACCGCGGCGCGCGCCGCCTTCAGATGCCCGTCGGTGACGTCCTGCGAGAACGCCGGCGATGAAAGCGCAAAGACGGCTGAAGCTGCCAGAACGGCAGAAAAACGGCGAACCCGGTTATGCAACATCATGGTCGATAGAACTCCCTGGTTTTCGGGCGGCAAGGACGGTTTGGATGCCGTCGCCGGCGATGATGGCCGCGGATGCAAGCCCGATGAAAAGACCATGCTCGACCACGCCTGGAATGGCATGGAGAGCATTCGAAAGCGCTCTTGTATCCGGAATGCGGCCAAAAGATGCATCGAGGATAAAATGGCCGCCGTCTGTAACAAAAGGCTGGCTCCCCGTCATCCTCAATGTGACCGGACCGGAAAGGCCGAGCCTTCCGGCTGCCGCGGCGATCGCGATTTCCGTGGCGCGCAGGCCAAACGGGTTGACTTCGATGGGCAGTGGAAAACGGCCGAGCGTCTCGACCATCTTGGAACGGTCGGCAATGACGATCATACGGGCTGAAGCCGCCGCCACGATCTTCTCGCGCAGCAGCGCACCGCCGCCGCCCTTGATCAATGTCAGCGCCGGATCGATCTCGTCGGCGCCGTCGATGGTAAGGTCGAGTACGGGTGTTTCCTCCAGCGTCGACAGCGGCACGCCGAGCTCGCCGCAAAGGATGGCGGTGCGCTCCGAGGTTGGCACGCCGATAATGGTGAGGCCCGTGGCGACTTTTCCGGCGAGCAGCCGCACGAACTCTTCGGCCGTCGAGCCGGTGCCGATGCCAAGCCGCATCCCGTCGCTCACATGGGCAAGCGCTGCACGTGCGGCTTCGACCTTCAGTTGCCTCGCATCCATGCCGTGTGTCGCGCCCCAAGATTTGTTTGGGCGCTCCTACCATTTTTGCCAGTCCGATCAAAGACCTTGACTGTGGATTGACTGAGCCGGCTTGCCTGAATGGATCGCAGCGGCTATCGCCTGCCAACGACGCAATCGCCACAGGATAGGCCATGACCCGACCGATCATCGTGTTCGACCTCGACGGGACGCTGATCGATACAGCGCCGGATCTGCTCGACAGCCTCAACCACAGCCTTGCCGCCAGCGAACTCGCAGCCGTCGACGACGTCGGCTTCAGGCGCTTCGTCGGCCATGGCGGGCGAGTGATGATCGAGCGCGCGCATGCCGCGCAGCAGAGATCGCTGGAAAGCGCGGAGCAAGACCGGTTGCTGAAGCTGTTTCTCGATCATTACACCCATAACATCCCCGGCAAATCACGCCCCTATCCCGGCGTCGTCGAGACGATCGCGCGATTCGAGGCAGCCGGTTATCTCTTGGCCGTCTGCACGAACAAATACGAAGCCAACTCGGTGGCACTGATCGAGGCGCTCGGCCTGGCGAAGCATTTCGCTGCGATTTGCGGTCAGGACACGTTCGCGTTCCGCAAGCCCGACCCGCGCCATCTGACCGAAACAATCGCGCTGGCCGGCGGCGATCCGCACCGCGCGCTGATGGTGGGTGATTCGCAGACCGACATCGATACGGCGAAAGCCGCCGGCATTCCCGTGGTGGCGGTCGATTTCGGCTACACCGACCGCCATGTGCGCGAATTCGAACCTTCGGCGGTGATCTCGCATTTCGATGCGCTGACACTTGGTCTGGCTGAACGCCTGATTGCCGCTGCGGGGCACTGAGCGACGGCGACCAGGTCTTCGGCAGGACGGCAGGACATCGCCTTGACTTCCCTGGCCTGCCCCCCTTATATCGCGGCGCGCTTGGCCTTCGGGCAACGAGCGGGCGATTAGCTCAGCGGGAGAGCACACCCTTCACACGGGTGGGGTCGCAGGTTCAATCCCTGCATCGCCCACCATCTTTTCAAGCACTTAGCCATACCGCTTATCCTTCGCGTACAGAAACCGTACAGAAACGGGCGTCAGTTGAATCCTTCGATCCAGCGGCGCACAGCGTCGGGGTCGCGGGCGATATTCATCATGCCGAGGAAGAGCTCCGGCGGAACCTTCGTCTAGGGTGCTTCCCCATGTCAGAGCCATTGAGGCAACAGCAGTCTGCATATTGAACGCAGCCCGGGAGAAAGTTGACGGACGACGAAATCGTCCTAGGTGAGCTGCTATCTCAGTGATTGTACCGGGAATTGACGAGAGGAAATCGCCGTCGACCTCCTGCTCCGACCAAGGTGAAACAGCGCAATTGCAAATGCTCCCGGCTTCCGCAAACATTGCTGAACCCCATCAAGGGCCAGTAGCGGCCGACCCGAAACTAGGACGCTGGCTTCCGGCCCCGTGTCCTGGCGGCCCTTGAGGATGACCTTGAGTGCAGAAGCGTCCTTAAGTCAAAAGGGAGGAACGGCCAATGAATCTGACAAAACACCTCGCCGGCGTGGTGATCGCGTCTACCTGCCTGTGTATGCCCGCGCTGGCGCAGACGAAGTTGACCATGTGGTATCACGGCGCCGGCAACCAGGTGGAGTCGCGAATCCTCAACCAGATCGTCTTGGATTTCAACACCAGCCAGTCCGACTGGACGCTGGCCATCGAGAGCTTTCCAGAGAAGAGTTATAACGATTCAGTCGCGGCCGCTGCCCTAGCAGGCAACCTGCCCGACATCCTGGATGTGGATGGCCCCATCATGCCCAATTGGGCCTGGGCAGGCTATCTGCAACCGCTGCCGATCGACGAGAGCGAGTTCGCCGACTTCCTGCCCGGCACCAAAGGTGTTTGGAACGGCAAGCTCTATTCGGTCGGTCTGTGGGACGCGGCGGTGGCGCTTTTTGCTCGCCGATCGACGCTGGACGAGCTGGGCCTGCGCACCCCGACCCTCGACAAGCCTTGGTCGAACCAGGAATTCATGGCCGCGCTCGATGCCGCCAAGGCCTCCGGCAAGTATGAATTTGCCCTTGATCTCGGCATGAACGATCAAGCCGAATGGTACTCCTATGCCTTCTCGCCATTCCTGCAGAGCTTCGGCGGCGACATTGTCGACCGCTCGACCTACCGGACCGCGGAAGGCGCGCTGAACGGCGAGGCTGCACAGGCGTTTGGCAAGTGGTGGCAATCGCTGTTCACCGGAGGCTATGCGCCTGGCACCAGCGAGGATCCCGCCGATCAGCAGACCGGCTTCATCGAGGGGAAGTTCGCCTTCCAGTGGAATGGCAACTGGCGCGCGGTGGAGACGATGGAAGCCGTGGATGACGTTGTCTTCCTTCCAGCACCCGACTTCGGCCAAGGCAACAAGATCGGCGCGGGCTCATGGCAGTTCGGCATCTCGGCCAAGTCAAAGTATCCCGAAGGTGCTGCCGAGTTCATCAAGTTCGCCGCGCAGGACAAATATCTAGCCGCCTTCTCCGACGGCATCGGCCTGATCCCGCCCACGCCCTCGGCGGCACAGATGACAAAGAACTACAGGGATGGCGGCCCGCTCGCCATGTTCTTCGATCTCTCCAAGGCACAGGCGCTGGTGCGCCCGGTCACGCCGGGCTACGTGGTCCAGGCCAAGGTCTTCACCAAGGCGCTGGCCGACATCGCCAATGGTGCCGATGTGGCCGACACGCTTGATGCGGCGGTCGACGAGATCGACGCCGACATCGAAAGCAACCGCGGCTACGGCCATCGGTAGTTCTGTCGCGCCGGGGTCCTCGCCAGCCGCGGACTCCACGCTTTCTGGCTTGCTGGGCGGATATCGCAAATGGCGTCGAAACTAACCCTGTCGAACCGGACGGGCTGGACATTCGCCCTGCCGGGCTTCGCACTTATCCTCACATTCATCGTCCTGCCGTTTTTCTTCGCGATCGGTCTCTCATTGACAAATCAGCGACTGCTGTCGCCGAACCCCACCCAGTTCGTCGGGGTGGAAAACTATCGTCAGCTCCTGGGCTTTGCAGTGGTGACCCTCGAGCCAGAGCGCGACGATGCTGGCGAAGTGGTCCGAGACGAGGCCGGCGAAGTCCAGTATCCCCGCCTGCGTGCGATCACCCGTAGCGACGACTATCCCCAGTATCGTGGCATGCGTGAATGGTTTCGCTGGCAGTCCGGCGAGAACGCCATGGTCGTCATCGCCCGCGACGTTGTGTTCATGAAGGCGCTGGTAAACACCTTCCTTTTCGTCCTGGTCGTGGCGCCGATGCAGGGCGGCCTCGCGCTGACGCTTGCTTTGCTCGTCAACCAGAAGCTCAGGGGCATCAGCGTATTCCGGACCATCTACTTCATGCCGGTGGTGGTCTCCATCGTCGTGGTCTCGCTCCTCTGGCGGTTCATCTATGACGGCCAGAACGGGCTGTTGAATAGCATTCTCCACGGCCTCAGCTTCGGCCTTTTCCAACCCGTCGACTGGCTGGGTAAAGCCTCGACTGCGCTGCCTGCGATCATGGCCATGTCGATCTGGCAGGCGGTCGGCTTCCATATGGTCATCTGGCTGGCTGGGTTGCAGACGATCAGCCCCACGCTTTACGAAGCCGCTGCGATCGAGGGCGCTTCGAAATGGCAGACCTTCCGCTATGTCACCTGGCCGGGCCTGCGCTACACCGCCGTGCTTGTCCTTGTCGTGATCACCATGCAGGGCTTCGCGCTCTTCGCCCAGATCGACGTGATGACCAATGGCGGTCCGCGAGACAGCACCCAGACCCTCGTCTTCCAGGCGGTCGAGCGCGGTTATGGCAAGCAGGACATTTCGGGCGGCTCGACCATCTCGGTCATCCTGTTCGCGATCGTGCTAGCGATCTCACTCATCCAGCGCTGGCTGACTCGGGAGCGTTAAGATGGCTTTTAATCCCGACAATTACGGCCTGAGGCTCTTCGTCCGCTATCTGGTGCTGTGCCTGATCGCGCTGATCTTCCTCTTTCCGCTCGTGTTCATGATCAACTCGAGCTTCAAGCCCGACAATCAGCTCCTCGCGGACACCTCCAGCCTGCGCGCCTTCCTGCCCGTGGGGGACATTAGCCTCGACAACTATTTCGGAGCGTTCCGGCGGGCCCCGGTCGGCCTGTTCGTCTTGAACTCGGTTCTGGTCACCGGAGCGACCGTGCTTCTGTCCTTGCTGATCTGTTCGCTGGCCGCATTCTCCTTCGCTTTCCTGCGGTGGAAGGGACGCGATGTGGTGCTCTCGATCGTCATCGCCACGCTGATCATCCCTTTCGAGACCATCGCTATCCCGCTCCTGCTCCTGGTCTCGAAACTGCCCTGGATCGGGCTCGAGGGGCTGCAATGGGGCTGGCTGAACACCTACCGGGTGCAGATCATCCCGTGGATCGCGGACGGGCTGACGATCTTCCTGTTCGTGCAATATTTCAAAGGGCTGCCGGGCGAGCTGGTCGAGGCGGGCCGGGTGGAGGGCGCGAGCTGGTGGCAGATTTATTATCGTATTGTCATGCCGCTTTCAGGGCCGGTTCTGGCGACCGCCGCCATCCTGAAGTTCCTCGTCATGTACAACCAATATCTATGGCCGCTCATCGTGGTGCAGCAGGAAAACCGCCGCCCGGTCATGGTCGGTCTCGGCTACTTCTTTCAACTCAACGTGGCCTGGGGCGAAGTCATGGCGTATCTCACCCTTATCACTGTCCCGGTGCTGATCTTCTACCTCCTCCTGCAGCGCGCCTTCATCGCATCGATCGCCTCGACCGGTGTGAAGGGGTGAATATGGCCCTCGTGCTCAAGGACCAGCGGATCTGGGTCAGTGGCCCATGACGGCATGTGCTGGCAGCCCCGAAGAATCAGGAACAGGAGCCATCGCTCATGGCTGAGGTCTCGCTCAAGGGCATCAAGAAATCCTATGGCCGCGTCGACGTCATCAAAGGCGTCGATATCCACATCAACGAGGGCGAATTCGTCGTCTTTGTCGGACCGTCAGGCTGCGGGAAGTCCACCTTGCTGCGCGTGATCGCCGGACTCGAGGACGTAACCGAAGGTACCCTCGAGATCGGAGGCCGGGTGGTCAACGAGCTTCAACCTAGGGAACGCGGTGTTGCGATGGTGTTCCAGAGCTACGCCATCTTTCCGCACATGACCGTGCGCGAGAACATCGCGTTCGGTCTTACGATCGCGGGTGCTTCCAAGCAGGAAAAGCAGCAGAAGGTCGCCGAGGCCGCACGCATCCTGCAAATGGAACATTTGCTCGACCGCCGCCCAAGTCAGCTTTCGGGCGGCCAGCGCCAGCGAGTGGCTATCGGGCGCGCAATCACCCGGAAACCGGCCGTATTCCTGTTCGACGAGCCGCTCTCCAATCTCGACGCCGCGCTGCGCATGGATATGCGGATGGAAATCGGCCGGCTGCGCAGGCAACTGGGCACAACGATGATCTATGTCACCCACGACCAGGTCGAGGCGATGACGCTGGCCGACAGGATCGTCGTCCTGAAGGACGGTCAAGTGATGCAGATCGGAGCGCCGATGGAGCTCTATCACGAGCCGGCCAACAGGTTTGTAGCCGGCTTTCTGGGAGCCCCGTCGATGAATTTCCTGAATGTCGACGTCCTCGACCTCGATGGAGAAGCGGCAACGGTTGGCAACCAATCCCTGGAGCCGATCACGGTAGCGACCAAAAGACGCCCTTTCCGGAAGGGCGGTAAGGCCATACTGGGCATCCGTCCGCAGTATCTCCGGGCGGTGCAATCTGGAAAAGGCATGCTGCATGGTGTCGTGGCACATGCCGAGCGGTTGGGCAACGAGACGGTTGTGGACCTGACACTTCGCGACGATCGCGAGCTCATTGCAGCCTTCAATGAAGACAAGATCTTTCAACCTGGTGACGTTCTGGAGCTCGCGTTCGACCCGGCCCTGGCCCATCTCTTCCCCGAGGAGGAGTGATCTGCGATAGTTGCTCCGTAAACGTGGGCAGCGACAATGCGATGCATCGGGCGTGATTCGCGCGGTTGGATGAGTGTGCATTCCGGAAATCCGGAACAAACCTGCAAGGCCGCGAGTTTCTGCTCCTCCAACAGTGAGGGAAGCCATGTCCAGATTTGTTTTGGCGACAGGTGTCGTAGTTCTCTTTTTGGGTGAACCGGCACTTGCCGCGGACGAAAGCCCGTTGCCGCCGCCGAATGCCAGGAAACTGTCTGAAATCATCGCCAAGGTCGAGCAGCGCAACGACTTTCGCTACGTCGACGAGGTCGACTGGGACAGCGGCGCCTACACCGTCACCTACTACACAACCGACAAGGCGAAAGTCGAAATCACCTATGATCCCGTGACTGCCGAGCCGAAATAGATCGGGGCCTCCGGGCGATACATGCGGCCGACTTCCCTTGAAGCGTCCGGAACAAACCAAGCTGGAGCGCAGCTTGGTTTGGCGAAAGTTCTATCTGTTTCGGGCCTCCCTCGCAGCCGTTTTCCGCAGGTTGGGTTCCTCAGCTTGCCGGCGAGCGCACCGCTTCGGTGCTGTCCAGCGCCTGCTGCAGCCGCGTGTCGCGGTCATAGACGTCATGGAAGTATTCGACATTGCCGGACATATCAGGCCAGGCGGTGAAGTAGGCGACATAGACCGGGATCGTGCGCGCAACCTTCTCGGTGGAATGTCCATGCTTCAGCTTCTCCGCGATATAGTCGACCGAGGTGCCGAGCACGGCCGCCGCCATGCCGCGCGGATCCTGCAGGCGAACGCAGCCATGGCTGAGTGCGCGCATGTCACGCTGGAAAAACGACTTTTGCGGCGTGTCGTGCATGTAGATTGCGTGCTTGTTGGGGAACAGGATCTTCAGCTCGCCCAGCGCATTGGCCTCGCTCGGCAGCTGGCGCACACCATAAGGTATCTTCGCCCCATAGGCGCCCCAGTTGACCGAGGAGGAGGGAATGCGCTTGCCACGCGCGTTGACCACTTCGTAGCCGGCACGGTCGAGATAGCCGGGATCCCGGCGCAGCCGGGGCAGCATCTCGTTGACGAGGATCGACTGCGGCACGCCCCAATAGGGATGGAAGTCGACCTGCTCGAGTTGATCGTAGAAGAATGACGTCTGGTTGGCGGCCTTGCCGATGACGGCGCGGGTCTTCAGCTTCTCTTCGCCATTTTCGATGTAGCTTGCCGTGAACGCCGGCTGGTTGATGAAGACGCGCGGACTGCCTAGATCGGATGGCAGCCAGCGCAACTCTTCCAGCGCGACCTTTACTTTCTGGATCTTGTCGACCTTGGACGTTCCGGCCAGCGCCGCCACGGTTCGCGGACCGATGACGCCGTCGCCCTTCATGCCGGCCTTCTTCTGCACCGCCTTGATAACCGGCACCAGTTCCAAGTCATAGACTTCGCTCGTGGCGAGCCGGGCTAATATCTCGCCATAGGCGCCACCCATCTCGTCGTCGAGGTTGCGCGCGATCTTCGCCAAAAGCTTCGGCAGTTCGGGGCTGGTCTCGCTTGGCTTCAGCAACAGCTTGGGATCGACGACTATCTCGTCTTCGGCGCTGGCCTGAAGCGATTCCAGTTCGACGCGCAGCGCCTGATATTCCACGTTCTGCGGATGCCGTGATTCGAGATAGGTGCGCGCTTGTTGGGTGCGTGCCAGCGTTTTCAGCACGCCTTCCATGTCGATCGGCTTAGCCGGAAAATCATAATATCCGGTCATGCGATTGGGGTCGACGCGGCCGCTTTGCGCATCATGCACATAGCGCAGGACGCGCGCCGACAGTGCCATCTCGAAGCGGACGAGCCCCTTCAGCCGCGCATCGGCGTCGCTGGTCGATGCGCTGGCGGCGGGCACTTCCACCGTGTAGTCGGCAGGTGTGAGGCCATAGCTCGCCGCCTCGCCAAGCACCCGCACCGCATCTTGCGCGCGGCTGTTGGCACTGGTTCCCGCTACCCAGATAAAATCAGGATTGGCCGAGTAATAGGCAACAAGCGCCTTGGCGATGTCTTTTTCGGCATAGAGTTCGAAGTCACCAAGGCCGGCGATCGCTTCGCGGAAGGCGGCGCCAGTGACTGAAGGTGGAGTGGCGGAAGACGGCTGAAAGGCGGCATCTTGTGGCACTGCCGGCTCCGGCGTTACCGCCAGCGTCGAGAAGTCGACACGCACCAGTGGATCGCTCTTGTAGGTGTAATAGGACGGGCTGCTGATTTGGACGGCACCGCCCCCTCCTCCGCTGCGCTTGTTGCCTGCGCCTCGGGAAACGGCCGGCGCCTTTGCGTTTGGCTTAAATCGTGACTTCTGCCTTGACGGCGGCGGGGGAAAATCACCTTGCGGCGTGTGCCGGATGCCGCCGCCGAAAAGCCTCTCGAAAAGCCCTTGCGCGTCTGCCTGCGGCATGCCGAAGGCCAGCATAGCCGCGATCACCGCAAGCGGCATCACGGTTGCTTTGTTTCCGAGGAATTTCATCGATCACCCGCTCCGGCTGCAACCGGTTCCCGTTCCGCACCGCCCATTTTCGAGCCGCTTGACGGTCTCGCCCACCGTATGACGGGTGTAAGACGCGACTATACTGATTCATACCGATTTCGTTAAGCTTCCATAAATTTTGGAAAGTCTGTTGCAGAACAGTTTCACAACACCGTGACGTCAGTAGCGACTTGATTCCGCTCCGGTTCCGGGAATTAGTGCACGGTTCAGGCGTTGGCGCCACCGTCGATAGTCAGTGCGGCGCCTGTCACGAAGCGCCCTTCGGGACCTGCCAGCCAGGCGACCATGCCGGCGATCTCTTCAGCTTTGCCGAAACGAGGCGTTGCCATCTTCTGCCGCTGGTGCTCAGCGTGCGGGCCACTGGCCGGGTTCATATCGGTATCGGTCGAGCCCGGATGAACGACGTTGGCGGTGATGCCGCGCGAACCGAGGTCACGCGCCAGTGCCTTGGTCAAGCCGACCAATGCCGCTTTGCTGGCCGAGTAGGCGCTAAGGCTGGTGTCGGTGACGCGCTCGGCCAGATTGCTGCCGATAGAGATGATCCTACCGCCCTCGCCCATATGCACTGCTGCTGCCTTCGACGCCACGAAAGGGGCTCTCACATTGACCTCCATGGTTTCGTCGAAGTCGGCGAGCGGCAATTCATCGATCGGCGCGGCGCGCCAGATGCCGGCGCTGTTGACGAGGATGTCGAGCCGCCCGAAGGCCTTCACCGTCTCGCTCACCGACGCTTGGATTGCGGTGGCGTCGCGATTGTCGGCTTTGATGGCAATGGCGCGACCGCCGGTCGCCTGGATATCCTCGACGACAGCGCGGGCCTGCTCCCCGCCATTCACGTAAGTGAGCGCGACGCTGGCGCCGTCGGCCGCGAGCCTTCGCGCAATCGCTGCGCCGATGCCGCGGCTGCCGCCGGTGACGAGCGCGACCTTGCCGTTCAAGCCTTGCGATGACATTTATTTCTCCATTTTTGTAATGATCGGTACATAAATTTCTGGCAGCCTTGCCGGAGTGTGTCAACTGATTTATGTATCAATCGATACAGAAAGGGTGCCATGCCAGTACGAGGTCGCCCCCGCACCTTCGACCGAACCGCTGCCCTGCGGCGCGCGATGGAGGTGTTTTGGGCCAAGGGCTATGAGGGCGCGTCGATCAGCGACCTGACCTCGGCGATGGGCATCAACTCGCCCAGCCTCTACGCCGCCTTCGGCAGCAAGGAAGCGCTCTTTCTCGAAGCGGTCGAGCTCTACACGCAGGTCGAAGGCACCGATATCTGGTGCGCACTGGAAAAGGCACCGACGGCGCGCCAGGCGGTCGAGCGTTTCCTGCGCCAGACGGCCAAGGCATATTCGCAGACCGATCGTCCGCAAGGCTGCCTGATCGCGCTCGGCGCGCTGCACCAGGACTCAAGCCGCGGCGCCATCTGCGATGACCTGCGCCGCCGCCGCGCCGAAAGCCGCGCCGCCTTGCTCAGGCGGCTGAAACGTGGCGTGGCGGAAGGCGAATTGCCCAAAGATTTCGACAGCAGCACTGCCGCCACCTTCTACGCGACCGTGCAGCACGGCATGTCTATCCAGGCGCGAGACGGCGCATCGCGCGCCGCCCTTCTGGCGACGGTGGCCGGAGCTATGGCGGCGTGGAAGGTGATGGCGGCACGGACGCGGCGTGACAAATGCCGACCGTGATGAGGACCGAATTCCCTATCCGGTACGGAGAAACGAGATATTCCTGATCAATGCAGCAGCGACGGTGCTCGGCGTTCGGCAATGAAGCCGATCGCACGCTCGACCACGCCCTTATCGGCGAGAATGCGGCGATGGCCGAGTCCGTCGGCCCAGTAAAGGCTGACATGGTCTCCGGCGCCGGCATAGAGCCTTGCGTGGTCGGGGGACACTTCGCGGTCGTCCGGCGCATGGATGACCAGCGTTGGCACTGGCGTATGGGCAAGCTGGCGGTCGCCGACGAATTCGTGCAGAGGCCGGCCTGCGATGCGTTCGACCCGGTCGGCCATGGCGGCCTGCGAGCGTGGGCCGACACTGAGCATGCGGCTGAAATCGTTGAAGATTGCCGGCAGGGAACTTGGCGCCGCGATCAGCACCAGCCGCTCGGCCGCCAGGGGCGGAATGTTCTTGACCGAACCGACGACGGCATTGGCGGCGACGGCGCCGCCGAAGGAATGTCCCACGACCGCCACGAACGGGCCGAACCATTCGCCGGTCAGCCGTGCGGCTTCGACGGCGCTGACCAATGTAAGCCGACGGCCCCGCGATTGGCCGTGGCCCGGCAGGTCGAGCGAGACAACCTTGTAACCGGCGTCACGATAGCCTTCGATCAGCGTGCGCATATATTCGGTGCGCGAACGCCAACCATGGATGACGAGCACCGTGCCAGCAGCCCGCCTGCCCGGCTCGGGCCGGAATTCATGCACCATGACGCAGCCGGTGCCGGTCCTCAGCCAATGATGGCGCGCTTCGGCCATGAAGCCGGCGGCGCGGTCGACGGCGCGTCGCTCGCCGTCGCTGAGGATCTTGGCGTTCGGCGTGCGGCAGAACAGTTCGAACGCCGCGCGCCCGGTAAGCCGCGGAGCTACGTGCTCGGCGGCAGCAAACACGCCCCGGATGACCTTCATTCCAAATGATGCCATAGTGGCGATCCATCCATTCGTTCAAGCATGAACATAATAGTTCAAACATGAACATTAAACAAGAGCTACCTTGGGACAACCCGCGTTTTCGCAACTGGGTCGCGGTGGCGCGTGCTTGCCATGTGCTGGAGCGCACGCTGGCGGTGAAACTCGCGCCACTGGACCTGAAGCCGGCGCAGCTCGACGTGCTGATGAACCTTTATCGCCATCCCGGCATGTCGCAGCACGATCTCGCCCGTCGGCTGCTGGTCGGCCGCTCCAACATCACCATGCTTTTGCCGCAACTCGAGACACGCGGCCTGCTGCGCCGCGAAGGCGACCAGAAGGACAAGCGGGTCCTGCGGCTGACCTTGACCGAAGCCGGCACGGAACTGCTGATGCAGGCGCTGAAGGTCCATATGGCGCTGATCGAGAAAGCGATGAGCCAGTCGACGCCGGAGCAATGCGACATGATCGGCGAACAGATGCGTAAGATTGCCGACGTTCTCAAAGAAGCGTGACCGGAGCATCGGACCCAAAAACCTGCCTTGGGCCTGACCCGAGGGTGGAAATCGGTTTGGAGCTCGCGGAGCGATCCGCTCACCACATCGACTTTTTCGCGCGCTCCGGCCATTCCTTGTCGTAGGCCTCGCCGTCGATGCCTTTCCGGCTGGTAATTTCCAGGATCTTTCCGGGTGTCGGCAGCGACTTCGGATCGACATGCCTTGCCAGGTTCCAGAGTTCCGACCGGACGATGGCGCGGGCGCACTGGAAATAGACCGAATCGACGTCGATGATCGTGACCGAGCGCGCCGGCTTGCCGTCGACGCTGAACGAGGCGCAGAGCTCGGCGTCGGTGGTGATATGGGCGCGGCCGTTGACGCGCAGCGTCGTGCCGGAGCCTGGCACCAGGAACAACAGGCCGACGCGCGGATCGCGAATGATGTTCTTCAGCGAATCGGCGCGGTTGTTGCCGCGTCGGTCCGGCATCATCAGAGTTTTCGGATCGGGAATGCGAACGAAGCCGGCGAGATCCCCGCGCGGCGAGCAATCCAGCCCTCCCGGCCCGCTGGTCGCGAGCGCGACAAAGGGCGAGGCTTCGATAAAGGCGGCATATTCGGGGATGACGTGGTCGAGTTCCTTGACCAGCGATGTCTCGCCGGGCAGGCCATAGAGCGCTTCGAGCTGTTCGACCGTGGTGATGACGGACATTTTTCTTCTCCGGACCTTTGCCGGCGCTACTCTATGTCGGTGACGTTTTGACGACAGGGCCCGGCGGAAGCTAACGGTCGCGGCTTAGCCCCTTCTCCTCCAGTTCGGCGAGATAGGCGGCCCAGCGTGCGTCCTTCTCATGGCCGAGCGTATGCAGGTAGTTCCAGGTGAAGATGCCGGTATCGTGGAAATCGTCGAAGGTGATGCGGACGGCATAGTTGCCAACCGGTTCGATCTTCAGGATCGCAACGTTGCGCTTGTCGGGAACGGTCACGCGCTGTTCGGGCGAATGGCCTTGCACTTCGGCCGATGGCGAGACAACACGCAGGAACTCCGCCGGCAGTTCGAACGGCTGATGACCTGGGAACGTCACGGTAAGCAGCTTGCGGTCCTTCGAGACCCTGAGTTCCTTCGGCGCCGTCATGGTGGTAGATTCCGCATTATCTGTCCTTTCCCTACGCCGCTTCGCGCAGCGGGAAAAGGCCGCTTCGAGACTTCCGACACAATCTGTCGGCGGCGCGATGTTACCAAAGATCGAGATCTCTTATCTTGAATGGCAGGTTGGATCGTATCACATAGCCATATATAACGATGCCGTTCGCAGCCACGGGAAACGTACCAGCATGGACATGATCGATCCTTTTGGTCGCACGATCAGCTATCTCAGGGTGTCGGTCACCGACCGCTGCGATTTCCGCTGCACCTATTGCATGGCCGAGGACATGGCGTTTCTTCCCAAGAAGGATCTGCTGTCGCTGGAGGAGCTCGACCGGCTCTGCACGGTCTTCATCGAAAAGGGTGTCAGGAAACTGCGCCTTACCGGCGGCGAGCCGCTGGTGCGCAAGAACATCATGCATCTGGTGCGCCAGATTGCGCGTCATCTCGAAAGCGGCGCGCTGGAAGAACTGACGCTGACCACCAATGGCTCGCAGCTTTCGCGCTTTGCCGCTGAGCTCGCCGATTGCGGGGTCAAGCGGATCAACGTTTCGCTGGACACGCTGGACCCGGAAAAATTCCGCCAGATCACGCGCTGGGGCAATCTCGACAAGGTGATGGACGGCATCGACGCGGCGCAGGCGGCGGGGCTGAAGGTAAAGCTCAATGCGGTGGCGCTGAAGGATTTCAACGACGCCGAGCTGCCGGAAATGCTGCGCTGGGCGCACGGCCGCGGCATGGAGTTGACGGTCATCGAAACCATGCCGATGGGCGAGATCGATGCCGACCGCACCGACCAATACCTACCGCTGTCGCTACTGCGCGCAGCACTGGAGCGGCAATTCACGCTGAGCGACATCCCCTACAAGACCGGTGGCCCGGCCCGCTACGTCCAAGTCGACGAGACAGGTGGCCGGCTCGGTTTCATCACGCCGATGACGCATAATTTTTGCGAAAGCTGCAACCGCGTCCGGCTGACCTGCACCGGCACGCTCTATATGTGCCTCGGCCAGGAGGATGCCGCCGACCTGCGCGCGCCGTTGCGTGCATCCGAAGGCAACGAACTGGTCGCCGACGCCATCGATGAAGCCATTGGCCGTAAACCTAAGGGTCATGATTTCATCATCGACCGCCGTACCAACCGTCCGTCGGTGTCGCGGCACATGAGCGTCACCGGCGGCTGATATTTCGCCGATTGATGGAAGGATTGCCGTCAGGCCCCTGCTTTGCACGGCCTGTAGACGATCGCGGGCCGCAGATAAGGCTGTGGCCTAGCCCTTTTGACATTTCTGTCTTGCGACCGGCTGCTAGACGCTTGATGCAGAACCACAACCGGTAATCGCCTTGCCTCTTTCGCCAAACCTGCGCGGCGCGTTGTTCATGATGGTGGCCATGAGTGGCTTCACCCTCAACGACGCGATCGCCAAAGTCCTGTCGGAATCCATGAACATGGCGCAGGTCATGCTGGTCCGAGGTGCGTTCGCTTCGCTCCTGATAGGTCTGCTCGCCTGGCAACGCGGGGCGCTTGCCCTGCCCGCCTCGATGCTGCAGCCGATGGTTGCGGTGCGCATCGCCAGCGAAGCCGGTGCTACGGTGTCGTTCCTGGTTGCTTTGGCGCATCTGCCGATCGCCAACGTCTCGGCCGTGCTGCAGGCGCTGCCGCTGGCGGTGACGATGGGCGCGGCACTTGTGTTCAATGAAGGCGTCGGCTGGCGGCGTTGGCTGGCCATCGCCATCGGTTTTGCCGGCGTGCTGATCATTGTTCGGCCCGGCTTCGAGGGGTTCAGCATCTATTCGCTGCTGGCGCTGGCTTGCGTTGCCTGTTGCGCGGTGCGCGACCTCGCCACCACTCGGATACCGCAGGTCATTCCGACATTACTGGTGTCGACTGCTACAGCGCTTGCCATGACGCTGCTCGGCGCGGCACTGCTTTCACCAATGGGCGGGTGGACGCCGATGGCCGGAGAAAGCACGGCATTGCTGGCACTGGCGGCAGTGCTTGTTGTTATCGGCTACCAGTTCATCATCATGGCGATGCGGGTTGGCGACATCTCCTTCATCGCGCCGTTCCGCTACACAGCCCTGCTCTGGTCGATCCTGCTTGGCCTGGTCATCTTCGGCGATATCCCCGACCTGCCGATGACACTCGGCGCTACCGTCATCGTCGGCTCCGGCCTCTATGCACTTTACCGCGAGCGGCTCGTCGGCCGGCGAAAGACCGCCGCCGAAAGCGCTGGACCTGATATGGCGCCGGACGGCATATAGGCTGGCCGTTCACGACGAGCGGGACCGCATGGACGACAGACGATGACCAGAGAGATTGCCGGCGTCATTCTGGCCGGTGGCCAGTCGCGGCGAATGGGTGGCGGCGACAAGGGCCTGCTTGCGCTGGGTTGCGGCAGGCTTCTGGACCATGTCGTTGCCCGCTTTGCGCCGCAGGTCGGTCCGTTGGTGCTCAGCGCCAATGGGGACCCGGTACGATTTGCCGGGGTTGGGCTTCCGGTGCTTGCCGACACCGTGAAGGGTTTTGCGGGGCCGCTTGCCGGGATCTTGACCGGCCTCGAATGGGCTGCTGCCAGCACGGCTTGCAAGGCGGTTGTCACGGCTGCGGGCGACACGCCGTTTTTGCCGACGGACCTGGTTGAGCGGTTGGCGGCGGCGGTCGAAGAACGTCCCGACGCGATCGCTGTCGCCTGTTCTGGCGGCAAACGGCATCCGACATTCGCGCTCTGGCCGCTGAAGGTCCGCGATGCCTTGCGGCGCTGCCTGGTCGACGAGGACATCAGGCGGGTTACCGCTTTCATCGACGGGCGTGACCATGTCGATGTGGAATTCCCGATCCTGACGTCGGGGGACCACGCGCACGACGCCTTCTTCAACATCAATAAGCCTGACGACCTTGCCCAAGCCGAACGTCTGTTGCAGAGCATGAAGCCATGATGAGACGCGTCTTCGGTATCACCGGCTGGAAGAATTCCGGCAAGACGACACTGACCGAAAAGCTGGTCGCCGAACTCGTCCAGCGCGGCTGGAGGGTGTCGACGGTGAAACATGCTCATCATGATTTCGACATCGACAGACCGGGAGCGGACAGCTTTCGCCATAGGCAGGCCGGGGCCACGGAAGTCGCCATCGTGTCGGACAGGCGCTGGGCCTTGATGCACGAATTGCGTGGTGAGGACGAGCCGACGCTGGACGCGATCCTGTCGCGGCTAGGCACCTCCGATATCGTGCTGGTCGAAGGCTACAAGCGTGAGGCGCACAGCAAGATCGAAACGCGGCGGCTGGAGGCCAAGGACAAAGCACCGCTTTCGGCAAATGATCCGCATATCATCGCCATCGCCGCCGACTTCGCCATAGCGGGCGAGAGCCTGCCTGTGTTCGATCTCGACGACACGACATCGATAGCCGACTTCATTGAGCGCACGACAGGTTTGAGGCGCTGAGTCACTGCCGAAGCCGCATTCGGACGCCCCTATTTCCTCTTTAGCATCCCTGCCCCAGCGTCATCATTATCCGGGAACGCAAAACCCGTGGGCGGCAGTTTTGCAGTTGCTTTTTCTTGAGAAAGAGTGGGAGTATCGAGCCAGCGGGCGGTCAAAAGCACCGCCCACAGAGCCGTTTGGAACGACGGCCGGGATCATAAAGAGAGGACCATCATGCGAATTGCATTGCGTATAGCGCTCGCCGCGTCGGCTGCGCTGCTGACGCTTGGCGTTGCCCAGGCTCAGGAGAAAACCCTGAGGATCGGCACGGAAGGCGCCTACCCCCCATTCAACAACCTGACTGCCGATGGCCAGCTCGAAGGCTTCGACATCGACATTGCCAAGGCGCTTTGCGAGGAGATGAAGGTGAAGTGCACTTTCGTCGCGCAGGATTGGGACGGCATCATCCCGGCGCTCCAGGCCGGCAAGTTCGACGCCATCGTCGCATCGATGTCGATCACGCCGGAGCGTGCCGAGAAGGTCGACTTCACCCACAAATACTATAACACACCGCCGGCGATCGTCGTGCCCAAGGATAGCGACATCAAGGGCGTAACCAAGGAAGATCTCGCCGGTAAGACCATTGGTGTGCAGGGTTCGACCACGCATTTCAACTATTCGACCGCAACCTACACCGACAGCACGATCAAGCCTTACCCGACCGCGCAGGAATACCAGCTCGATCTCGCCAATGGCCGCGTTGATGCGGTCAACGACGATATCACTGTCCTCGAAGGCTGGCTTGCCACGCCGGACGGTGCCTGCTGCAAGGTGATCGGTGCGATCACGCCCGACATCAAGATCCATGGCCCGGGCGCCGGCATCGCGGTGCGCAAGGGCGAGACCGAGCTGACCAACCAGTTCAATGCGGCGATCGACGCCATCCGCGCCAACGGAAAGTACAAGGAAATCAACGACAAGTACTTCAAGTTCGACGTCTACGGCGGCGAATCCTGATCCTTCTGGATCTGACAGCGAACGGCGGGACGTTCCCCGCTGTTCGCGCAAGGAGCGGCGCACGAGGGGCGACGCGGCGCTGCTCTCAAAGAGCCCATGAAGGAGAACAGGCAGGCGGATGCAAAGCGTTTGGACGCTGCTCAGTTGGGGCCCTGAAGGCTGGCTCGACGACATAGCCTATGGCGTTTTCATCACCGTCTCGCTTGCAGCCGCGACCTTGCCTGTCGGTCTGGTGATCGGCTTTCTGGTCGCACTGGCCAAGCAATCCAGTGAGCCTTCGTTGCGGCTGGCCGGCAATATCTATACCACGATCTTTCGTGGGTTGCCCGAGCTGCTGACCCTGTTCATCATCTTTTACGGCGCGCAAATCGGTATCCAGCAAGTGATGCGCCTGTTTGACCCGACTGCCTCGGTCGAAGTGAACGCTTTTGTTTCCGGCATGATCGCGCTCGGCGTCGTCTTCTCATCCTACGCCAGCGAGGTCTTCCTCTCCGCGTTCAGCGCCATTCCGAAGGGACAGTACGAGGGAGGCTACTCGGTTGGCCTGTCGGGCTGGCAGACGATGCGGCTTGTGGTGCTGCCGCAGCTTATCCGTATCGCGCTGCCAGGTCTCGCCAACCTGTGGCTCATCCTGCTCAAGGACACTGCCCTGGTCTCCGCTATCGGGCTAACCGATATCTTGCGGCAAGCGGGCGTCGCCGCCCGCGTCACCAAGCACGCCTTCCTGTTTTTCGGTGTCGCCGCTCTTATCTATCTGCTCCTCGCCATCATATCATCCTTCGGCATCAACGCGATCGAACGTGCGGTCAGCCGCCAGCAGGTGCAGCGATGAGCGTAGTCGCCACCGACCGACCGCCGGCTCTGCCACGCGGCTGGCCCCGGCAACGTATTCTCGGCTATGGGCTGGTCTGTCTGTGGATCGCTTTTCTCGCTGGGGTCACCGCCTATCTCGTCCTCGCCTGGAACGGCGAGCTTTTCGAGAAATACGCGCCGTCCTACGTGACGGGCCTTGGCGTGACGCTTTTGCTGGTCGCCATCTCGATCGTGCTCGGCGCGATCCTGTCGGTGCCGATCGCTTACGCCCGCATGTCGAAGAACCGATTTCTTTCAGGTCTTGCCTATGCCTACGTCTATTTCTTCCGCGGCACGCCGCTGCTGGCGCAGACCTTCCTTATCTATTACGGCGTAGGCTCCTTCCGGCCGCAACTTGAGATGGTAGGCCTCTGGGGTTTTTTCCGCGAGGCGTTCAACTGCGCAATCTTCGCCTTCTCGCTCAACACCGCCGCCTATCAGGCAGAAATCCTGCGCGGCGCGATACAGAGCGTGCCCAGGGGCCAGTGGGAGGGCGCCGCCTCGCTCGGCCTGCATAAATTGCAGACGATGTGGAAGATCATCCTGCCGCAAGCACTGATCGTGGCGCTGCGACCCTATGGCAACGAGATCATCCTGATGATCAAGGGCTCGGCGATCGTCGCCATCATAACAGTTTACGATCTGATGGGCGTCACGCGGCTCACCTATTCGCGCACTTTCGACTTCCAGTCGTATGTCTGGGCGGCGATCATCTATCTGGTCATTGTCGAGATATTGCGCCACGGGGTCGAATGGATCGAACGGCGCATCACGATCCATCTGCACCGCTGACTCCCATAGCTTTGCCTGATCCGCTAAGAAGGCCGGAAAACAGGCTCGAAGGGATTCGAAAACATGGCATCGGTGGCATTTCTCGGTCTTGGCGTCATGGGCTATCCAATGGCCGGACATCTCAGGAACAAGGGCGGCCACGATGTCACCGTCTACAACCGCACCAAGGCAAAGGCCGAACAATGGGTTGGTCAGCACGGCGGCGGCCTTGCTACGACGCCGGCCGAGGCGGCCGATGGCAAGGATTTCGTCTTTTCCTGCGTCGGTAACGATGATGATCTGCGTTCGGTGACGATTGGAGCCGGCGGTGCGTTCCAGACGATGAAGAACGGAGCGATCTTCATCGACAACACCACGGCGTCGGCTGAAGTCGCGCGCGAGCTGGCGGAGAAGGCGCAAATGGGCGGTTTTTCGTTCCTCGACGCACCGGTCTCCGGCGGTCAGGCCGGCGCCGAAAACGGCGTTCTGACCGTCATGGTCGGCGGCGAACAAAAGGCCTTTGACAAAGCAAAGCCGGTCATCGATGCCTATGCCCGCATGGTCGGGCTGATGGGGCCGGCCGGCTCGGGCCAGCTCACCAAGATGATCAACCAGATCTGCATTGCCGGTCTTGTCCAAGGTCTGGCCGAAGGCATCCATTTCGGCAAGAAGGCCGGACTCGACATCGAAAAGGTCATCGAGGTGATCTCCAAGGGCGCTGCCGGCTCGTGGCAGATGGAGAACCGCCACAAGACAATGAATGCCGGCAAATACGACTTCGGTTTCGCCGTCGACTGGATGCGCAAGGATCTCGGCATCTGCCTGGCGGAGGCCGATCGCAACGGCGCCAAGCTGCCTGTGACGGCGCTTGTCGATCAGTTCTACAAGGATGTGCAGGGGATGGGCGGCAAGCGCTGGGATACGTCATCTTTGCTGGCGCGATTGGAAAAATAGGCTTTCGTCGTGCCCGAGCTTTCGCCGCAATCCAGCGCCGAAGAGATTGTCGTCCATTTGCGCTCGATCGGCTCGGACGAAAATCGCCGCGGAATGCTGCGATATGGCATCAAGATCGAACGTGCGCTCGGCATCCCGCATGGTGTGCAGCGGCAGATTGCCAAGAAGATCAAGCGCAATCATGAGCGCGCCTTCGAGCTATGGCAGACCGGCATCATGGAGGCGCAGTTCATCGCTTCCGTCACCGCCGACCCGGAGCGGTTTTCTGCTGCAGACGCAAGACGATGGGCGGCGACTTTCGACTCATGGGATATTGTCGACGGCGTCTCCGATCTCTTTGTCGATACGGATTGCTGGAAGGAACTGATAGTGGAGTTCGCGGCCGACGAACGGGAATTCGTTCGACGCACGGCTTTTGCCATGATGGCCTGGTCGGTGGTCCACCGGAAGAACGAACCAGAGGCGACCTTCCTCGACTTCCTGTCGATCATCGAAGCGCATGCCACCGACGGTCGCAATTTTGTGAAGAAGGCGGTGAACTGGGCGCTTCGTTCGATCGGCAAGCGATCGATGGGTCTGCACGGCCCTGCCCTTGCCCTGGCACAAAAGCTGGCTGCCTCAACCGACAAGACGGCACGCGGGATCGGCAAGGATGCCGCAAGGGAACTTTCCGATGCCAAAACGCTCGAGCGGCTCGCCAGGAAAGGCTGACCGGGCGAAATCCGCGCCGATTTGTAATGCGGCTCGAACGTTGACGCCATGGCGGGCGACGGCTTTATTGGGCGAAAAGGTGAGCGGATGACGAAGTGGTTGGGATTGCCTGCGGCCGCCGCGGCGTTGTTGCTTTGTTTCGACGCAGCGAGCGCTTCCGCCGAAACCGCGCGCATATTCTGGAAGGATCTGCGCCCGTCGACCCAGCCCGCCGCCGAAAGTGTCGGATTGCCGATGATAGCGGCAAGAATGCCTGATCATGGCGAGACGCTGTCCCTCAATCTGCGGGACAAGACCATCCAACTGGCAGGATACGCGCTACCGGTGGATCGCGAGGGCGATCTCGTCTACCAGTTCCTGCTGGTGCCATGGACGGGTGCTTGCAGTCACATGCCAACGCCGCCGCCCAATCAGATCGTGCTCGTCACGCCCGCCAGCCCCTACCGGATGTCGCAGGCCTACCAGGCGGTTTCCGTGACCGGCGCCCTTAAGCCGGGCATGGAGAAAAGCCAGCTCTTCATCCTCGACGGAGCCAGTGTCATACAGTCGGGCTACGCGGTGCGCAAAGCGGAGGTGGTGAACGTCGATGTGGTGCCGGACACAATCACGCAGCCGGCAAACTCACCGTGGCGTTTCCTCAACAAAAAGAATAACTAAGTAAGGACACCTCAGGCGGCGTTCGCGCCCGATTCCTTGTCCAGCATCATGTAGTCCAGCGGCATCTCGGTCGTGTATTTGATCTGCTCCATGGCAAAGGACGACGAGACGTCGCGGATCTCGATCTTGGCGATCAGCCGTTTGTAGAAAGCATCATAGGCAGCGATGTCGGGCACCACCACGCGCAAGAGGTAGTCGACGTCGCCGCTCATGCGGTAAAACTCGACCACCTCAGGAAATTCCTGGATGACCTCCGAAAAGCGCCGCAGCCATTCATGGCTGTGCGAATTGGTGCGGATCGACACGAATACGGTGACGCGCACATTGACCTTTTCATGATCGAGGATGGCGACGCGCCGCTTGATGACGCCTTCCTCCTCGAGCTTCTGGATCCGACGCCAGCACGGCGTCGTCGACAGCCCGACTTTCTTGGCGACGTCGGCGACCGCGAGCGTCGCGTCCTCCTGCAAGAGGCGGAGGATTTTTCTGTCAAGCCGGTCCATTGGGTGCTCCCACGGGGATAGAATAGGAATAGATTGGCTATAATCCCTCTTATTTAGGCCATTCACAAGAAAGAAATTCTGCCAAGTGACGCAAAAGCGAGTGATTTCTTGCTCACGCTTCAGCCGAGGCGATATCGGATTTCCGATCTCAGAAACGGCAGCAAATCCATTTCAAACCACGGATTGCGCTTCAGCCATCCGGTGTTGCGCCACGACGGATGCGGCAGCGGCAGCACTTTCGGGTTTGTGGGCGCATCCCAGATGGTGCGCCAATCCATCACCGTCTCCGTCAGCGAGGCCCGGCGCGCGGCGCCCATGTGCCAGGATTGCGCATAGAGGCCGATCGTCAGCACTAAGTCGACCTGCGGCATCAGCGCCATCAGCGGCGCACGCCAGGCCGGCGCACATTCGCGGCGCGGCGGCAGGTCGCCACCCTTGGCATCCTGACCGGGAAAGCAAAAGCCCATCGGCACGATGGCGAATTTTGTCGTGTCGTAGAATTCTTCCGCGCTAACGCCCAGCCAGCTTCGCAACCGATCGCCGGAGGCGTCGGTGAACGGCATGCCCGACACATGCACCTTAGTGCCCGGTGCCTGGCTGGCAATCAGGATGCGGGCGCTCGACGAGGGTCTCAGCACCGGGCGCGGCTCGTGCGGCAACGGCCGGCCGACTGGGTTTTCGACGCAGATACGGCAGGAGCGTACCCTCGCGGCGAAGTTTTCCAGCTCTTCGCTCATTCTCGGGGACTTATTCTCAAGCCGCGGCGCTCGGCCGGCTGGAGATCGCCTGATGCCAGCGCAATACGTTGGCGCAATCCTCCGGCACCTTGATACGCGCCGGCTTCATGAAGTCGATGGCGATCAGCCCGGTGATGTCGGCGATCGAATAGTCGTCACCGGCGACGAATTCCTGGTTCGCCAACTCGTCGTCGAGGAGTTTCAGGAATTCGATGGCTTTCGGCTTGTTGGCCTCGCCCCATTCGGGAATTTGCGGAACCTCCCATTCCTTCATTGCCGGATGGATGTGCCGGAACGCGGCGGCGACGCAGCTGAGCAGGTTGAACTCCATGCGCCTTTGCCACATCTCGACCAACGCCTTGCCGAGCGCGCCGCGTCCGAACAAAGCCGGCTCCGGATGCAGCTCCTCGAAATAGCGGCAGATGGCGACGGATTCGGTGATGACTGTGCCGTCGTCGAGCTCGAGCACCGGCAGGCGCTGCAGCGGGTTGCGCGAACTGACTGTCTGCTGCCTGTGCTCCAGCGCGCCCATATCGACAGGCACCAGCGGAACCTGAATGCCCTTTTCGGCAAGGAAGACGCGTACCCGTCGTGGATTGGGAGCGCGGCCGCCATCGAAGAGTTTCATTCCATCCTCCTGTTTGATCCGACAAATTATAGGTTGCTGCTCACCACAAGCGAAAAATTTCTCGTAAGGCGTCGCCGATCGAAGCCAAAGTGCCGTGCTTTCTTTCGACCACGTCGTGATCGTGGCTCTCGCGCCAATCGTGCGGCTCGTCGAAAGTGCCGGCCCAGATGCCGGCTTTGCCGGAGCGGGCAGCGGCTTGCTCGGTTTCGAAATCGCTATAGGCCACCGCCCAACCAGCCTCGACCTGGGCGCGGTTGAGATCCTTGTCGCCGGCTTTGCAGTCGCCGAGCAGCCGGCCGTAGCGATCGCGCTGCCAGCCGGTGCAGGAGACGGGTTTGCCTGATATCAGACGCACCAGCGACTGCCGCGCCAGCTTGCCGCAGGCATAGTCGGCACCGTCCTTGCGGCAGATTTGCGAATATTCGGGCGCGTCGATGCCACGCATTCGAATGCGCTCAGTGCCGAGTGTGATCGTGTCGCCGTCATTGACGACGGCGGCGCCCTCCGTCTTACGCGTCTCGATCCGGTCAAGACGTGCGGCCAGCAGGATCAGCAGACCGAGGACGATGAGGGTCAGCGCGTAGTCCACCAGCCGGCGCGACAGGCTTCGCGGCCGCGGCGGCATGTATCGCTGTCGCGGTCGCCACGACCACGAACGGTTCATATGGCAAACCGTTGGTTAATCATTCGAACGTAGCTTAACAATTTGAACCCGCTGCCCGTATAAATTGAAGTCTCCATGCCCTTGCAACGCTCGACCACAGCGGACAAGTTTATTGTGGACCGCAGGAAACCCCATCGCAACAGCGATGTGGCGCGCGCGGTGCGCAAGACGCGCGACCGTCTTTCGCAGCAGGCCGGAAGTCTTGATTTCGACCGCGAGCTTTTGAAACTCCACGCCCGTGCGATGATAGGTAGCGCGACCGTCATTCCGCTTCTCGTCCTGGCGACCGCCGCAATGGGTCTGTTTGCTGGAGCGAGTAACGAAAGCGGCGTCTGGGCGCTTTTCACACTCATCTGCTACACCATCGTCGTGTTCATGGCGAGGCGCGTCGACCGGACGGAAGCTGCCGAACTCAACCCGCTGCAAACGCACAGTGATTTCCTGATCGGTCATTTTCTTTGCGGCCTGGGCTGGGCCTGGTTCGCTTGGCTCCGTTGCGACGCTTGCCAGGTTTATGAGTTCCAACTGCTCAAGGCGGCGGTGCTGCTGCTTGCCATGGCAGCGACTGCGATCACGGCGTCATCGCTACGCGGAGCGCTGCTGTCGACCTTTGCCGTTCCGGTGGCGGTCTATGCCTATGCCGGCGCGAGACATTGGATTCCGGCCGAGCTTGTCATGGCCGGGTTGCTGATCGTGTCGCTGCCCTTCTTCGCCTATGTGGCGCGCCAGCTCAATCGCTCGTCCTTGATGTTGCTCTCGTTCCGCTCCGAAAAGGACGCGCTTATCGCTGAGTTGGACACGGCGAAATCGATGTCGGACGAAGCGCGGCGACGGGCGGAAGACGCCAATCTGGCAAAGTCGCGCTTCTTGGCCTCGATGAGCCATGAGCTGCGGACGCCGCTCAACGCCATTCTCGGTTTCTCCGAAGTGATGGCGAACGAGGTGCTCGGACCGATGAGCAACCCGACCTATCGCGACTATGCTCGTGACGTCCACGACTCTGGCCAGCATCTGCTCGATCTGATCAACGAAATCCTCGATCTCTCGCGCATCGAAGCGGGCCGCTACCAGCTGAACGAGGAGCCGATGATGCTGCTCTCGGTGGTCGAGGATTGCTGTCATATGATGGAGCTGAAAGCGCGCAACAAGGACATCCGTATCGTCCAGGATTTCGAAAACGCCTTGCCGCGCCTGTTCGCCGACGAACGCGCGGTTCGTCAGATCGCGCTCAACCTTTTGTCTAACGCCATCAAGTTCACCGGGACCGGCGGCGAAATCCGCGTGCGCGTCGGCTGGACGGCGGGCGGCGGACAATATCTCTCCATCAAGGACAATGGGCCTGGCATACCGGAAGACGAGATTCCGATCGTGCTGTCCGCCTTCGGCCAGGGCTCGATCGCCATTAAGAGCGCAGAACAAGGCACCGGCCTCGGCCTGCCGATCGTCCAGGGCCTGCTCGCCATGCATGGCGGCGAGTTCGAACTTCGCTCCAAACTGCGCGAAGGCACCGAGGCGATCGCCATCTTCCCGTTGAGCCGGGTGATGGAGGAATTGCCGGCCCTGCCGACAAAGACGGTTGCCGCGCGCCGGCGCTAGTCGCCTAACGAACCGCCGCCGCCATGCCCGAGCTGGTGAGCGCGGCCGCCTTGACAAGGCCGGCGGCAAGCGCCGCCCCTGCCCCCTCGCCGTGGCTCACGCCGAGGTCAAGCAGCGGGCGCAAGCCGAGACGCTCGACGGTCCGACCATGCGCAGGCTCCGGCGACAGACTGGCAAGAAGGCAATGGTCGAGTGCAGCGGGATTGGCTGCATGCAGCGTCGCGGCGGCGGCTGTGGCCACCAATCCATCGAGCAGCACCGGGATCTTCTGTATCCGGGCGGCGAGGATGGCGCCGGCGATCGCTGCGAATTCACGGCCGCCAACCCGGCGCAGTGCTTCGAGCGGGTCCCTGAGACTTGTTCCGTGGAAGGCTAGCGCGGCATCCACCACTTCTGCCTTCCGTGCCTGCATCGCCGCATTGGCGCCTGATCCGGATCCTATCCAATCGGCGCCCTTGCCGCCGAACAGTGCCGCAAACAAAGTCGCTGCTACAGTGGAATTGCCGACACCGAGGTCGCCAAGGCAAAGCAGATCGGTGCCGCCGGCAATCGCCTCCATGCCGAAGGCCATGGTGGCGGCGCAGCCGCGCTCGTCAAGCGCTGCGCCCTCGGTGAGGTCGGCGGTCGGAATATCCAGCGCAAGATCGAACACTTTCAGCCCGAGATCGTTGGCGATGCAGATCTGGTTGACCGCCGCGCCGCCCGCCGCGCAAAGCTCGACCGCGTTCGCCGTGGCAGCAACAGGCCGCGGCGAAATGCCGTGCCGGGCGACGCCATGATTTCCGGCGAAGATCGCCACCAGGGGCCGGTTCACCGCCGGTGGCGCCCGGCCACTCCAGGCAGCGAGCCACGCGGCGACGTCCTCGATGCGGCCAAGCGAACCTTTGGGTTTGTCGGCTTTGGCAAACAGCGCATGGACGCGGGCTTCGGCCGCCGTGTCGGCCGACGGCAGGGTCGCCAGAAGATTGCGAAAATCGTCGAAGGGCAGCACGCTGGTCATGTCGTTGGTGATCATTCCCTAGGGTTGGTGAGCGGCATAGCCGCCTTGCTCGGCCGGCACAACTGCTTGCATTGACGCAAAAGCGGTTGCCAGCGGCGCATTCCGGAGGGCTTGCATTGGCTTTGCCGTTACACCATGTGGAGGCGAGACAAGGGATTCCTTGGGAATCCTGAGAGAACATTATGACGGCCATCGAATCCCCATGCATCCTGGTCTGTTCGATCGATATGAAAACCGGCTTCTGCTTCGGTTGCGGCCGTACGCGCGAGGAAATCGGCGCCTGGATTGAGATGACCCCTGAAATCCGCCGCAACGTCATGGCCGAGCTGCCGGCCCGGCTGGAGATGGTTGAACGCAGACCGCGTCGGGAAACGCGCCGAACCCGCCTCGCGCGCGAACGCGACGCCCTCTCGTGAGCTCTATATGAACCGGTTTTTCTGGGTTGTGATGATCGCGATCGGGGCAGGCGTGGCTCTGCTCATGCTCAACGATTCCGCCGGCAGCACATTCGGCGTCGAGAATTACGATTTCAGCCGGTTGATCTGGCTTGGCGCATTGGTCGCCCTCATCGGCGCCGGCCTGCTCAGATCCGGCAGGCCCTTGGGCATGATGGCCCACAATCTCGGCACCTGGGCCGTCATCGTGCTCGCACTGATCGCCGGCTATCAGTACCGTTATGAATTGCAGGATTTCGCCAGCCGGGTAACGGCCGGCCTCGTTCCCGGCAGCCCGCTGGCATTGGGCCTGGACGACGGCCACGCCACGGTGACCCTGGACAAGGCCGGCAATGGCCATTTCGAAGCGCGCATCATGATCAACGGCACGCCGGTCCGGGCCGTGGTCGATACCGGCGCGACCAGCACGGTGCTGACGGCGCAGGATGCGCAAGCGGCAGGGTTCAATCCAGCCGTTCTCAATTTCAACATACCGGTTTCTACCGCCAACGGCATGGCACGCGCTGCAGCCGTGAGAACCGACGAATTGGCGATCGGCGGGATCGTGCGCAAGGACATGCCGGTCATGATTGCTGCGCCCGGCATGCTCGGCCAGAGCCTGCTCGGCATGAATTTCATCAGCTCGCTGTCCGGTTTCGACGTGCGCGGCGACCGCATGATCTTGCGCGATTGAACAGTTAGGCGGCTTCGGCGTCCGTCCTGCTGAAATCGATTGCAGCGAAAGCCGCCTTCAGCACATCCGGCCCGGCGCCGGTCCTTGTCGCGTCCGTGGAAAGGATCTGCCGGTAGCGGCGCGCGCCCGGCAGGCCGTGGAACAACCCGACCATATGACGGGTGACGTGGCCAAGCCGCCCGCCCAGCTCGATATGGCGCGCCGCGTAATCCGCCATGGCATCGATCAGCGCGGCAAAATCGAGCGCGTCGGGTTTGTCGCCGTAAAACGCGGCGTCGACACCCGTCAGAATGCCCGGCGTGTGGTAGGCGGCGCGGCCGAGCATGGCGCCGTCGACGTGATCAATGTGGTCGAGCGCTTCTTCAAGAGATTGAATGCCACCATTGATGCCAATGAATTTGTTTGGATTTTTGGCCTTCAGTCGATAGACGCGGTCATAGTCAAGCGGCGGGATGTCGCGGTTTTCTTTCGGACTCAACCCTTCCAGCCACGCCTTGCGGGCATGCACCCACAGCGCGTCGGCGCCGGCCGCGAAAACGCCGTCCGCCAGCGCGTCGAGCGCCGGCTCAGGATTCTGCTCGTCGACGCCGATCCGGCATTTGACGGTGACGGGGATGCTGACAGAAGCCTTCATCGCCATGACGCAATCGGCGACAAGGACCGGGGTTTTCATCAGGCAGGCGCCGAACGTACCCGACTGGACGCGATCGGACGGGCAGCCGACATTGAGATTGATCTCGTCATAGCCGAAGGCCTCGCCGATGCGCGCCGCTTCGGCAAGTTTCTGCGGATCGGAGCCGCCGAGCTGCAACGCGACCGGATGTTCCGTATCGTCGAAGCCGAGCAAACGCTCGCGCGCGCCCTGGATGACCGCGTCAGCCACCACCATCTCGGTGTAGAGCAACGCCCGACGCGTCAATTGGCGATGGAGGAACCGGCAATGCCGGTCAGTCCAATCCATCATAGGTGCGATAGCTACCCTATGTATTTGATATGTCATCGTTTTGTTTAACTTTAAATCGTTAGCCCATGTCAAGTACACACGAGCGTGCGCCACGACACTGCGCGTTTCGCCACGTTTCGACGACTGAGTGCAAGCGCCTCAAAACCCTTCGGTGAAACTCGTTAAGCACATATCGATGACATGTGCGAGGTTGGCAAGGCCTGCCAGGCCCGCGCGCGCCGCATTGCGATCAACTGTCCGTTGGCGACAGGTGAAGACCGGCCCGCAGGCCGGCATCACGGCCGGACGGCCGGCGTCTCGACAAGCAGGCCGCGGGCTCGCTCCGTCAGATGGAGCTCCAGGTCAACGAGTTCCGGCGCGCCGAAGGCGAAGGGCTCGGCCCTCACCCCGATCATGCAGTTGCGCAAGCGCCGCTGCAACGAACCGACCGCCTGCCACTCCAATCGGTAGAGCGGATAGCCGGTCGGATGCGCCTGCGGAATGACACTCCCGCCAAGCCGTTTGCCCCAATTATCGTCGTGGCAGGAGGCGCAGGAGAGGTCGAGCTGGCCGATACGGCTCTGGAACAGACGCCGGCCGTTGTCGCGAAACGGCGCCAGCCGGGCGTCGGTCGCCGGTGTGATTGGTATGCCGCGCGACTGATGCGTCACATAGGCTGTCAGGGCGAGCAACGCGTCAGATTCCGGCACTAGCGGCTCGGCCTGCTGGCGCTCCTCGCGGCAGGAATTGATGCGCCCGGCAAGGTCGATCGGCCGTCCTGTCGCCTCGTCAAAAGCGGGGTAGCGCGTGGCAACGCCGCGCATCGTCTGACTGGCATCGCCATGGCAGCCGGCGCAGGCGACATCCGCCCTACCCTCCGGCTGCTGCCAGAGCTGCTCGCCCTGCAGCACCCACAGCATACCGGGGTTGCTCATGTCGTCGGCTTGCAGCGCCTGCGTCTCCGGCGTCATGAAGTCGAATCCGGAGCGCTTCGCGCTGTCTTCGATGCTGGCAGCGATGGCCATGCTGCAGACGACCGCCGCGATGATCCCCACCAGGCCCCAGAGGGCACGCATCAGCCCACCGTGATTTCGGCCGATGCCGTTTGAGTCTTTCCGGCATCGTCCGTCCAGGTGAAGTCGATCGTGCCGCTCGTCGTGGCAACAAGGGTGAAGGCAATGAACGGATTGGCCGACACCGCTGGAAAGAGATCGGCCGAAAACACCTCCTCCCCATTGTAGGTGCAAGCGAAGCGGCGGATGATGTGGCGGGGGATGTTGGAGCCGTTCGGGCCGATACGGTAGCCGGTTTCCATCGGGTGGGCGATCATCGCTCGGACCTCGACGACCTCGCCCTGCCTGGCCGCTTTCGGCACGTTGACCAGCGCACGCGCCATTATGAAAGATCCTCGATACAGGCGGCCAGCGTGACGATCGCGCTTGCACGGCTCGACCAGAAGCTGCCGTCACTCATCTCAGCGACCGCGACCACCACCTGGGAGGTCGCGAGCCGGATCCGCGTCGAGACGGTGGCGCGGCCCGAGCGCGGCCCGAGACGGAAAACCGCGACATTTGCCTCCGGGTTCTTCTCGTTGAAGACCGCGATGCGCCGGACATGATCGTCCGCGGTCATCGGGCTCTCGGCGGCGACCGTGATCCCGACCGCGTTGCCGTTTTCGACCAGAGACGGCAGGTCGAGCCGGACGCGGCCGTCGAGAACGTCGGCTCCCCCGGTGAAGGTACGGATCGCTTCATCGAGGCTCGGACGGGCAACGGCCCAGCGCGGCAGGCTGATCACCAGTAGGCCGGTCATGCCGGCCCGAAGAAACTGCCGCCGTCCGACCAAGCCTCCATGAATTCGAAGCGGGTCTTCGCGCATAATCATCCCTTTAGCGTCGTGAGATAGGCGACGATATCCTCGATGTCCTCGCCGGTCAGGATCGGCTTGCTACGCCAGGCGGTGGCGACGCGCCGGCCTTCCTCTTCCGCGACCCGGTAGTAGGAAGGCATGATCGTATTCGGCGCGAGCCGCTTCATGTCGACCACGCGCAACCGGATCTGGCCTTCCGAAAGCCTTGCCCCGACGCCGGTCAGGTCGGGCGCCAGCGTGCCATGCAGATGCGCATCGGGGAACGGCCCGCTGTGGCAGAGCGTGCAGAGGCTGCGCTGCCGGTCCGAGATCAGCGCGGCGCCGCGCGCCGGATCACCCCTGCCGCCGACCAGAGGCTGCATGATCGCATCGCCGGTCACGACGTAAGATCCCGCCTCCTCGCCGGCACCGGGCGAGGCCGCAAGCAGCAATCCCGCAACAGCGACGCAAGCCGTCCTCATCATCCGAACACTTCGCTGGTGATCGTCCGGAACCAGTCCTCCGCATAGGCCGCTTCCAGTTCGCGGACAGAGGACGGTGCTTCGAGCGGGCTGGTGCCGCCCGCACCCTCCACCTCGGCAAGCAGGCCGTCGCGCGGCTGGTAGACGCCTGCGATCGAAATACCGTAGCCGGGCGCGACCAGGCTGTAGCAGGTGTTGATGAGCTTCGGCTGCACCGGCTGCCGCTCCCTGACCAGCGCGGCGACCGCCGCAGCGCAGGCTTTTGCCTGGGCGTTGGCGCTGAAGGCGGATTTCGGCATCGCCCCGCCGATCGCCGCGTCGCCGACGACGTGGATCGCCGGCTGCAGACGGGACTCGAAGGTGACCGGGTCGATCGGGCACCAGCCCGTCTGATCGGCGACACCGGCCGACTGAGCGATCCTGCCCGCGCGCTGCGGCGGGATCACGTTGGCGACATTGGCCTTATGGCTGCCGAACTCGGTGACCAGCGTCCTTGTCGTCTGGTCGACTTCCGTCACCCTGCCGCCCGAGGACAGCGGCACCCATTCGATCAGGCCGGGATAGAGCTCTCGCCACGCCGCTTCGAACAGGCGCTGCTTCGAAAAGGCGTCCTTGGCGTCGAGGATGATCAGCTTGGAGCGTGGCTTACTGGTCTTGAGGTAATGCGCGATCAGGCTTGCCCGCTCGTAGGGGCCGGGCGGGCAGCGGAATGGATTGGCAGGCGCGGAGAGGATGACCACCCCACCGTCCGGCATCGCCGCGAGCTGGTCGCGCAGCAGCAGCGTCTGCGGACCCGCCTTCCAGGCATGCGGCATGATCTCTGCTGCCGTCTCGTCGTAGCCCGGCAATGCGTCGAAGCGCAGGTCGACGCCAGGTGCCAGCACCAGCCTGACGTAGCCGATGTCAGTACCGTCCTCCAGCCGAACACGCCGGCGCTCGGCATCGACGGAGACAGCGCGCTTGCGGATGAGGCCGATGTCGTCGAACCGGTCATAACCGAAGGTCTGCGCCTCGATGCCGCGCAGCCCTGCAAGCACGGCATTGCTGAACGGGCAGGCCAGATAGGCTGTCTCCGGCTCGATCAGCGTCACCGCAAGGTCGCGATCCAGCTGCTTCAGTGCGCGGGCGCAGCTTGCCCCGGCAAAGCCGCCGCCGACCACGACCACTTGGGGCTGCGCCTGTGCGCGTACCTGCGGCGCGGCAAGGACGGCCGCGGCGACGCTGGCTGCCGCGCCGCCGATCAAGGCTCTACGGCTGGGCATGGCGAGCCGCCTCCGGTCTGGCGAGCCATTGGGCGATGGCACGCGTCTCTTCCTCGGTAAACCCCCTGGCTATTCGGTCCATGACTGTCGCCTTGCGCTCACCGGAACGGAAGGCTTGCATCTGGGCGACGATGTCTTCCGCCGCGTGGCCGTCGAGCGAGGGGATGGCTGAGCCGAGCGCCGCCGGCCCGTGACAGCCGGTGCACGCGGTCGCACCGGGCGCCGCGTCGGCCCATGCCGGCGCGCTGGCCGCAAGCGCCGCAAGCAGGATGGGCACCGCAAACAGAACGGGCGCAAACAATCGTCCGCCGCGCCTGTTCTTCGCGCGCCTCATGTCATGCGAGGTCATGGTTCTTCAGCGGCAGCGTGCGGATGCGCTTTCCGGTGGCGGCGAAGATCGCATTGAGGACGGCCGGCGCGGCGACCGCGATGGTCGGCTCGCCGACGCCGCCCCAGAAGCCGCCGGACGGCAGGATGATCGTCTCCACATCAGGCATTTCGGCCATGCGCATGACCTCGTAGCTGTCGAAGTTCTCCTGCTCCATGCGGCCGCCATTGACGGTGCATTCGCCGTAGATGCAGGCGGAAAGGCCATAGACGAAGGAGCCCTCGACCTGCCGCTCAACTTGTGCGGGGTTGACGACATGGCCCGGATCGGTGGCCGCCACGATACGATGGATCCTGAGCTGCCCATCGGCGACCGAAACCTCCGCTGCCGCCGCCACATAACTGCCGAAGCCCATGATCTGCGCCAGTCCGCGGTGAATGCCGGCCGCGGGCGGGGTGTGCCAGCCGATCCGTTCGGCAACCGCCTCCAGCACTGCGAGGTGTTTCGGATGCTTGGCCATAAGCTTGCGGCGGAAGGCGAGCGGGTCGACGCCGGCCGCATGGGCGAGTTCGTCCATGAAACACTCGACGTAGAGCGCATTCTGGTTGAGGTTCACGCCACGCCAGAAGCCTGGCGGGATCGGCGGGTTGCGCATGGCATGGTCGATCCGCAGATTGTCGACCGTGTAGCCCAATGTGCCTTCCGTGCCACTGAGGACGAGGCCCTGGAAGACGACCGGGTCCATGCCGTTCTGCATGCCTTCCGGCCGCACCGCCGCAAGGATCGACTGGCCGGATATACGCATGTGCAGAGCGGTCAGGTTGCCGTCCGCGTCGAGCGCGCCCGTCAGTCGGCACCGCGTGGTCGGGTGATAGGCACCGTGCAGCATGTCCTCTTCACGCGACCAGATGAGCTTTACGGGTGCTCCCGGCACCTGCTTGGCGATGCTGACCGCTTGGCGCACATAGTCCTGGAAGTTGCCGCGCCGGCCGAAGCCGCCGCCGAGATGGATCTTGTGTACCTCGCATTGCTGCACCGGCAGGCCGGCGGCTTCGGCCGCTGCGGCAAGGCTCGCTTCGCCATTCTGGGTCGGCACCCAAACCTCGCAGCGCTCCGGCGTATAGAGCGCCGTGGCGTTCATCGGCTCCATGGTTGCGTGGTTCTGATAGGGATAGGCATAAGTCGCCGTGACCGTCCGGTTGGCCGCGGACAGGGTGGCACCCGCGTCACCTTGCTCGGCACCGATGAAGGCGTCATTTGCGCCGAGACCTTCGTCGAGCATCGCCGCGATCGAGGCGCTGGTGACCTGCCTGTTGGGACCTTCGTCCCAGACGACCGGCAAGGCATCGAGAGCGGTCTTCGCCCGCCACCACGTGTCGGCGACAACCGCAACAGCGGTTTCGTCGACCTGAACGACGGTGCGCACGCCGGGCATTTCAGCCACCGCCGCCGCGTCGAAGCTCTGCACCTTGCCACCGAAATACGGGCAGGCCCGGATCGCCGCGTTGAGCATGTTCGGCAGCTTGAGATCGGCGCCGTAAATCTGGCTGCCGTTGAGCTTGTCGGCCGTATCGAGCCGCGGCAGCGGCTTGCCGGCTATGGTCCAATCCTTCGGGTCCTTCAGCGTGACGTTGGCGGGCGGCGTCATCCGCGCGGCGGCGGCGGCCAACTGTCCATAAAAGGTGGCGCGATCCGATGCTGCATGCGTGACAATGCCCATCCTTGCGGTGCATTCGCTGGCCGGCACTCCCCATTCGGCGGCCGCAGCGGCAATCAGCATCTCACGCGCAATGGCGCCACCAATACGCACATATTCGTGCGATTCGCGGATGCCGCGGCTGCCACCAGTCGAGAAATTGCCCCACACGCGGTCGCGCGCGAGGTTTTGGGCCGGCGACGGATATTCGGTCGTGACCTTCGACCAGTCGCAATTCAGCTCCTCGGCGACGAGTTGCGCCAGACCTGTCAGCGTCCCCTGCCCCATCTCGGAGCGGGCGATGCGGATGACCACCGTGTCGTCGGGCCTGATCACCACCCAGGCATTGATCTCCGGCGCGGTCTCGGCGCCCTCGGCAAGTGCAGGCTTGATGAACGGCACGTTGAACCCGAGGGACATGCCGCCAGCCGTGGAGGCCACGCCGATGATGAAGCTGCGGCGGGAGATGGAAATTATGGCGTTCATGACTGTTCTCCTCAACCGCGTTGCGTGGCTTCGCCGCCATTGGCGGCCAGCTTGATGGCGGCACGGACCCGGTTGTAGGTGCCGCAGCGGCAGATGTTGGTGATCTCGGTATTGATGTCCTCGTCCGTGGGGTTCGGGTTCTGCATGAGCAGACCAGCCACAGCCATGATCATGCCGGCCTGGCAATAACCGCACTGCGGCACATCGAGCGCCAGCCACGCCTGCTGGACTGGATGCGAACTGTCCGGCGAAAGCCCCTCGATAGTGGTGATCTGCTGATCCGGCCCGACCGCGCTCACCGGAAGCACGCAGGAGCGCGTGGCGGCGCCGTCAATATGGACGGTGCAGGCTCCGCAGGCGGCAACCCCGCAACCGTACTTCGTCCCGGTAAGTCCGACTTGTTCGCGGATCACCCATAGCAGCGGCGTGTCTGGGTCGACCTCGACGTCACGTGGCGTGCCGTTGACGATCAATGTGGCCATTGTGCAATCCTTTCGATCAAAGGCTGGCGAGGACCACCGTCCGGATGCCGCCTGGCGTGGCCCGGCGGCAGAGACCGGAAATCCCGGCTAGCGACGAGGCCAAGTTAGCCAGGACCTGTCGCAGAACCTTGTCCCGGTGACCGGCAGTTCATCGCAAGCTGTCGCAGGCGAAGCGTTCTGATACACTTCGTTACACTTCTCACGGTTTGTTGATGCCGTGCGAGATTGCCGCCATAGTGCGGAAGGTGATCATCCGTGTAGACGCAAACTAGATATCGTCGATACTGGCCGACTATTTGGCGGCGGCTTTGGAGCATTGCATGGAAGTGGCGCAGCACATCGCGGTCGTCGACGACCACAGGGACATCCGCGACCTCGTCGGGAAATACCTCACCCAGCAGGGTTATCGCGTCAGCGTCGCCGACAGCACCGCCGCGCTCAAGCGGCTGCTCGACCGCAGCCTGCCCGATCTCATCGTTCTCGACGTCATGATGCCCGGAGAGGACGGCATCGCCGCCTGCCGGCACGTGCGCGGGACGGTCGACGTTCCGATCATCTTCCTCACCGCCATGGCCGAGGAGATCGACCGGATCGTGGGCCTCGAGATCGGGGCCGACGACTACCTGACCAAGCCGTTCAATCCGCGGGAACTGCTGGCGCGGATCAAGGCTGTGCTCAGGCGCGTCCACAGTCTGCCGCCGCAGCGCGGCCGTCTCAAGTCGAACGCACTTCGGTTCGACCGCTGGACGCTGAATGTCGGCCGCCGCGAGCTGGTCGGTCTCGACGGCGTGGCCGTCGCGCTCAGCACGGCTGAATTCCGCCTTCTCACCGCCTTCATCGAGCATGTCGGGATCGTGCTTAGCCGGGATCAGCTGCTCGACCTCACGGTCGGGCGCACCGCCGACGGTTTCGACCGAGCCGTCGATAACCAGGTGAGCCGGCTGCGTAAGAAGATCGAGGCGGATCCGAAGAGTCCGATGCTGATCAAGACGCACTGGGGCGGCGGCTACTGCTTCACAGCCGAGGTGGCCCAGGCATGATGCTGTTGTGGAGACGCAGCCTGGCGGCCCGCTTCCTCATGCTGGTGCTTCTGGCGCTCGCCCTGTCGCAGGCGATCACGTTCCTGATTTCGTGGGACGAGCGCGGCCAGGCCCTGCACGCGGCGGCCAAGGGCGAGTTCGTCAGCCGCACGTCCTCGCTGGCACTTCTGCTGGACACGACACCGCCCTCGCTTCGGCCCGACATCCTCAACGTCAGCGGCACGGCCTATACGCGTTTCTGGACCTCGGATGACGGACCGAGCAATCCCCTCGCCTGGCAACAGGAGGCATTTACCCAGCTCGCCAAGCCGCTGCCCGGGATTGCCGGCAAATATGCCGCCTACATGAACGGACAGGCTTCGAACGCAGTCGATGCCGCCGATCCTTCCGTGCCGCCGCGCATGTTGGATTTGTCCGGCAGTGGCAGGCCCTTCTCGCGGCCGGCCAAGTTTCTTTATATGGACGCCGCCCCAAACGGCATGGGCCTTTCGGTTCGCCTCGACGACAGCACCTGGCTGAATGCCGCCTATGCCAAGGCAATGCCGAACGCCTTCTGGACAACGCAATCGGCGATATCGCTGGCGCTCACCGCGCTCATCCTGTCCGCCATCGCGATTTTCGGGGCGCAGGCAATCGCGCGTCCGCTGCGACGGCTCGCCAATGCCGCCGAACTGTTCGGCCGTGGCGAGGCCGTGCCGCGGCTGCCGGAATCAGGACCCGACGACATCCGCCAGACCGCCGAGGCTTTCAACCGCATGCAGGAGCGCCTGCAGCGCTTCGTCGAGGACCGCACGCGGATGCTTGCGGCGATCAGCCATGATTTGCGCACGCCGCTGACCTCGCTTCGGCTGCGCGCGGAGTTTGTCCAGGATCACGAACTCCAGGAAAAGATGCTGAAGACCATCGAGGAAATCCAGACGATGACGGAAGCGGCGTTGGCCTTCGCGCGCGAGGACGCCGCGGTAGAGGCGACGCGCACCGTCGACCTTTCAGCACTGGTCGGCAGCCTCTGCGACGATCTCGCGGAGCTGGGCCAAAACGTCACCGTCAATGACGGGCCCAAGGTGCTGTATCGCTGCCGGCCGGACTCGCTGCGCCGGGCAATCCGCAACCTCGTCGAAAATGCCGTCCGCTACGGTGAGCAGGCCAAGGTGAGCCTGGTCAGGAGTGCCGATAGCCTGGACATCGTAGTCGAGGATGCCGGACCCGGCATTCCGCAAGGCGATATGGAACAGGTGTTCGCCCCTTTCTTCCGCCTGGAGCAGTCGCGCAACCGGGAGACCGGCGGCGTCGGGCTCGGTCTGTCAATCGCCCGCGCCATCGCCCGCCACCACGGCGGCGACATCGTGCTGGAGAACCGGAGCGAGGGCCTTCGCGCGATTATCAGGCTGCCGCTGATCGACATGGCCAAGCAGCTTGCCCCGGCGCCCACGCCTGAGGCGAAACCTCCGACTGGACTGCGATCCCGAAACCGTCCCGCGATCGGAACTCCCGCGCTGCCGCGCCACAATTAGATCATCGCCGTCGCAGCGAAGGACAAGTCACGACCTACATCCACCCCGCACCTTCTCGACCCAGCCGCCGCTCTCGCAGGTGAGCGGTTGGTCTCCTGCCGGAAGCCTCCGGCCACCAGCGAAGCCTCCCGAACGCAAAGGTCATCCGATGAACCATTCACAAGCCACGACACGCACCCACGTTTCCGCCGGAGTTGCGGCCGCGTCCCTGCGGACGTCTGTCACCCGAGCGCGTAGGTCGCTGGCTGCGCTCTTGGCTGCCGCCGGCTTGCTGTTGCCGGGCGCCGCTTCCGCGCAGCAGGCCGACGGCGAGCGGCTGTTCCGGCAGCGCTGCGGGACCTGCCACAGCTTGGAGCCCGGCCAGAACAGAACCGGTCCGCATCTGTCGGGCGTCATCGGCCGCAAGGCCGGCAGCGTCGATGGCGCCCGCTATTCGGCCGCGCTGCGGGAGTCTGATATCGTCTGGGAAGGCGGTACCCTTGATACCTTCCTCGCAGCGCCACGCCGGAGGGTTCCGGGCACGTCGATGACAGTGGGCGTTCCCAACGCCGCCCAGCGCGCCGCGATCATCGGCTATCTGGAAGGTGCGGTCGCGCAATAGTGTCCGCTGATGAAGCCAAAGTTGCGTGCCTAGCTCTGTTCAATCGACCCCGCCCGGAGGCGTTTTGTCGGGAGCTTGCCCGTCGACGATGAAGTCACCGCGAGCACGGTGCGTCTCCACATGTCGCCAAGAAAATATCCTAGGCGCTCACATTTTCGTCAGGTGATGTCGTCTGAACGATCGCCCTCGGCGGCGACCCGCTTCTCGACCATCGCTCGTAAAGCATCATTAATACGGTCCTGCCAGCCCGGTCCGTCCCCCTGGAAATAATCCAGGACGGCTCGATCAATCCTGATCGAAACAAGCTCTCTGACACTTGGAGCAGCTGCGGCTTCGCGAACCGGTCGGGCCGGCTTCTTGACTGGCTTGAAGGCGGCTTCGGCGGCAGCCATTGGATTTGTCGGTCGGCGCGGAGGATTTGCCATTGATGGTCCTGACTGGAGATAACGGCTGGGAGGAGACATGCAACGCAATGCGCATCGGAATGCCTCCGCCCACTGCCCGGAACAGTAATTAGAATATCGACGCGAGAGGTGATAGTCTCACCCTGGATCCTCGGGAGGAGGAAATGCGCGCCATTGCATTGTTTGCCGGCGTGTTGGTGGCTACGCCCTCGATGGCGGCGGAGCAACTGATCTTTTACACCGCCAGTTTTCCAGATGCCACCTCGGTTCAGCTCAGCGTCATGGACAACAGTGTCTCGCCATATGGGGATTATGACTTTGATGTCGCTATTGGCCTGGTCGAGACGGACGCGAACGGCGTCATCAGGTATGAAGATACCGGCAGGCATCATGCACGCGTTCGCTGTAATTATCCCGCCTATGTGGGTGTGGGCGCGCGGAAGTATCCCATGGCTCTTCCTCTCAACCGCTCCGCACACGATGACTGGAAAGAAAGCCTCTGGATGACATTTTGTGCGGTCCCCTCGTCTTGATACCCGCGATGTGAGGTCACCGGATCGTCCGATCTCCAACCAACGACAGCGGCTTATCCCCTTGATGTGGCCGACCAGGTCTTGGCCTGATCGCCGTTGTGACGGGTCGCTGCGCCTGGGTTTGGCCGTAAAGCGTTCCGATCCGGATCCCGTTGTAGATAACTTTGTATCCCTAACCCCTGCATCGGCAGGAGATGGACGTCGACGGTTTCAGATCGGCCCGGAACGGTTGCAGCCCTCAGCGTTTGCCACTCAGGCGTCCTCCAATGCCGCGGCAGTTTGCAGGCGAGTTCGTCCGAAATGACGATGCGGGCGTCCGTAAGCTTGCACATCGCCTGAAGCCTGGCGGCGAGGTTCACCGAATCGCCGATAACGGTGTATTCGCTATGATGTTCTCTAGGTATGACGCCTCCGATCACGTGGCCGTAGTGAACGCCGATCGCGAAACTGAGGGGTTCCTCGCCGTGGCGCATCCTGATCTCGCTCCACACATCGAGAAAGTTGGACAGCTCGACCGCGCATTCAAAAGCTCGGAGAGCGGCGGTCGAGAGCGGCAAGGGAAAGCCGAATACAGCCATGACGCCATCGCCGATGAATTTGTCCACGACCCCATCACATCCCGATACGGCCTGCGTCACCCGCCGCCTGTATTCGGTGAGCAGGGATGCTATCTCCTCCAGCGGCATCGTCTCGGACAGGCTCGTGAAGCCTCGGATATCGACGAACAGTATCGCCGCCTCCTGGCGGCGAAGACCGAGATTCGCACCCTCGGTTGCCAAGCGCTCAGCCGTCTCGGGAGCAAAGAAGCGGGCCAAGTTCGCCCGCTCGCTCGAACTTGCGACCGCTTCCTGCACCAGCCGCCGGATGTCCAATACCAGAACGAGCTGGATCGCCGCGACGACGGTGAAAGCCGCAAGCCGAACGCCCGATGCCTGAATTTCTTCCGAAGAGAGGCGAAAGACCGCCCCAAAGCCGTCCTCCCAAACCGGCATCAGGACAACTGCCGAGGAGCCGAGAATGACGATCAGCGCAAAGGCGGCAACCGGCCCCGCACGCATGCGCATGCTCGCGTGCGAAAGAAACACGAACGCGATCACGAGGCTTGGTGTTGCCAGCGCATCGACCAAGGAAGAAGCGGGGTCAAGGAGGTGTTCGGCGGTCAAGTAAATGACGAGCGACGCGTCTACTGCAACATAAACCCAATTCAGCCATGGGCGGAACAATTGGGATATCACCAGGCCTACAGCTACAAAGGTGATCGCGGCATAGGCGCTCAGCAGAATAAGGTGGATCTCGTGATTAACGATATCCGGTTCAAGCGCAACAGAGAGCGCGAACACGAACAACGCCACGAACCGCCAAAGCGCGGTGCGCAGCTCATTGCGCTGCTCGACCTCCGAAATGAGAATATCGATCTCGGTAAGAGCCCTATTGCTGAATGTCATCAGTGCTCAACTCGGTTCGCTAGGCGAAGCAATCGGCGGGACCGCGTCATTGGTTTCGAGGACAACAAGGGTCATCGATCGTCCCTACGGAACGATCGTGTCGCAGTCGACAGTGCGGCATCGGATATTAGCGGCCACTCGCGAGGGCGGGCCGACGTTTTCCGACGGCCCGCTATCCACGCAACTGGCCTATTTGATTTCCGTGACCGTGATGCGCCCGTTCACGCGATCAGCCGTGAACTCGATCGCTTGACCCGCCTTGACCTTCTCTAGCATGCCTTGATCCGCGACGACGAACACCATCGTCATCGCGGGCATGTCGAGATTGGTCAGCGGCTCATGCTTGATCGTCAGCTTCTTCTGTTTGGCGTCGACCTTGATGACTTCGCCCTTCACGTATTCCTGCGCAAGCGCGCTCCCGCCGATGGCGAGCACGAGCGCGAGTGCCGAGAATGTCTTTATCAATAGTGTCATGATCAGCTTCCTTTGCGGTTAGCAGTCAGTTGGCGACGGTGATGTCGCCCTTCATGCCGGAATCGTAGTGGCCAGGGACCAGGCAGGCGAAGCCGAATTCGCCGGCATTGGCGAACGTCCAGATGATCTCGCCTCTAGCGCCGGGCGCCAGCCGGATCGCGTTGGGATCGGCGTGCTCCATCTCGGGGAATTTCTCCATCAGCGCCTTGTGCTCCATGATCCCGTCGTGGACATCCATGACGAACTCGTGATCGATTTGGCCCTTGTTGATGAATTTCAGGCGAACGGTCTCGCCCTTCTTCACCTTGAGGACGGCCGGCTGGAACAACATTTTTCCGTCGTCTTTCTCCGACATCGAAATGTTGATGGTCCGCTTTGCCTTGCCAGCCTCGCCAGGGCTGCCGATCGGCATTTTGGCGGCTTTGTCGCCATGGCCTCCGGAATGGGTTCCACCGGCAAGAGCTGCTCCCGAACTGACCGCCATCAAAACGGCCGCTGCGATTATACGTTTCATGCTGCACTTTCTCTCATTGTTGTGGTTGAGGGGTTTCCGTTTCTCATCCCTGTTTGCCGTGACCGCCGTGCGCTGCCGGGGCCATCGTTTTTGCGTCGCCTGATTTCGTCGGAGCGGGGACATCCCCCTTCCATTCGTAAGCCACGGTTCCCTCCGGATGCTGGTACCATCCCGGATCGGCGTAATCGTTCGAGGCCAGGCCCTCGCGAACCTTCACGACCGAGAACATCCCGCCCATCTCGATGGCGCCGAACTGGCCCCAGCCGCTCATCATTGGTATCGTGTTGTCGGGAAGCGGCATCTCCATCTCGCCCATGTCGGCCATGCCGCGGTCACCCATGGCCATGTATTCGGGCTGGACACGGCGGATTTTGTCGGTGACTTTCGAGTTGTCGACGCCGATGAACGTGGGCACGTCGTGGCCCATAGCGTTCATTGTGTGGTGCGACTTATGGCAATGGATTGCCCAGTCGCCCTCGTATTTTGCTTCGAACTCATAGGCCCGCATGGCGCCGACGGGAATGTCGATCGACACTTCCGGCCACCGCGCCTCCGGCCGGACCCAGCCGCCATCGGTGCAGGTCACCTCGAAGTCGTAGCCATGCATGTGGATCGGATGATTGGTCATGGTCAGGTTGCCCACGCGAACCCTGACGCGGTCGTTTTTCGCCACTGGAAGATGACTGATCCCCGGAAAGACGCGGCTATTCCAACCCCAGAGATTGAAATCCGTCATCTCCATGATGCGCGGGACGTATGACCCCGGTTCGATATCGAAGGCGTTCAGCAGGAACACGAAATCGCGGTCCACGCGCATGAATTTCGGGTCTTTGGGATGAATGACGAAAAAGCCCATCATGCCCATCGCCATCTGGACCATTTCGTCGGCGTGCGGGTGGTACATGAATGTACCGCTCTTCACGAGGTCGAACTCGTAGACGAAAGTCTTGCCGGGCGGGATTCCGGGCTGGGTAAGACCGGTCACGCCGTCCATGCCGTTGGGCAGGATCATGCCGTGCCAATGGATCGTCGTGTGCTCCGGCAGCTTGTTTGTTACAAAGATGCGGACTCGATCGCCCTCAACCGCCTCTATGGTCGGGCCGGGAGATTGACCGTTGTAGCCCCAGAGATAGGCAGTCATGCCGGGCGACATCTCGCGCTCGACCGGCTCGGCCACGAGGTGGAATTCCTTCACGCCGTTGTTCATGCGATGCGGAAGTGTCCAGCCGTTGAGCGTCACGACCGGCTGGTAGTCCGGTCCGCTCGTCGGGAAGATCGGAGGCTGCATATCAGGGGACTCCATGATTGGAGCGTCGGGCAGCCCCATCGCGGACGTTTTGGTCCATGCAGTGGCGCCGGCGAGCAGGGCTCCCGCGCCTAACAACTGACGTCTTGAAAGCATTTTCTTCTCCTTGAGATCAGTGGCCTTCGGCGCCTGCTTCGGCGGCGGCCGGTGCGTCGCCGCCCCCGGACGAACTCGCGCCACCGCCGTGGATGGCGGTTCCGAGATTGACGTCGGCCAGCCAGAAATTGCGCTTGGCGTTGAGGGAAAGCATGATCGAGCTGATTTTCGCGCGTGTGTCCGCCAGCAACTCGAACGTGTTGGTGATCATGCCGTTGTAGGTGAGGACCGACTCCGCCTCGATCTTTGTTCGCAGCGGCACAACATTGTTCCGATAGTGCCGGGCAATGTCGTAGGTCGAACGGTAGGCGTCATAGGCGGATCTGGCCTCCGACCGGATGTTGACCGCCTTTTCCGCGAGCCGGTTTGCGGCTTGCATGTAGGCAAGTTCGGCCTTGCGCATGCGTGCCTTGCCGGTATCGAAGATCGGAATGACGAACTCGAGCTCCAGGGTGGGCGAGACACTCGTCTCCGTTCCGCCCTCCTCCGACTCCTCGCGTTCCACCTCCACGCCGGAAAGTAGCTCCAGGTCGCTGACGTAGCGCGTCGCCTCTGTCAGACCATAGGACTTCGCCAGCGCTTCCAGCTCAAGTTTCGCGATCTCGAGGTCGACGCGATTTTTTAGCGCCTCGGCCTCGATCGCGCGTTTGGTCTTGGCCCCCTTGGGCAGGGCTGGAAGCACGTTGGGGACCGAGTAATCGACGTCCGGTCCCCATAGACCCATCAGCCGGGTGAGCTCTTCCTTGGCAGCCCGCGCAGCGAGCCGCGCTTCCGCCGCCTGACCGGTGATCTCGGCATAAAAGACGTGTTCGCGGGCTTGGCCGGTCTTTGTGAAAGCGCCCGTATCGCCAAGTTTTTGAGCGAGTTCGGAGGCAGCGTCGGCTGCGGCCTGCGCCTTGTTCAGATAGGAAACGCTCTCCCAAGCCGAGACAACGTTGATCCAGGCCCGCCGCGTGTCCGCGGCCAGCCGTAGCGTTTCTTCGGCGGCGCGGAGCTGGGCCTGACGGAAACGTGCATCCGCGACTGCGACGCGCCGCTTGTGGGTCGCCATCGCAAGGATGTTGCTGACCACCGCTCCTTCGATCGTCCGCACGGGATCGACGCCGATCATGCCGACGGAGATCGTTGGATTGACGAGCATCGTCTCCTGCCACATGTCGGCCGCCGACAGGCCGATCTCGGCATAGGCGGCCTGTAGGCCCTTGTTGTTGAGCAAGGCGACCTGCACCGCGATGTCCGGGCCGATTGTCCTCTTCTGGACAAGGCGCTTCACGCGCTCTGAGACCGTTCGTGCTTCCTCGCTGGATTGCACCCACACCGTTTGATTGCCGGTCACGGATTCGGCACGCGCCGCGACTGTCGTGAAGCCGGCCATCGGGGCTGACATGCCATCAAGATCGCCGCTGGTCGTGCATCCGGCTGCGATCAGCGGGATGGTCACCATCGCAGCTATGGTCATGAACCGGCGCGTCATGATCCGGCTCCCGGGTTCGCGGGAGAACGTTCTTGATTGAGACGCCGCCAATCCTGCGGATCGACTGGCTCCCGGTGGCGATAGTCGGCGACGACCGGGTGGTAGTGCACATCACGGACGCCCATTGCGGGATCGGCCGGGTTGAAGGCAGGTAGGATGTCCGGTGGCGTGGTTGCCGTACATCCGGCAACTAACAGCGATGCGAGCAGCATCGCGGAGCTTGCGATTTTCATTGTAGACCTGAAGCTTGACGTATGCGTTTGGCCGCGCGGGAACGGATTCCCGACGCAGCGCGCGAATGCCCGACGAGGGCGCGTCAGTTCAGATGTGTTTGGGAGGCCTTATGAGCGCTGTGTATTCGCCAAGCGGTAAAGCGACGTCAACGACGGGCGCAAAGCAGCGAGAGACGACATGCTCCAAGTCAGGGCAGTCGACCGGCACCGCATTTGCCGGTGCGCAATGGACTTCACAGCTCTTGTCAGCGGATTGCTTGGTGCCGTGATGATGCTCAGACGTGTCCGTGTCATCCGTCGCCGTGGCGTCGTGATGGCCCATGTCGTGTGCGGATGTCTCGGCTTGGAGATCTATTCCGGCCTGGAGATCCGCCCCGGCATGAAAACCCGTCGCATTGGCTGTGGCGAACAGGCCAGGCTGAAGAGCCGACATGACCAGGAACACGACCGCCAGCATTGCTCGGAGCGGTATGTTTCCTAGGATCGTGAATCGACCATGAGTCCTCATCACACCCTTCCGACAATTGTTCGTCTGATTTGTCAAGGTCGTGGCGGCCACTTTGCTGCGGTGCAACCAAAAGTGAACACAACTGCCTGCCAATTCGGTTTTACATCAGGCCCAGCACCGCTGCGGCGACGACCAGATAACGCGCGATCTTCGCGACGGCGACAATTGCGACAAAGCTCCATAGCGGCTCACGCAAAACCCCAGCGACCACGGTCAGCGGATCGCCGATGATCGGCATCCAGCTTAACAGGAGCGACCATTTTCCATAACGGCGATACCAGCTCATGGCGCGGTTGAGCGTCGTGGGACGCAGCGGAAACCAGGACTTGTCCCGGAAGCGTTCGATCCCTCGACCAAGGGTCCAGTTCACCACCGAGCCCAGGACATTGCCTATGCTGGCGACAAGGACCAGCATTGCGGGCGAGAAGGAATTTGTGGCGAGGAGCCCTGCAAGGGCGGCCTCCGACTGCGCCGGAAGGATGGTGGCCGCGGCGAAGGCAGCAAGAAACAGGCCGCCGTATACGGCAAACACATCCATCTATGTTTTCGCCTTGCGGAAAGATTTCAGGGCTGCACATCGATCACGACCATCAGTCCGCCACCGCCCTTCTCTTCGACATTGTTGTTGGTCGTATGATGCCCGATATGGCAGTGGATCAGCCATTTTCCAGGACGACGTGCCTGCCAGACGACATCGTAGCGTTGCCCTGGCCCGACGTTGACCGTGTCGGCAAGGAAACGGGCCGACACCGGAATCGTCTCGCCGTCGCGGGCGACAACTTCGAATGGACCGCCATGGATGTGCATCGGGTGGATAAACCCATTGTTGGTGCCGATGAAGCGCACTTTCAGAGTTTCGCCGACCTTCATCCTGATTGTGTCCGTTGACGGATAGGCGCGGCCGTTGATGGTAAAATAGTTCGGCTGCCCGCCATCCATCGGCATCGAGGGAAAAGTCAGGCCCTCTCGCATCAGCCATTCCTGAAGCTGGATAACATACTCGTGGTCGGCCGCAATCTCGTCCTGAGGATTGGCGGGATCGATGATAAGCGCGCCGTAGAGCCCGAGCGCCTGTTGGCGATCGACATGGTCATGAGAGTGATAGAAATAGGTTCCCGATTGGCCCGCCGTGAATTCGTATCGGTAGCTGCCGCCGGGCGGGATCGGCTCCTGCGTGATCTCGGCCGGGCCATCCATTTCGTTCGGGAGGATCAACCCGTGCCAGTGCAGGGTCGTGCTCTCCGGCAGGCGGTTCGTGACGTTGATGCGCACCCGGTCGCCTTGCCGGATATGCAGCCGCGGGCCCGGAACCTGACCGTTGATCGCATAGGCATCGACTTTCACGTCCGGCAGGATCGCCCAGCGGATGACCGACGTTTCCAGATCGAACAACTTCACCCCGTTTTCCATCCTGGCTTCCAGTTCCCGGTCGCCGCGAACCTCCAGACCATGACTGGCCGTAACCAGGCGAGGATGCACAGCGGCCATGTCAAGCATTGCTGCAGCCGGCGTGTCGCGGTCCATGATCATGCCGGGCGGCATGATGGCGCCGCCGACATCTCGCGCACTGAGGGTGAGGTTCACCCAATTGGCCGGAGCGATCATGCCGAGCGCCAGCGCCAGCACGGACACGCCCCCGAAGGCCGCGAGTTGCGGGACGGTTGCATCCGGCTCCATCCCGTGACCGCCATGCCGACCACCCGACCCGCCTCCCCCATTGCCATGGGAGGAGTCGTGGCCGGATCGAGGGACCCTGTGCCCAGCTCCATGCTGATGCGGCTGCATGCCGATGCCGTGGCCAAAGACCATCTCGCCTCCATGCCATCCCGTGAATGCCAACAGCGCAACGACTGCAGCGGACATTGAGAGGCCCCAGGGCAGCACGGCATCGGCCTCACCCACCGAACCTCGCAACCACAGGCTGGCCGCTCCTATCGCCAGAACCGCGATGCTTCCGGCGAGATGATAGCGTGCGTGGTAGAGCGCGCGAATCTCGGCGTTTGCCAAAAAGTCGGCCAGACCCGCGGCAGCGGCGACGGCGCCGGTCACGACGCCCCCGGCAATCAACCATGTGGCTGCGCTCGCCGTTGTCGGCGAAGCCGTAAGCCAATAGGCGAGGTCGGCAAGCAGTGCCGCCACGAAAAACCCGATCGGAAGCGGCACGAGCATAGGATGAAGCGGATGACGGCCGATCCTCGCAAAGGCCGCGATGCCCGCTTCCCCATGCGTCGATCCGTGGCCGGAACCATGATGGCTCACCCCGGGATTGCCGCTCGCGCCGCCATGTCCAGGGTTGGCGTGTTCATCGACGCGCGCGTGAGCGCTGTGGCTTGAGCGATCTCCCGTCGGTTCAGGCTTGTGCTTTTCCTCGTCGTGACTGTGCCCCGCTATCCCGGCTTCCGCGCCGCCATGTGCGTGCTCGCGCCCGCCTTCCCTAGCCTTCTCGAATTCCGGTTCGCGTTCGGTCATCAGCCCATGCTTCAGACCACGGGCCACCATCCATACGTTGGCAGGATATGCAGTGATGAACCCGACGATGACGCCAAGCGACATCACGCCCCAGAACAGGAGCTCGGTCGGTTCCATGGCCCGCATGTCGCTGCCCATCATCAGGAAACTCATGACCGGCGCCATGCCCGCCATCATGAAATTCATGCTGATGAATTCCGGCATGAAGCTCTTGCGGACATTCTCCCAATAGGTGCCGCCCATCATCGATTTCATGAACAGCGACTGGAAGATGAACAGGCCGAAGGCGAATCCGGCAACATACTCAACGATGAGATCGATCCACATCGGCAATCCAAGCGCGGCGGTGATTGCCGCCGCGAGGATGATGCCTGTGGCGTCCCCGGCGACGCAGTGGATCGTCGAGCCGACGCCTTGCTTCCAGAGCGGCTTGGTGAACGCCTCGTGTTCGCCCGGCCGCGGCTCCTTGTCGGCCAGCACGTAAATCAACAGCCCCAGCGGCCCCATATAGAGCGTGACTAGGATGAAGCCCCATTTCATCACCACAGGTTCGGGATTGTTGCGGAACTGATCCCACGCCACATAAGCCGTACTGAGGCCCGCTAGAACGAACCAGACTGCAAGAAAGTAGTCGACGGGTTGTACGAACACTGCAGAACTCCTGTCGGTTTTCTCTCCACTGACCTAGAGCGACGGACTGTTTCGGCCGCCTCCCTGAAACGCGCCGCGTCATTGGCTGCTCCCCTTGGAAACTCCCGGAGATTCTGGCGGCGAAACCACGCGATAAGTCTTCCAGTTGCTGGAAGGTCAAGAGGCGCCGTCCAGCCTTGGTCGATCCGTCGTTTCCAAGAAGGTCACGCAGAATGAGTTCCATGAGTGTCCCCGCGCCTTGACTCTCCGTTTTATTCGCGGCACTTTTCGATCGAATAGGTCAGACCAATTTACCGATCCGAGTTCAGTTCGATGATGCTGTTGAAGTAGAGCTAGGTAAGAATGCCGATCCAGGCCGTTGAACCGCGCCGACTTTACCGACAGATCGCCGATCAGCTTAGGCAGTTGATCGACGCGGGCGAGTTCGCAGTCGGCGATCGCCTGCCGACGGAGCGCGAACTGGCCGACCAGCTGGGCATCTCCCGGCCGACCGTCCGTGAAGCGCTGATTGCGCTCGAGGTCGAGGGGCGCATACGCATTCGCGTCGGCTCCGGCATCTATGTCACCGACCGGCCGCGTGCTGACGTCTTGACGGCAGAGATGGATGAAGGCCCGTTCGAGCTGTTGCGCGCACGCGAGTTCATTGAAGGGGCGATCGCCGCCGAAGCCGCCCTCCACGTTCGGCCGATCGACATCGAACATATGGACGACGTGCTGCGCCGGATGGAGGACATACCTCACCCGACCAAAACGACGATCGCGCTCGATCGCGAGTTCCATACGATGGTGGCGGGTATCCTCGGAAACGCCGTCCTGGTGCGCTGCATCGGCGAGCTTTTCGACCAGCGCATGAACCCTTATTTCGAACTCCTGTCGAGCTATTTCGAGAACAGGGAATCCTGGCGGGCCGCCGCGGAGGAGCATCGCGCGGTGCGCGACGCGATCGCGGCGCGCCAGCCCGAACGGGCGAAGGCCGCCATGCAGGAACATCTGCGGCAGTCGCAGCTGAGATTCTCACGCAATTTCGGTGAGAAATCCGTGGCCAGGGAGGTCGCGGAATAGGAAGCGGCCGACCGGGAGGATCCTGTCGGCAATGGTCCAAATTCAATCACGGGCAAATCCAATCACAGGGAGGAATATGATGTTGAGAAAATACGCCGTTCTGCTTGGCACGATCGCCGCAATCGCTCTGCCCATGGCTTCGGCCTCTGCACAAACCGCGCTGAAATGGGCCCACGTATACGAAACGTCCGAACCCTTCCACACGGAGTCCGTCTGGGCGGCGGAAGAGATCAAGAAGCGCACCGACGGCCGCTATACGATCGACGTCTTTCCGGCCTCGCAACTCGGCAAGGAAGCCGACATCAACCAGGGGCTGACCCTCGGCACGGTCGACATCATCATCTCCGGATCGAGCTTCGCCGCCCGCGAATATCCGCCGATCGGCGTGACCTACTTCCCGTTCATCTTCCGCGATGCGGATCATCTGCTCGCTTACACCAAGAGCGACAAATACAAGGAATTGACCGGCGGCTACGAAGAGGCGTCCGGCCATCACATCACAGCGACCACCTACTACGGCACGCGTCACACGACCTCCAACCGGCCGATCGAGAAATGCGCCGACATGCAGGGTCTGAAGATCCGCGTGCCTGATGTGCCGGCCTATCTCGCCATGCCGCGCGCCTGCGGCGCGAACACCGCGCCGATCGCCTTCGCCGAGGTCTATCTCGCCTTGCAGCAAGGCACGGTGGAAGCGCAGGAAAACCCGCTGACGACCATCGACGCCAAGAAATTCTACGAAGTGCAAAAGCACATAATCCTGACCGGGCACATCGTCGATCATCTCAACACGATCGTGTCGCAATCGCGCTGGTCGCAATTGTCGGACGAGGACAAGGCGATCTTCACCGAAGTAATGCAGGAAGCGGCCGCGCGAGCGACGAAGGTCATCGTCGATCGCGAGAAGGCCCTGGTTGAAACCTTCAAGGAGCGCGGCCTCACCGTCACCGAAGTCGATCGCGCCGATTTCGAAAAGAACGTGATGGAGAAGGTGACGTTCGAGGAGTTCGGCTACCGCAAGGAAGACTGGGAGGCGATCCGCGCCGTCAAGTAACCTGCATCAATCCAGGCCCGGCGCGACAAGCGCGTCGGGTCTGTTGAGCCCGCTGTCCCAACAGTGTCCGGAGCTTGCCGATGACCCAAGAAGTCCACACCCAGGTCACCCCCGAAGAACTGGCGCATGCATTCGAGGAAGAAACCCAGCCCGTCGATCTATCGCGATACGCGGTGGAGGACTGGGTCACGCTCGCCGTGTTCTGGGGCATGTCGTTCTGCGTCTTCCTGCAGTTCTTCACGCGCTACGTCATGAACAACAGTTTTGCCTGGACCGAGGAGATCGCCATCAACTGCCTCGTCGTCGTGGTCTTCCTGGGCTCGGTCATGTGCACGCGCACCACGCGCCATATCCATGTCGACGTGCTCTATCATTATCTCCCCGCAGGCGTGGGGCGCTACCTGGCGCTTGCGGTCAATCTGATCACCATTTGCTTCTTCGCCTATATGTCCTGGCTTCTCTGGCGCTATGTCGGCATCGTCCACCGGGAACGGATGGTCACCATCAACCTGCCGCGCAACGTCGTCTTCTACGCCGTATTCGCCGGTTTCGTGCTGATGATGCTGCGCGCTATCCAGGTATTCATCGGCAACATCCGCCGTGGCTACTCGGCGCTGGAGCGCCCCGCCGCGTTCGACGGACTGGGGGAATAGGCCATGCTGCTTCTGATCGGAGCCTTTCTCGTCCTGATGCTGGTCGGCGTGCCTGTCGCAGTGTCGATGGCGGTGTCGTCGCTGCTCTACCTCGTCTTCTATGGCGTGGCGCCCGACATCATTGCCGCGCAGCGTATGATCGCCGGGGTCGAGAGCTTTCCGCTGCTTGCCGTGCCGTTCTTCATCTTCGCCGGCAACCTCATGAACATCGCCGGCGTGACGGGGCGGATCTATTCCTTCGCGCTGGCGCTTGTCGGCTGGATGAAGGGCGGTCTCGCGCAGGTGAACATCATCGGATCGGTGGTCTTCGCCGGCATGTCGGGCGCTGCCCTTGCCGACGCCGCCGGCATCGGCACCATCGAGATCAAGGCGATGCGCGACCATGGCTATCCCGTGGAGGCGGCAGTCGGCGTCACCGCGGCCTCCTCGACGCTCGGCCCGATCTTCCCGCCGTCGCTGCCCTTCGTCATCTACGGAATGATGGCCAACGTCTCGATCGGCGCGCTGTTCATGGCCGGCATCCTGCCGGGCGTTGTCATGACGGCGCTGATGATGGTGACAGTCGCGATCTTCGCCTACCGCCGGGGCTGGGGCTCGGACACGCCGTTCAAATTGAGCCGGCTCGCCGCCGCCTCGATCGAGGTGGCCGTCGTGTGCTGCTTTCCGTTGGCCGTTTATGTCCTTGTCCAGATGGGACTGTCGCTCAATGTTGCCGTCGGCATCGCGCTCGTCGTCCTGATCGCCTGCGACTGGTATTTCGACTTCTCGGCCGTTATGGCGCTGATGACACCGATCATCCTGATCGGCGGCATGACCATGGGCTGGTTCACGCCGACCGAAGCGGCCATGGCCGCTGTTATCTGGTCGTTGTTTCTGGGGCTCGTGCGCTATCGCACGATGACATTCGCAGCCTTGGCGAAGGCCAGTTTCGACACGATCGAGACGACCGCGTCGGTGCTCTTCATCGTCACCGCAGCATCGATCTTCGCCTGGTTGCTCACGGTCAGTCAGGCGGCGCAGCTGTTCTCGGTCTTCATCACATCGCTGACCGAAAACAAATGGGTGTTCCTGATCCTGGTGAACATCCTGATGCTGGTAGTCGGCTGCTTCCTCGACACGATCGCCGCGATCACGATCCTTGTTCCGATCCTCCTGCCGATCGTGGTTCTCTACGGGATCGATCCGGTGCATTTCGGCCTGATCATGACGCTCAATCTGATGATTGGTCTCCTCCATCCGCCGCTCGGCATGGTGCTGTTCGTCCTCTCGCGGGTCGCCAAGCTGTCGGTCGAGCGCACGACCATGGCAATTCTGCCGTGGCTCGTCCCGTTGATCGTCGCGCTGATCCTGATCACCTTCATCCCCGCCATCACGCTGTGGCTGCCGACGCAAATGGGGCTGATCCGTTGATCGACAACGCAATCGCCGTGACGCTGTTCGGCCCTGAGGATCTGCGCGTCGTCGAGCGCCTGCTCGGCTCCCTCGCGCCGGGAATGGTGCGCGTGCGCTTCGGCGCAGGCGGCATCTGCGGTTCCGATCTGCACTATTTCCGCCATGCGCGGACCGGCGATTTTGTCGTTACATCGCCGCTGGTGCTCGGCCACGAGGTCGCCGGAGAGATCGTCGAAATCAACGCGGTCGCGCCTGGACTTGCCGTTGGCGATCGCGTGGCGGTCAATCCGTCGCGCTGGTGCGGACGATGCGCGCGATGCGCGGAGGGCCGCGCCAACCTCTGCGAGAACATCTATTTCATGGGCTCGGCGTCGAAAACGCCGCACATGCAAGGTGGTTTTGCCAGCGTGTTCGACGCCACGCCCGCGCAATGCGTCAAGGTTCCGCCGGATATCGCCTACCAGGCGGCGGCACTCGCCGAACCGCTCGCCGTCAGCCTGCACGCTGTGGCACGGGCCGGCGATATCGCCGGCCGCAACGTCATCCTGTTCGGCGCCGGTCCCATCGGGCTTTTGACCATGCTCGCGGCCAGGCTCAAGGGATGTGGCGAGCTCACCGTCGTCGACATAGCAGCGGCGCCGCTCGCCTTCGCCAGCAAACTTGGAGCAAACAGGACGATCGACCTGTTTGGCGGCGACGAGGAGCTCAAGGCGTTCGCGTCCGACAAGGCGATCGATATCGCGTTCGAGATTTCAGGCACCGCGGCGGGTCTCGCGGCGGCGATCGCCAGCGTCCGGCGCGGCGGCACGGTCGTTCAGGTCGGCAATCTTCCGGGCGGTCAGATCCCCGTGGCGGCCAATGCGGTGATGGCCAAGGAAATCAACCTGAACGGCACGTTCCGTTTCGGCGCGGAATTCAACCAGGCGGTCGATCTCATTGTCGGCGGGGACATAGACGTCCTGAAGCTGGTTACCGCCGAGCGACCCCTTTCCTCGGCCCGCGATGCGTTTGCCCTGGCCGCCGACCGCTCGCAGAGCGTCAAGGTAGTGCTGACCGCCGACTGAGGTTTTCCCGGCGCCTGCTGTTATCAACCTTTCCAGACTCAGCGCGCCGGCCCGCCTTCCTCCGCCTGCTTGCGCGCCCGCGCAAACTGCAGAGCCGCAACGCCGGCGGTCGCAGCAAGCGCCAGGCCGATCGGAATGAGGCTCGAAGGCTGATCGGCCTTTCTGAGCACGGCCACAACGTCATATCCGACATCCAGCCCGATGCGCTTGGCGTAGGAGCCGAAGTCGACATTGCTGATCATCAGCGCGTCGCCCGCTTGCGTGATGGTGAGACCGATGTCGCGCAGCCGCTTCAGCGGATCGCCCGGCTCGCCGAGCGGTATGTTGACCGTCTTGCGCACATCTTCGCCCATGAGGTCGACGCCCTCGACGACGAAATTGATGCGGCCGTCGGCCGGCGCCTGCCCGACCGCCGACAGGAACTCGCTCGCCGGCAATTCCTCGTAAGGCGGCGAGACCTGGTTGAGCCACCAGTCCGGCCGAAACAGCGTGAAGCAGATGAGCAGCAGGGCGGCACTTTCCCAGAGGCGGCTTTTCGTCACGAACCAGTTCATGGTCGCTGCCGAAAACAGCAGGATGGCGATCAACGAGACCGTCGCCACCCAGATCGTCTGAGGCCAGGTGTCGACCCCGATCAGCAGGATCGCCGGATTGAAGATGAAGACGAACGGCAGGATCGCGGTACGCAGCGAATAGAGCGCGCCCTGGAAACCGGTGGCGATCGGATCCTCCTTGGAAATCGCTGCCGCCGCGAAGGCCGCCAGCCCGACGGGCGGGGTGATGTCGGCCATGATGCCAAAGTAAAAGACGAAGAGGTGGACCGCGATCAGCGGGATCGGCAATCCTGCCTGCGCACCGAGATCGACCACAACCGGCGCCATCAGCGTCGCCACCAGGATGTAATTTGCGGTGGTCGGAATACCCATGCCGAGCACAAGACTGATCGCGGCGATCAGGATCAGCATCAGGATGACGTTGCCGCCGGAGATGAACTCGACGAGTTCCGTCATCATCAGACCGAGGCCGGTCAGCGTGATCGTGCCGACGACGATGCCGGCGGTGGCCGTGGCGATACCGATGCCGATCATGTTGCGGGCGCCGAGTGCCAGCCCGTCGATCACGTCGTCCCAGGCGGCACGGACTGAGGCGGCGAGGTTTTCGTTACGGAATACCGCCATCAGCGGCTTGCGGGTGGCGACGATGCCGAGGATTGAAACGGTCGCCCAGAACGCCGAGAGGCCGGGCGACATCTGCTCGACCATCAGGCACCACAGAAGTACGGCGATCGGGATGAGGAAGTCGAGCCCGGTCCGCGTGACGTCCCAGGCGCGCGGCAGTTCCAGGATCGGCGCGTTCGGATCGTCGAGTGCGAGGTCCGGATAGCGGGAGGAATACCAGACGGAGGCGACGTAGAGAGCCACGCCTGCGATTGCGAGCACCGGCGGTGCCGCCCCACCGAAGACAGCCTGGATGGCAACGATACCATAATAGACGATACAGACGGCGAGAATGCTGCCTGACAGTCCCAGACCCATCCGCAACATCCGTTCTCTTGCTGGCGTCGGACGCTGCGGGATCGTCTTTAGGCCCATCTTTATCGCTTCGAGGTGAACCATGTAGAGCAGTGCTATGTAGGAAAAAACCGCCGGCAACAGCGCGTGCTTGACGATTTCCGAATAGGGAATGCCAACATATTCGACCATCAGGAAGGCGGCCGCGCCCATGACGGGCGGCATGATCTGACCGTTGATCGAGGCCGAAGCCTCGATGGCGCCCGCCTTGACCCCGGAAAGGCCGGTGCGCTTCATCAACGGGATGGTGAAGATGCCGCCTGAAACCACGTTGGAGACGGACGAGCCGGATACGACGCCATTAAGAGCCGACGAGACCACCGCGACTTTTGCCGGGCCGCCGCGCAGATGGCCGAGCAGCGCGATGGAGATCTGCATCATCCAGTTGCCGGCGCCTGCCTTTTCCAGAAGCGTGCCGAACAAGACGAAAAGAAAGACGAAGCTCGTCGATACGCCAAGTGCAATCCCGAAGACGCCTTCGGTGGTCAGCCATTGATGGTTGAGAAACTTGGTGAGTGATGCACCGCGATGCTGGATCACGTCCGGCATGTACTGGCCGGCAAAGGTGTAGAAGATGAAGACACATGCCACGACCACCATCGGAAGGCCGAGCGCGCGGCGCGTCGCCTCGAGGAGCAACAAAATACCAACAGTGCCGGTAACGAGATCGAGCGTGGTCGGCTGACCCGGCCGTCCGGAAAGCTGGACGTAAAAGAGAAAGAGATAAGCGCCGGCAAATCCGCCGACTACGGCCAGCACCCAGTCGAGCAGCGGCACACGATCGCGGGGCGAGGATCTCAGCGCCGGATAGGCGAGGAAGGTCAAGAACAGCGCGAAGCCGAGATGGATAGCGCGCGCTTCGGTGTCATTGAGGATGCCGAAGCCGAACACGAACGGCAAAGGCGAAGCGTACCAGAGCTGAAAAAGCGACCAGGCAACTGCAACCCAGAGCAGAATTCGAGCGACTGTTCCGCTGGGATGCCTGCCACCGGTATCGGCCTCCGCGACAAGCTGTTCGAGCTCACCGAGATCGACGCCGGCCGGTTGTTCCTTGACTTCGCTCATGACGCCTCCTGTTGCGGATGGCCCGGCGGGTTCGTTGAACCCGCCGAGCTGTCGTCAGGTCACGAAGCCTACTTCAGCCAGCCCTTCTCCTTGAAATATTTTTCAGCACCCGGATGCAGCGGCGCGGAATTTCCCTCCGACACCATCTTGGCCGGCTCGAGATTGGCGAAAGCCGGGTGCAGCGACTTGAACTCGTCGAAGTTCTCGAACACCGCCCTGGTCAATTGATAGACGCTCTCATCGGGAACCTTGGCCGAAGTGACCAGCGTGGCGAGCACACCGAAAGTCCCGGTATCATCGGGATTGTTTGCGTAGAGACCGCCCGGAATGATCGCCTTGGCGTAGTAGGGATTCTCGGCCACAAGTTTGTCGACCACCTCTCCAGTCAACGGCACCAGCTTGGCACCGCAGGTGGTCGTCGGATCCTGGATGTTCGCTGAGGGATGACCGACGCCGTAGAAGAACCCGTCGATCTTGCCGTCGCAGAGCGCCGGGCCGTGCTCGTCAGCCTTCAACTCCGATGCGAGCGAAAAGTCGGCTAATGTCCAGCCCATCGCACCGAGCAGGCGTTCCATGGAAGAGCGCGTTCCGGAACCGGGATTGCCGACGTTGAAGCGTTTGCCCTTGAAGTCCTCGAATTTCGTCACGCCGGCATTCGGATGCGCCAGGACCGTGAACGGCTCCGGGTGAATCGAGAAGACCGCGCGCAGGTCGGAATGGGCGCCGCCGTCCTTGAACGATTCCAGCCCCTTATAGGCGTTGAACTGGACGTCGGACTGCGCCATGCCGAAGTCGAGTTCGCCTTCCTTGATCGTGTTCACGTTGAATGCCGATCCGCCGGTCGATTCGACCGAGCAGCGGATGCCGTGTGTCTTGCGATCCTTGTTGAGCAGGCGGCAGATAGCACCGCCGGCGGCATAGTAGACGCCGGTGACGCCACCGGTCCCGATGGTAACGAAATTCTGCTGCGCCATTGCGCTGGCCGAAAACAGCAGTGCGGCCGACAAGGCGGCGATCTGCGCTCCATGGCGTGCAATCCGGGCATGTATCATCTGGTTCTCCCTTGGTACTTTGCGTGCCGTCGCGGCCGTCCGGTGTGTTAGTGTCAAGGCACGTCGATGCATGCTACGATTGTTGCGCTTTATCAATCAAGGGAAATGCTTGTTACAATGACTGCGCGGGAGATGGGTTTCGACGCGCTTCTGGCGCGCATACTATCCGAACTCCCCGAACTAAGCTCGGAACTGCGCAAGGCGGCGCGGTTCCTGGTCGATCACCCGGACGAGGTGGCGCTGGTTTCAATGCGGGTGCTGGCCTCGCGATCAGAGGTGACGCCGACGACTTTCGTGCGGCTGGCGCGGCGGCTGGACTTCGGCGACTGGGCGGCGCTTCGCAAGCCGTTCGAAGACCGGCTGCGCTCCGGCAAGGCGCCTTTCGCGGCAAGGGCCGATGCACTTGTCATGCGCGGGTCGGAGGCAATCTTCGCGGAATCGCTGAGAACGACGATGGCCAATTTGGCAGTGGCCGAAACGGTCAACGACAACGACGAAATCGCAAAGGCTTGCGCGATCCTGGAGAAGGCGCAGCACATACGCGTCGCCGGGTTCCGAAGCTGCCGCGCGCCCGCCCACGCGCTCGTCTATCTCTGCCGGATGTTTCGGCGCGAGATCACGCTGCTCGGCGGCGACGGCGGTGCGATCGAGGCGGAACTCGCAGCGCTCGGAAAGAGGGACGCGGTCGTCGCGATCGGCTTTTTGCCTTATTCGCGTGAACTCGGGCCGGTGGTGGAGGCTGCACAACGACACAGCGTCCCGATTGTCGCGATCGCCGACAGCATGGCTGCTCCGATCGCGCGGCATGCCGACGTTACCTTGCGTTTCTCTACCGACAGCCCTTCCTTCTTCCCGTCGGTAACCGCAGCTATGGCTATCGTGGAAGCGCTGGCTGCAACGATGCTGGCGCGCAGCGGAGCGGCGGCCGCGACTCGTGTCAGGGAGACGGAACTGGAGTTACAGGCGTTCGGGGCTTATCTGCCGGAATGAGGAGCGCCGGGCTATGCCACCGCAGCGTCTATCGCGTCGCCGAGCCGTTCGACAACCGCGTCGATTGCCGCGGCGTCTATGATGAACGGGGGCGCAAGCAGCACATGATCGCCGCGCATGCCGTCGATCGTGCCTCCCGCGGGATAGACGAGCAGGCCGCGCGCCATCGCCTCGCGCTTGATCTTCGCATTGAGCTTCAGCTTCGGGTCAAAGGGCGCTTTGGTCGAGCGGTCCTCGACCAGCTCCACCCCCATGAAAAGACCGCGCCCGCGAATGTCGCCGACATGAGCATGATTGCCGAACCGTTCGCCCAGTCGCCGCGAAAGATGTGCGCCCATCGCCCGAACATTGGCGAGCAGGTCGTCGCGAGCGATCACCTCCTGGACGGCCAGCGCCGCTGCGCACGCCATGGGGTGGCATATGTAGGTGTGGCCGTGCTGAAAGAAGCCGGAGCCCTCGGCAAAGGCGTCGAAGATGCGGCGCGAAAGCAGCACTGCGCCAATGGGCTGGTAGCCTCCGCCGAGGCCTTTGGCGATCGTCATCAGGTCGGGCGCGACGCCGTCCTGCTCGCAGGCGTGCAGCGTGCCGGTACGGCCCATGCCGCACATCACCTCGTCGAGGATGAGGAGCACACCGTAGCGGTCGCAGATTTCGCGGATGCGCCTGAAATAGCCGGGAACGGCAGGCACCGCCCCTGCTGTCGCGCCGACGACAGGTTCCGCGACGAAAGCCATCACAGTGTCCGCACCGAGTTCGACAATCTTGTCCTCGAGCGCCTGGGCTGCGCGCAGGCCGTAGGCCTCCTCACTCTCACCGGCTATCTGGTAGCGGTAGGCATAACAAGGGTCGATGTGATGCGTATCGATCAGCAACGGGCGAAATTGGGCGCGGCGCCATTCATTACCCCCGGCGGCGAGAGCGCCAAGCGTGTTGCCGTGATAGCTCTGTCGGCGGGCGATGACGTTTCGCCGCTCGGGTCTGTCAGTCTCCACGAAAAACTGCCGTGCCATTTTGAGCGCCGCCTCCACCGCCTCGGAGCCGCCGGACACGAAATAGGCGTGGCTTATGCCTTGCGGCGCGCCGGCGACGAGCTTGTCGGCCAATGTCTCGGCCGGCTCATTGGTGAAGAAGCTGGTGTGGGCATAGGCGAGCCTGTCGGCCTGTGCGTGGAGCGCGGCCGTCACGTCGGGATGGCCGTGGCCGAGGCAGGAAACCGCCGCGCCGCCTGACGCGTCGATATAGGCGCGACCATCGCGGTCGAAGAGTTCTACACCCTTGCCGCCAGCCACGACGGGCAGGGTCGCATGGATCTGGCGATGCAGGATATGTGTCATGCTTTTCTCGATTGACGATGGCGCAATTTGAAGCGAACCTATCATGCAACATATGTTACATGATACGCAATACTGAAACAGTTGGACTACATCTATGACCGTCGACAGCGAGGTGCCCGGCCCCGGACTCATCGCACCAACGGCGATCGCCGTTGCGCCGAATGGTGGACGGCGTGGCAAGGAAGACCACCCTGCCCTGCCGATCGGGCCCAAGGAATTGGCTCGGACCGCCGCCGCCTGCCTCGAAGCGGGCGCCGCCATGATCCATGCCCATGTCCGCGATCGCGACGGCGGCCATTTGCTCGACGCACATGCCTATCGCGAGACGACGAAAGCGATACGTGATGCGGTGGGCGAGCGGTTGGTCATCCAGATCACCAGCGAAGCGATCGGTCGATACCAACCGGCCGAGCAGATGGCGGTGGTGCGCGCTACCCGCCCCGAGGCGGTTTCGCTGGCGCTGCGAGAACTGGTGCCGGACGTTGCCCATGAGACCGCCTTCGCGGAGTTCCTATGGTGGCTGAAGAGCGCGCGGATCGCTCCTCAGATAATCCTTTACGCGCCTGAAGAGGCGTCGGCCCTAGCCGCCATGCAGCAGCGCGGGCTGGTGCCTTTCGACGACATTCCGGTGCTCTACGTGCTCGGCCGCTACACGCCGGGACAGGTTTCGCAGCCGACGGACCTGCTTCCCTTCCTTGCGCAGGATCGACCGCGCTTCGCCCACTGGATGGTCTGCGCCTTCGGTCGGGAAGAAACCGCCTGCGTGACAGCCGGTGCGCTGCTGGGCGGCCATGTCCGCGTCGGCTTCGAGAACAATTTTACTCTCGCCGACGGCACAACCGCCAGGGACAATGCCGCGCTCGTAACCACAACCAAATGCGCCCTGACCGCTTGCGGCGTCTGGGCCGCCCAGGCCGACGACCTGCGTGCCGCCTGGTCGATCCAGCGGTAGCTCTCGCCCGAACACGTCACCAACCCGGCAAGACCCCGATACGTAAGCGATCCGTAAGCTGCTTTAAGTCATACTTCCCCGACAGATGGTTTGTCACACTTGTCAAAAATGTCTTTGCTACCTGCAACCGAACCGTTTGACCGACGTTAGAATTCCGGTGGCGTTGGGAGGCATTTATGCAGACGTATCTCGTCGAGCGAATGGAGGGCGATGACGTGGTCACGGTGCGTATTGTCAACGCGCCGAGCCCGTTCAAAGCCGCGGCGTTGTCCACAGGTCGAAATGTTACCGTCCGAACGTGGGAAAAAGACTGGATCCGAGTAACCGACGAGAATCGGGGACATATTTTCGCGTACTGCTTTGTTTCTGACGAAGACTCCGACAGCAGCCGGCATGGCGCGCCAAAAGCGTCGGAAAAACCAAGAAAGCCCAAAAAGCTGATCAGAGAGCCGGGTAGCGCAAACTTACCGATCTTTTGCTCCTCGCTGTGTCGCGCAAGTTACGAGAGCTCGTGACTGCGACGGACAGTGGGTGCCGATTGCCATACCTTGCGTCATATCGACAGAACCGCGAGCACCACGACCTATGCCTATAGGGATGGTTGCGCCCGCTGGACGACAGCCCAGAACCGACCCCGGCCTTTTGGCGAACATCGCGGCTTCATCAGAATGATCGATGAAAACATTTCGGCCGGGGGCGATAAGTGACTTTAATCTTAGCGTGAGCCACTCATGTCTCCAGCGAATTTGGGATCAGAAAAGGTGCGTCTGGATCTAGGGGCGGACTGTCAACCGACGGCCTCCCATAGATGGTCAAACGTCCCGGATTACGCGCTTGACCAAGGCGGTCCGGTGCTGCGCCCCTATCAACGGATGGGCGCCGATTTTTCGAATGTCGCCGTCTTCGACCATCTGAGAAACGTCACCAGCCGATATCCCGACAAGCTTGCAATCAGCGACGGCACCAACCGCCTGACCTATTCCGAGCTTTTCCGGGCTGTCGAAATGCTGTCGCACCGGATCGCAGCCACCGTTCCCGACGGGCAGGCGGTCGGAATTCTTCAGGCCAACTCGATCTGGTACCCTGTGGCGATGCTGGCGAGCATGGCTGTCGGGCGGCCTTCGGTGCCGCTCAACACGAGAGATCCCGGTTCGCGCACCAATGAGATCGTTGCTGCCGCGCGGCTCTCGGCCATCATAGGCGACGGAAGTGTCCGCCCAGCCGATCTGGCGCAGGAGGTCCACTGGATCGATGTGACCACCAGCGTCGAGCCACAAGCTCTACCGATACACCAGTCCTGTTCCGTCTCCGTCGATGCGCCAGCAATCGTGCTCTATACTTCAGGCAGCACCGGCCGACCCAAAGGAATCGTCAATAGCCAGCGCAGTCTGCTGTGGCGGGTTCAGCAATATGTCGACGCATGCCACATCAACTCGGATGATGTTTTCCTGCCCTTGACCGGGCCGGCCACAATCGCCGGTTGCCGGGAGGTTCTCGCCGCCCTTCTCACTGGCGCCACTTTGCATCTTCTCGAGGTCGAAGCAGTCGGCTTGCGCGCCGTTCGCGGCCGAGTGAAATCCGAAGGCGTGACGATTACCTATCTGGTGCCGGCGCTGCTTCGCGCGCTCATGGCGGACAAGCCTGCTGACGCTTTCCGCTCACTCAGAGTGGCCCGGATTGGGGGCGAGAAGGTGTCTTGGGCCGATATCGCCCTGCTGCGCAAAGCCGTTTCGAAGACTTGCCTGATCCAGATCGGTTACTCGTCTACAGAGACAACCGGCTCGCAATGGTTCTTGCCACGAGACTGGCCGGAGCAAGGCGCCTCGGTCCCTGTCGGGTGGCTGCTTCCTGGAATAACCTTCGCGATCGTCACCGAAAGCGGGCACCCCGTTCAGCCCGGCAAGAGCGGAGAACTCTTGATAAGAAGCCCGTTTGTCCTGCTTGGGCAGTGGGAGAACGGAGCCGTCGTGCCCTTGGCATCGGATCCGGAGGATCCGGATCTTCGGATTTTCGCAACGGGTGATCTCGTCCAACTCGACAGTCATGGCCTGCTGCGGATCGTCGGTCGCAAAGGGCGCCAGATAAAAATCAATGGTCGGCGCGTCGAACCCGCCGAGCTCGAACGGGTATTGCGCTATGCGCCTTCGGTGGAGGATGCGGTGGCAATCGTGACGGCGGCAAATGAGCTTGTCGCTTTCGCCGTCCCCCGGCATTGGGCCGGGGCAGCCTTTTCGGACGAGCTTCGACAGCTTGTCAGAACGAAGCTGCCGCCACCGCTGCGTCCCCTGCGCTTGCATACGGTCGCCGAGATTCCTCGCTTGGCGAGCGGTAAGGTCGACTTGGCAGCGCTTGCGGAGATGGATCTCTCAGCCAGAAGGACAGTGCCGGCCGCGCAACCACCCAATTCAGGAAGCGAGCTGAAGACGCATCAAATAGTGCGGGATGCCTGGACCAAGATCCTCAACACGCGCGTGGCCGCAGGACGCTGGGACGATGCAGGAGGAGATTCGCTGAAACTGCTGCATTGCGTCATGGAGATCGAAAGCGCCATCGGGCAGGAACTTGGTCTTGGGGACTTCACCGTCGGGATGAGCGTGGACGAAATGGTCAAGGCCGTCGTGTCGGCACAAGCAGGCGACCAGCGCGCCCAGGAACACGACCCGCCAATCCTTTTTCTGTTCCCGGGATCGGTCGGCTATGGCCCGAGCCTCGCCGCCTTTGCAGCCGCGATGGGCAAGGTCGCCAGAGTAGCCCCTATCAGGTACCCCGCCCTGGCGATGATATTGCGCGGCCAAAACACCCTCGCCACCATCGCTGATGCCGCGGTCGAGCAGATCCGCCGCGCTCAGCCAGCGGGTCACATACGACTTCTCGGCCATTCGCTCGGTGGCGCGGTCGCATTCGAAGCCGCAGCACGACTGCTGGCTGCCGGGCGATCCGTGAAATTCGTGGGAATCCTGGACACAAGCCTCATCGGCGAACGCAGCGACCACTGGGAGACGTTTACCCGGACATTCGATCGCATCCGGACCAACCGCATATCCGCCTACCGGATGGCTTGCCGCGCCCTTGCAAAAATCACAGTCAAAATGGGGTTGGAGGCGCAGCTCACCCGAATCCTCGATCGCTATGCCCAGGGACAGTTCAACGCGACGAGTTTCAGGACCAAACTGGAACTGCAGGAGGTTTTGCGGGCGCGAGCGTTCTTTCAGTGGTTGGCGGGACCGAAGCCGGCGCTGCCGATTACCGGCACTTTGTTCCGCTGCGCTCGGCCAGGAATGCCTCCAGCCATCGGATGGGATCGTGCTTTCGCACATCTGGACGTGATTCCGATCGTGGGGAGCCACATCGACCTGGTCATAGAACCTCACCTCGCCACCAACCGCCCCCTGATCGAGAAGGCCGTGGCGCAGACCTATTCTTCAACCGAGTCTCGCAAACGGGAGTACGGGTCATCGACGTGATCTCTGGATTCAGCAAGGACGCCCTTGTGCTCGATGCCCGCGCGGAGATCGATCGCATCGTGGAAGGTTTGCGCGAGCAAGTTTTCGGCACGTTGCGGCGGCGTGGGGCGGTTGTCGGCCTCTCCGGAGGCATCGACAGCTCCGTTGTCGCGGCGTTGTGCGCACGCGCGTTCGGGAAAGACAAGGTCCTCGGGATATTCATGCCGGAGCGTCATTCCTCCGACGACTCGCTCAGGCTCGGCCGCCGTGTCGCCGCGCAGCTTGGCATCGATACGGCGCTGGAGGACATAACACCTGCCCTCGATGCCGTCGGCGCCTACAGTCGACAGGTCGAGGCGATCCAGACCGTCGTTCCCCGGTACGGGGACGGCTGGAAATGCAAACTGGTGCTCGCGTCGGTTCTCGAGGGCAACGGGCTCAACATCACACGTCTCACGGTTCAGGACCCAGCGGGCAGGACCGACACGGTGCGTCTGTCGCCGGCAGCCTATCTGCAGATCGTCGCTGCAACCAACTACAAGCAGCGCCTGCGCAAGATGACCGAGTACTACCATGCGGACCGCCTCAACTACGCTGTGGCAGGGACGCCAAACCGGCTGGAGCATGACCAAGGATTTTTCGTCAAGCAGGGCGACGGAATTGCCGACCTGATGCCGATCGTCCACCTCTACAAGACCCAGGTCTACCAGTTGGCTGAATACCTTGGGGTCGACGAAGAGGTTCGGCGGCGGCCGCCGACCACGGACACTTTCTCCATGGCTCAAAGCCAAGAGGAATTCTATTTCGCGCTGCCTTACAATCTGATGGATCTGTGCCTCTTTGGCTTGAACCACGGAATTTCTGCTGACGAGGTCGCGGCAGCTGCCGGCCTCACCACGGCCCAGGTTCAGAAAGTCTTCAAGGACATCGACAGCAAACGCCGTGCCGCACGCTATCTTCACGCACGGCCTTTGCTGTCTGCCGCAATGAGCGAGACCTAAGCAATGTGCGGCATCGCCGGAATCGTGTCGCTGAGCGGCGCCGTGGCGCCACCTTCGCGCGAAGCGCTGATGCGCATGGCTGGCGCGCTCGCACATCGCGGCCCGGACGAGCGCGGTCTTTACCGCGACAAACGCGCCGGATTGGCGCACGCACGCCTGTCTGTCGTCGATCTCTCCAACGGCCAGCAGCCACTCGCGGACGCAGGCGGCACGATTTGGATCGTCTTCAACGGCGAAATCTTCAACTACCTCGAGCTGCGTGAGAAGTTGATCGCCCTCGGCCACCGCTTCCGCACCCACAGCGATACGGAGGTCATCGTCCACGCCTATCGCGAATGGGGCGAGGCCGCCTTCGAGCGGATGAACGGACAATGGGCGGTCGCGATCTGGGACTCCGCGGCGGGCCGTCTCGTATTGTCACGCGATCGGTTCGGCATCTGCCCCTTGCACTTCTGCGAGCATGGGGGGCGGCTTTACTTTGCCAGCGAAGTGAAAGCGATTTTCGCGGCCGACATGGCCATTCCCCGCGCCCTCGATCCGGCCGGCATCGATCAGACTTTCACGCTCTGGACCGTCGTGCCGCCGCAAGGCGTATTTCAAGGAATCAGCGAACTCACCCCGGGGCATGTTCGCATTTACGACCGGGACACCGTTCGCGAGCGCGCCTTCTGGAAGCCTTGCTACCCTGAAATTTCCGGTCCGCGCCATAACGAATTCACCGGCTCGCTCGACGACGCGGTGGACCAGGTGCGCGGCGCCCTGGAGGCTGCGACGGCGCTCAGAATCGTGCAGGCCGACGTGCCTGTCGGCTGCTATCTGTCGGGCGGGCTCGACAGCTCTCTAGTCGCCACACTGGGAAGGCGCTACGCCGGCGAGCGGTTCCAGACCTTCTCCCTGCGCTTTGCCGACACTGAGTATGACGAGACCCGTTTCCAGCGTCTGGTCACCGGCGCAATCGGGAGCGAGCACCATGAGGTGGTGGTCTCGCGCAGCGACATCGCCGAAGTCTTTCCCGAGGTCATCTATCACACCGAGCGTCCGATCCTGAGGACCGCGCCTGCGCCGCTGTTCCTGCTTTCGAGGCTGGTGCGAGAACACGGCATCAAGGTGGTGCTGACCGGCGAAGGAGCCGACGAAATGTTCGCTGGCTACGACCTGTTCCGCGAAGGCAAGGTCCGCCGTTTCTGGGGCCGCCAGCCCGCCTCGACACGACGCTCGCGGCTGCTGGAGCGTCTCTACCCCTATCTCAGCCGCTCGCCGGTGCATCAGCAAGCAATGGCGCGCCAGTTCTTCGGGCGCGATATCCAGGCCTATGACGCGCCCGGCTTCGCGCATGACACGCGCTGGCGCACCACTGGCGCTATCAAGCGATTGTTCACCGCCGACATGCGCGCCGAGTCCGAGCGCCGTAATGCCGTATCCGAGCTGATCGCCCGCCTGCCGGCGGAATTTCCGCGATGGGACTCTCTGGCGCAGGACCAGTATCTCGAGATCCAGACGCTAATGTCGGGATATCTGCTTTCCTCACAGGGGGACAGGATGCTCATGGCCCACTCCATCGAGGGGCGCTTCCCGTTCCTGGATGATGAACTTGTGAGGCTCGCGAATTCGCTTCCGGCGGCCTACAAGCTGCGCGTCCTCGACGAAAAGCACGTGTTGAAGCGCGCCGCGAAAGCGATCGTGCCGGAGGAAATCGTAGCCCGCAAGAAGCAGCCGTACCGCGCGCCCAACGCACTTTGCTTCATCGCCGATGATGCCCCGGCCTATGTCCGCGAAGCACTTTCGGAGACGGCGCTGCGCGCCGCGAACGTCTTCGATGCGAAGTCGGTGACGCGCCTGCTGGACAAGTGTCGAGCCAGGACAGGGGACGGCGATCTCTCCAACTCCGACAACATGGCGCTGGTCGGCGTGCTCTCGACCCAGATCCTTCACCAGCAGTTTGTCGCAAGCCGCCCCGGTGGAGCTCGCAAGGTCGACCTCACCGTCGACATCGACCACGAGCATCGCGAAGAGGTGCTGGTATGATGCATGACGCAGTACCGCTGCTGCATGACTATCTCGCCTACTCCGCCAGCCGGGTCGGCGGGAAAGTGGCGCTGGTGTGCGGCGGCCAACGTGTCACCTATAGCGAGATCGAAGCGCGCTCCAACGCCATCGCGCAACACCTGGCGACGGCTGGGATCGCACGCGGCGATCGCGTGATGATCTTCGCCGACAACACCATCGAGACGGTCGTCGCCTTCTGGGCGGTGCTCAAGGCGAATGCCGTGGTGTGCATCGTCAATCCGCTCACCAAGAGCGACAAGCTCGACTACCTGCTCAACGACTGCCGGCCGACGGCACTGATCACGGACAGGCACCTGCACTCGGTTTTCAGCGAACCGGCGCGCAACTGCCCGTCATTGCGCCGGATAATCGTCTCCGGACCGATCGACGACGCCCAACTGACGGGATTGCCGCACGCAGTGCGATGGGACATCGCGGTCGCCACCGGCGGCAGCGCACCGCCGGCACGCCGCTGCATCGATATCGATCTCGCTGCCATCATCTACACTTCCGGGTCGACAGGCGAACCCAAGGGCGTGATGCTGACGCACAGGAACATGATCACCGCATGTACATCGATCGCTTCATACCTGGAGCTACGCGAAGACGAGGTGATCCTCAACGTCCTGCCCCTCGCCTTCGATTACGGCCTGTACCAGATGATCATGGCGTTTCGCACCGGCGCTCGGCTGGTGCTTGAACGCTCGTTCGCTTTCCCGGCGCAGATCCTCGGGCTGATTAAGGAAGAGAGGGTGACAGGCTTTCCCGGCGTGCCGACCATCTTCGCCGCACTCTCGGATCTCAAATCTCTGAAAGATCAAGATTTTTCAAGCATTCGCTATGTCACGAACACTGCAGCCGCCCTGCCGCTCAAGCATATTCTCATGCTCCAGGAGCTGTTTCCGGATGCACGCATCTATTCAATGTACGGCCTCACCGAATGCAAGCGCTGCACCTACCTGCCGCCGGAAGATCTGGAGCGAAAGCCGTTGAGCGTTGGGATCGCCATCCCGAACACGGAGATGTGGATTGTCGACGAGCATGACAGGCGGGTCGCCCCCGATGTCGTCGGCCAGCTCGTCATCCGCGGAGCGACGGTGATGAAAGGCTATTGGGGCAAGCCGGAGGCTACGGCCAGGAAACTCAAACCCGGTCCGCTGCCGGGTGAGCAGGTTCTGTACACCGGCGACTACTGCCGGATGGATGCTGAGGGTTACCTTTACTTCGTCGGTCGCGGCGACGAGATCATAAAATCACGAGGGGAGAAGGTCGCGCCCAGGGAAGTGGAAAACGTACTGCTGGATATTCCCGGCGTGCGGGAAGCTGCGGTCATTGGCGTTCCGGACGAGCTACTCGGGCAAGCGATCAAGGCGTTTGTCGTGATGGAGCAAGGAAGGGTCATTGGCGAAAGGCAATTGCAGAAAGAATGCCAGAAGCGATTGGAGAACTTCATGGTTCCGAAGTCTATCGTGATCGTACCCAGCCTACCGATGACAGACACGGGCAAACTTAAGAAAACAGCCCTGTCATGAGGCGGTTTCTGGATGAACTTGACCAGCATTCATCTTTTGTATCGGAGGAGAATACAATGTTGTCTACCAAGGATAGAGCCGAAACCTGCAAGGACCAGATCCGCGCGTTCCTGGCGTCGAATTTCTACATAGCCGATGCGGATGCTCTGGAGAGCGACACGTCCCTTCTCGACCAAGGCATCGTGGACTCGACCGGGGTACTTGAGGTTATCGGCTTTATCGAGGAGACCTTCGGCATCATAGTCGAAGACAGCGAGCTCCTGCCGGAGAACCTCGATTCGATCCAAGGGATTGCGCAATACGTTCTCCGCAAGAAAAACTGATCGCCGAAATCTTGCGTAGCGCTGCGCTTTGCCCGCTGCAGCTCGACCGGGCCTGCCGCAGTCGCGGCGTGGCTCACGCTTGCGACATGGTATGCGCCACAACCACCCTGCCCTCGCCGGCCTCGTTCGTGACCGCGCGTATGGTTTCGTAGGCCCTGGAACGCTCCAGCAGGCTCATGACCTGCCGGTCCTGGCCGAGTCCGACCTCGAAGAGCAGGATGCCTCCGCGCCGCAAGTAACGCGGCGCATCCTTGATCACCCGCATATGGATGCTCAGGCCATAGGGGCCAGCCGCAAACGCCTCACGCGGCTCGAGCTCGGTCAAATGCGCACGGTCGCCCTCAAGCCGCTTGTCCGAAATATAAGGCGGATTGCAGACGATCACGTCGATCGTGCCCTCAAGTTCCAAGCCTGAGAAAGCGCTGAACAAATCGCCCTGAAGCACCGACACGCGATCCGCCATGCCGTGATGAGCGACGTTGCGACGCGCGATTTCGACGGAACCATCGGTGAGATCGCTCGCCCAGACACGCGCGGTGGGAGCGTAGTGCGCGATGGCGCACGCCAGATTGCCGGCCCCACAGCACATGTCGACGATGCGCGGCGCCGGCATGTTCATTTGACTGAGAACATCGAGAGCGGTCGCACCGAGCAACTCCGTCTCAGGCCGAGGAACGAGCGCACCGGGCGCGATAAGCAGCTCCAGCCCCATAAAGACGGTACGGCCTTTGCTGTAGGCGTCGGCGACATTGATCTCTTCGCTCACGACAGACCTGCCTTCCTGAATTTACCGATACCCGACAACCGCGTATCAATTAAGTGTATCTCAAATTCATTAAATTCTCGATGGGCAGATCGAAAAACACTCGCTGCCATAGGCTTTGAAGACATCATGCAACAAAGAGTGATCACAAGCCTCTCATCTGTCGTATGGTTGGGAATATTGTCTCATCATTGAGAGTATTCCCTTTTCCCTGCCGGTTATCCCCAGCCTCGCGCGACCAATTCCCGAATTCTCTGACCTGCGCCACGATTTTGCTACATTTTGATCAAATGGCACATACGTGAGCAACTCGTAATGTTTCAGTAGCTAACGGAACGCAACCGCTTTCCGCAAGGCAAGAGGATTTACCCATCATCGTTACCAATAAGATTGCGCGGCTTCTCCGCGCGAAAGACCGCAGATCATGAAGTCTACGCAAGGGCGCTCGCCCGATCTACGTTCTGCTATGTTCGGTTCAATGCACGGACTGGTTGGCGTCGGCGTTTTCTCGGCAGTGATAAACGTTCTCGCCTTGACCGGCTCCGTCTACATGCTCCAGATCTACGATCGCGTACTGCCTTCGCAGAGCGTGCCGACCCTTGTCGGGTTTACGATCGGGATGCTGGGCCTCTACGCGGTCTACGGGCTTCTCGATTTCGTCCGGCTTCGCCTGTTGGTCCGCATCGGCAGCCGCCTGCATAGAAATCTTCAGCAGAAGGCGTTCGCTGCCTCGCTTTCCTTGCCGCTCACTGCAGGGCAGGATGCGAACCGGGTGCAGCCGCTTCGCGATCTGGATCAGCTGCGCGGCTTTCTTTCCGGACTGGGGCCAACAGTCGTCTTCGACGCTCCCTGGATCCCGTTTTACATGGTGGTCATCTATCTGCTGCACCCTTCGCTTGGTGTGCTGGCAACGCTTGGCGCGGCGGCTGTCGTATTTTTGACGATCGTCGCGGAAGTCGTTGCCCGCAAGCCCGCCGCGCGTGCGTCTGAAACGCTCGTGGCACAGCGGCTTCTTGCCGATTCCGGCCGCCGCAACGCTGAGGTTGTCCAGGCGATGGGCCTTTCCGCCCAGCTCGGTCGGCGCTGGAACGAGATCAGCCATCTCTATCTCAAGAACCAGGAACAGCTCTCCGATGTCGTCGGCGCAGCAAGTTCATTGTCGAAAACCCTCCGAATGGCGCTGCAATCGTCCGTACTGGGGCTGGGCGCCTATCTCGTGATCGGCGGCGAGGCTTCGCCCGGCGTGATCATCGCATCGTCCATATTGTTGGGCCGCTCATTGGCGCCGGTCGACGTGGCGATCGCAAACTGGAGAGGGTTTCTGGCCACCCGGCGAAGCTATTCCGATCTGGCGGCAGCGCTGGACGCTTTCGGCAGCCAGAACGACCCTATGGAACTGCCGCGCCCGCAGACACAGCTTGTCGTCGAGGAACTGACGGTCGCGCCACCAAGCCTGCAGAGACCAACGCTCGTCAATGTAAGCTTTCGCTTGTCGAGTGGCGCGGGGTTGGCGATCGTCGGCCCGAGCGGCTCCGGCAAAACGACGCTCGTGCGTGCTTTGGTCGGGGCCTGGAAGCCGCTTCGCGGAACGGTAAGGTTGGACGGCGCCTCGCTCGATCAATGGAATTCGGAGCTGCTCGGCGCTCATATCGGCTATCTGCCCCAGGACGTTGAGCTCTTCGACGGAACGATCGCAGACAACATTTCAAGGTTCGGCGGCAAGAGCGATGCCAAAGGCGTGCTGGCAGCCGCCAGGGCTGCGGGCGTGGACAAGATGATCATGCGGCTGCCGGAAGGTTTTCAAACGCGCGTCGGCGAAGGCGGAGCGGCCCTGTCGGCTGGCCAGAGGCAGCTGGTCGGGCTCGCCAGAGCACTTTATGGCGATCCATTCCTTGTCGTTCTCGACGAACCAAATTCCAATCTGGATGCCGACGGCGACGTTGCCCTGGCCGGGGCGATCCTGGCGGTGCGCCAACGTGGCGGCATCGCAATCGTCGTGGCGCATCGTCCGTCAGCTCTCGTCAACATCGATCAGGTACTCGTCTTGTCGAATGGCATGCTCCATTCCTTTGGCTCGCGCGAAGACGTTCTGGCAAATGTGATCCGGCCTTTCCCGCGGCCAAATACTGTCGTCCCGCTGCAGCAAGGGGCAAGCGGGCATGCGTGAGGGATCGCCAGTGTCTAACATGACCATGTCGTCATATGCTGCGGTCGGTGGCGAAAGCCAATCGGCTGGGGCAAAGCCAGAGCCGAATGGCATCCGGACCAATCTGCTCTTGGGTCTGGCCGCACATTGTCGTTCCGCCGTGGAAAGGTGCAGGCAGGCATATGTGAGGTATTGCTCTACTGGGACCGTGTCATCATATGCCGCGGCCGGTAGCGAAAGCGAACTGATCCCGACGAATCCAACCGAAGAGCCGGATGGTATCAGGGCCAATCTGCTCCTGGGCCTGGTGACTACCTTCCTGTTGATCTTCGGCGGAGGGCTCTGGCTGGGGTTGACCAAGATTGCAGGCGCGGTGATTGCGCCCGCCACCGTGGTGGTCGAAAGCAACATAAAGAAAGTCCAGCATCAAACCGGCGGCACCGTCGGCGGCATCTTCGCCCAGGACGGGGATCATGTGCGTGCCGGCGACGTCTTGGTCAGGCTGAACGACACGCTGACGCGAGCAAACCTGCAGATAGTCAGCGAGGAGCTCAATCGCGCCACCATTCGTCTGGCGCGGCTTGAGGCAGAGCGGCAGGGTCTGCCGGAAATGCAACTTCCGCCCGGCGTTCGCGCCCAGATGGGCGATCCGCAACTGGCGGCACTTGTCCGTGGCGAACGCGCCGTGTTCGAAAGCCGGGCGGCCGCATTGGCTGGCCAGAAGGCACAATTGCAAAGCCGCTCGAAGCAATTGGAGCGTCAGATCGATGGCCTCAAAGCACAGCAGGCGGCAATGGACGAGTCGCTGGATCTGCTGACGCAGAACCTTGCTGACGTCGAATCTCTCTACGCAAAGAAGTTGGTCTCCAAGGAGAGGCTGAGCACTGTCAGCTTGGAGAAGAGCCGGACTCGCGGCGAGTCAGGACGCCTCGTCGCGGCAATCGCGGAGGTCCAAGCTCGCATCAGTGAGACTGACCTGCAGGTGCTTCAGCTCGATGAGCAAATGCGGAGCGAGGTAACCAGCGAACTTCGCGAAACGGAAGCCAAGCAGACCGAGCTCAATGAGCGCAAGGTAGTGGCGGAAGACGAACTCGCCAGGACAGATATCCGCGCGCCACAGTCAGGAACGGTACAAGAATCTTCCATCCACACCATCGGAGGCGTGATTGCCCCCGGAGAAGTGCTCATGATGATTGTGCCTGATGCCGACAACCTGGTCGTGGACGCGCTCGTTTCTCCAGAGCGTATCGATGACGTACGGCCTGGGCAGCGGGTTTCAATCCGCTTTCCGGCCTTCGATGTAGGAACGACACCTGTTTGCCAGGGTTCGGTCAAACGCATCTCTGCAGATCTGATTAAAGATCAGCAACGTCAGCTTTCGTACTTTTCGACGCGCATCAACGTCGAAAATGCGGCGACCTGCCTGACAGGAGCGAAAATACTCAAACCCGGCATGCCCGCCGAAGTTCACATAAGCACCGACGAGCGCAATGTCTGGTCCTATTTGCTGAAACCCTTCACCGACCAGGTTTCCAGAGCCTTCAAACAGTAACGCAGGTGCAGGCGGTCTATTGGACCGCTGCACTTTCAAGCGCACTGCTGAACCTTACCTCGATCGTATCTCCCGGTGCCACCTCGGTGTCCTCTCCGGCAGACTGTTTGCGCCATTCCTCACCGACCTTGCGGACGATTGTGATCTGAGCCTGGATGGTCTCGCCGGCAACCGGCAGCGGCTGGGCGGACGCTCCCGTGGGCTGCAACTTCTGGCTGGCGGCGCGAAGTCTTGCGGTGGTATCGGCAAGGCGCACGTTGGTATCCTTCAGCTCGGTCAAGAGACCGATCCTTCTCAGGTTGTTATTGCGCTCATGCTGCCTGACGAAATCGTCCTGCTGGCGTCGTGTTGTCATGAGTTCGACCGACGTTTCGAGCGCGCGGCTGGACGACAGAAGCACACCGCGCCGGACATCGGCGAGCCTGTCGTTGGTCAGATTGCCTGCTTTATGTGCTTTTGTTACCCGTGCCAGATCGTCCTCGTCCGCTTTCACGGCTTCCACTTCGGCCTGTTCGCGCTTGAGCAGGACTTCGATTTGCGCTGCAGCATCCTTGGCGCTTTTTTCGAGGTAGTTTTGCTCCTGCTGGAAGTTGTCCAGGGAAAGCTTGAGCCCTTCTGCTTCAGCCTGGGCGATCGCCGACACAAAAGCGGTCGACAGGGGTGACCCTTTTGGTGCCTGCATGTCGAATTTCGCCTCGTTCTGGAGTTCGGAGCGAAGGCGGGCGCTATGAAAGTGATCTCTGGTGTATTCTCCCCAAAGCGATTCATAGTCGCGCCGCAGATCCACCGGATCGGGGCCGACCTGGTTCGCCCGTGACCGCAACAGGCTGAAACCGCCAGACACCGCAATCGCCTGCCGCACCGTCATGAGCGGCCGGTAGGCCTGCTGCCCGGGAGTGAGCACGTCGCCGGTCACGTAGATCGGGCGATAGTCTGCTATCACTGCGGTCACGTCGCTCGGCTTGATGACGATCATTTGCTCTCGCCCATCAGGCAGGCGCTGGTGGAAGATCTTGGTTGGCAAGATTGTCTCCATCCGCGTCTGCAATTCGGCTGGCGTCAGACCGCCGACCGAAACCATCCCGACTTCGGGAAGCGCGATCGTACCGTCCATCTGGACCGTGGCACGTTGCGTTCGTTCGGGGATGGAGGCAATTCCTATCTCGACGGTGTCGCCGGCGGAAAGTCGATAAGCGACCCGCGTCTCCGCTGCGGCCGCCATACCCACGGCAGACAACATACCAAGCGCGGCAAGAAGGATTCGATTAATGAGGGTCATTGGCGACAATCTCCTTCTGCTTCGATCCTGATTCTTCAACCCAATCGAGACGGGCGACGAATTCGTGCACCGGCCCGCCAGGCACGCCCCAGTTACTCGACCAGATCACCTGTGAGCCGTCTGGCGAAGGCGAAGCATGGGTCTCGCTCCAATAGTCGAACGGAGCGTTCCGCGTTTGCACGATACGCCGAACCTCTCCACCGTCGATGCGCAGCGCGATCACTTCTCGCGCATACGGCGCCCAGTCCGGATTGGCTGATATCTCGTCAGGATTGCCACCATAACTGAGGAACACCCAACTGGACCTGCCCAGTGCACGCAGCGATGCATGCTCGGCCTCGCCGAACTTCATAATCGAGGTGACCTTCCCGTCAGAGAGCCTCCGCTTGATCACCTGATATTTGTCGGGATCGGCTTTGCTGATGCCTACATAGACTTCGCTGCCATCCTCATCGATTGTCAGATCGCCGTGACCGGGTCGATGGTGCTCCGTCCACCTTTGGCGCAACGTGCCATCAACGGCGAAAATGCCTCTTTGTTCAGTGCCGTCCGACAGGTTTTGAAAGCAAAGGATATTCGTTCCGAGGGGGGAGATCGAGCAGGCGCTGTTGCTTCCGGCAAGCTGAGCCAGGTCGATGTCCGGGAATTTCCGCCGCTGGTTGAGATCGTATGCAAAAACGACCATCGCGCCATCCGAACGGATTGCGCGCACCGCTATGCGATCACCGTCACGGCTTGGATTGCCTTTGGACGGCCCGAACCTCAGCTCGTTATAATTTGTCCCGACAAACAGCACATCTTCGCGATTGGTCCGAGGCGCCCAGGTCGAGATCTTCCGATCCTGAACGCAGATCATCAAGTCGGCATTTCGCGGGTGCCATTCACATTCGCCCGATCTATTGCGGCGAAACAGCGGGACATACGTTTGCCCGTCGAAGAAGCACATACCATTGCAGCCGTTGGTGATGACGAGCAGGCTTTGGTCTGCATTCCAGGCTTGAGCGCTCGAGTAACGGTGGCTGCAATATTTTTTTCCGCATGCAATCCCATTGCCAAGAACTCCTGGCTTGGTAATGCGGGTGAAGACTGTCCCAAACGCGGGGTCTGTCGCTGGGCGCAAATAATCGGGCAAATCCATCGCTACCGGCGCGGTAAACTGGGCCGACGCGCTGCTTTGCTGACCTCCGGCCGTAGGCAGACCCAACGACATGGCAGCGGCAATCAACAGCGGAGCCAATGCACGTTGGTGAAAGGTCATGTCATATAGCTCATTTCGTGTCGGACACGGCCTTCACTGAGGCGCGCCTCCCACCATCCGATGGTTCGCTCCAACCCTTCACGCAGACTGGTCTGTGCCCGCCACCCGGTCTTGCCCTCGAGGCGCGAAGAATCGGCCAATAGGGCACGGACCTCGGAATTCTGCGGCCGCAGGCGGCGTTCGTCGCGATGGACCGGCTTTTTGGTGCCGCTCAGCTCGAGCACCAGATCCAAAATGTCCGAGATCGTCACAGCGCGTTGGCTCCCGGCATTGTAGGGGCGACCAAATTCAAGCTCGGCCGAACCTGCGGTCAGGAACGCCGCGGCAGTGTCTTCCACAAAGGTGAGGTCGCGGATCGGGCTTGTGTCCCCGACCATGATCGCCGGGCAATTCTTGTCGAGGACTTGCCTTATGATGGTCGGTACGATGGCCCGTTCACTCTGACGTGGGCCGTACGTATTGAACGGCCTCATGATGACCACGGGGGTGTCGAACGACCTGGCGAAGGACTCCGCCATCATGTCTGCGCCGATCTTGGATGCCGAATATGGTGACTGGCCCTGCAGTGGATGGGATTCATCGATTGGCATCGTCAGGGCGGTGCCATAAACCTCGCTGGTCGAAGTGTGCACCACACGCTCGGTCTCCCATTGGCGCGCCGCTTCGAGAACATTCACCGTGCCCAGTATGTTGGTCTCCACATAGGACTGGGCGGCCGCATATGAATAGGGAATCGCAATGAGTGCGGCGAGATGAAACACGACGGCCTGGCCACGCACGATCCGGTTCAGGAACGCACTGTCGCGAACGTCGCCGCGGACAAGATTCAGCTGGCTTCGAATGGTGTCCGGCAAATCATCGAGCCAGCCATGACTGTCGAAGGAATTGTAGAGGGCCAGCGCCGTCACATCCGCCCCGTTACGGACGAGCGCTTCGGTGAGATGCGACCCGATGAACCCATCGGCGCCCGTGACCAGAACTTTCCTGCCCCTGTAATTCATAACTGTGCGTTCCCCCTATGACGTGAAGCGCTGACCTTGCAAACCCAACGGAGCGCGGCCATGCCCAAGCTGCTCTCACATGCCGATCGGCGGCGTGACCGGGCCGATCGGCGGCGGTGAAACCAAGCCGATGACCGCCAGAAAACCGCGCACCATCCAAACGATATCGGAGGCGACGGTTCGCTGCGGATAATAGGCAAGGTCAAGCCTGGCCTTGGCAGGGAACAGAACCTCACGGTAGAAAAGTAGCGGATCTTCGGATCGCGGATAAAAGTGGGCTTCATGCCGGAAGAGAACCTGGGCCGGACCCAGCAAGCCCGGCTTGTATTGCAGGACGGCCTCAAAACCGCCGCGGAAACAATCGGCGAAGACAAGGCTCTCCGGTCGCGGTCCGACAATTGCCATGTCGCCTCTTAAGACATTCCACAGTTGCGGAAGCTCGTCGAACTTGGTGAGTGCCAGGAACCGCCCTATCGTCGTCATACGACTGTCGCCGGCCATGGTCAGCGCCAGGCCGCCGGCGTCGCATCGCACGGCGAATTTGCGGAACTTGTACATGCGGAATGGCCGCCCACCAGCACCCACGCGGGTCTGCGCAAAGAAGACAGGCCGGCCGCCTTCCAGTAAGAGCGCCAGGGCGATCACCAGCATCAGCGGAGCGAAGACGATGGCGGCTGCCGTAGCGATGATGAGATCAATTGCCCGTCTCGCGAAGCCATGGGCGGCGCTCGAGACAATGGGTCGATGAATGGATAAATCCAAGGCATTCATGCTGCTGTTCCTGCTTGGGCGCAGCTGTTGATCGCAGTGGCAAGCGCTACCGCCACTGATTCGACCACAGGCGCGGTGATTTGGGGATGCAGCGGCACCGTGAGCTCACGCTGGGCAAAGTCTTCTGTCCGCGGCAAATGGGTGCCGGGGAAGAGCTCGCGATAGAGCGTCATTTGGTGCACCGGCGGATAGTGGATGGTGGTTTGTATTCCTTGCCTGCGCAATTCGTCGATGACGTCTTGCCTGTCGGCGTAACGCGGCAAAAGGACTGGCATGATATGATAAGCCGACGTCCGCGGCTCGTGGAACGGGACTGTTACGGCCGGACAATGTTTTGCGATGAGACGTCGATACAGTATAACCAGTATGCGCCTGATCTCGTTCCACTCCTGCAAGTTCTGCAGCTGGACCAATCCGATGGCAGCCCGCATTTCATCCATGCGATAGTTGAACCCGAGCATGGTAACATCATACTGCGGCGTGCGACTGTTCAGCCTCTGATGCGTCCCCGTTGTCATGCCGTGACCACGGGCCTGACGGATTGTCTCAAGTAGCTTGCGATCTCGGGCGATCACGGCTCCACCTTCCGCCGTGGTCATATTCTTGTTGCCATAAAAGCTGAAGGCGGCCGCGGCACCATATGTACCCACTTCCTTCAAGCCGGGCGCATGCGCGGCATCCTCGATGATCTGCAGCCCCCGGGAGCGGGCGAATTTCTGCCATTCTTCCCGATTGGGAAGGTAGCCGGCAAAATGTACGAGAATGACCGCTTTGGTGCGCGCCGTGCATCGCGCTTCGGCTTCCACGATCGACATCAGCGGCACGTCGGCGGACTCGATGTCGACAAAGACCGGAGTGGCACCGACGTAGAGGACCGCGTTTGCGGTCGCGACGAAAGTCATCGACGGGACCAGCACTTCGTCGCCTGGTCCGATACCGAGTGCATGCAAAATGAGATGAAGCGCTGCGGTACAAGAACTGACCGCGACGCAATCATCCGCGCCATGCATGGCGGCAAAAGCCTCTTCAAAGGCCTTCACCTGCTCTCCCATCGTCAGCCATCCGCTATCGACGACCTTGGACAAAGCTGCCTTCTCCGGCACACCCAAAATTGGGGCACTGACCAAGAGCATCATAACCTCCTAGACTGTTAGACTACGGGATTGGCTTCGTGATCTCGTCATGCGGCCGTGGCAGTGACCTCGATCGAGGCCGACTGGTCTTCCCAGGAAATGGCTTGTGCGTTCTGGAAGTCGTCGACGCGCCCGATATCGAGCCAGAGACCATCATGCTTGTATACATGGACGGCTGTTCCGTTCTGCATCATCTGCAGCATCAGGTCGTCGAACCCGAAGGGAATGCCGGATGGAATAAACGGCAGAACGTCTGGATTCATGCAGTAGATTCCCATGCTGACAAGGTGCGAAAGCGTCGGCTTTTCGCGGAAGACCTGAACGGTGTTATCGACTTCGTCGATGACGCCGAAGTCCATCTTGATCAGGCGGCAGGCTGTGGCGATCGTTACCGGGTCGGTATGCTTGCGATGGGCAGCCACAAATCGACTGAGGCTCAAATCGGTGAGGACGTCGCCATTGAGAACTATGAACGGTTCCGTCAGCTCATCTCTGATCAACGAGAGCGGGCCGATGGTGCCGAGCGGCTCCATCTCTTGCGTATATCGAATTTTCAGGTTCCACTGCGAGCCATCTCCGCACACTGTGCGGATCAAGTGGCCGAGATACCCGGTTGTGATGTAGACCTCCTGGATACCATTGCGGCGCAGCCACTTCAGAAGCATCTCGAGAACCGGCCGGGCACCAATCGGCATGAGCGGCTTCGGCAAGACCGATGTGAAGGGGCGAAGGCGTGTGCCCATTCCGCCACATTGAATCACTGCTTTCATCTGAATTCTCCCCATGTTCACTCGGCCTGAGCGCTGTCGTCACGGCCGCAGCATCCGAAAGTCACTTTCTTGTTCTCTTACAAAGACCGATGGGATTCCCGTCGGCCCTTATCCGGACATTGCATCTGGATGGTATGTGGCCGCCGGGGTTGATGTCGTCGTGCATTCGAATGGTAGCGATCTAGACATTATGGTGTTCAATGGCCGTGCTGATCGACGAAGGCTGACGCCTGTCGCAAAGGCAGGTTCGGAGCGGGGTTCCGCGAACAGTTCTTGGCCGATCAGCTGTGGCCATGAGACCGACAAAAGCCCGAATGAGTGCTTGCAGTGAGCCAAGTGTCCATCAATTGCCGGAACGACCTACAACAACCCGGCGATTGCGAGATATCGGCATCGAAGCGCGCTGTTGGACACGGATCTTGGCGGTTGAGAACGGATATTCGGCAAGTCAGCGGATTCCGATCGCAGGGCTCAAAATAAGAGGAGCGTTTCCGGTTATTTAGGGTTATATTAGCAATCTGACGCTTGTCGTGTTGGGGCACAGCAGGTGTTGACTGGATAAATCGACGAGTGGTCGGCCATGACCTTAAGGCCATCACCGTTCAATGGTTCCAGGTTTCGTTGGGGTAGTTCAATGTATCGAATCGTCATCGCCGACGATCACGGCTTGTATCGTCGTGGCCTGCGGTTGGCACTGACCGCAGGCATTCCAGGTGTAGAGATATTTGAGGCATCGTGTTTCGATGCCGTACTTAGTCTGTTGGCGGAACAGGCGTCCGTTGATCTTGCGATCCTGGACCTGAACATGCCGGGATTGTTCAATCAGGAAGTGCTCGGTGGCATTCTGTCGGCTTATCCCGATACCCGATTTGCGATCGTTTCCGGAAACGATTCACGCTCCGAGATCCTCACGGCTCTGTCGATCGGACTTCACGGCTATATCGTAAAGTCGCAAAGGGACGAGGAGGTCGTCATGGCCGTCAACGAAATCCTCTCGGGCCGCATCTATGTCCCTGCCCTTCTGTCACGCCCGGGTGCGGCGCTAGCGACCCACGCACCTGCTCCCGCCGAGCAAATCCCACAGCGACGTACCAATACCGGCAACCTTGGCAGGCTGACCTCGAGGCAAAAGGAGGTCCTGAAGCTGATGGCGGAAGGGTATTCCAACAAGGAAATCGCGCGCGATCTGGAAATTGCCGAAGCGACAACGAAAATCCATGCCGCTGCGGTTCTGCGCGAGCTTGGGGTGCGGAATCGGACAGAGGCTGCCGTTATGCTGAAGACCTGGCTAACGGGCAATATCAACAATATCAATTAGAGCGTCGCGCGCGTCCTTCTGGATACGCAAACGGCGCTCTAAACAAACTCTGGAATTACGCTTCGTGCTTCCAAAATCGGTTCCGATTTCTGGAAGCACGAAGCGTTAGGCGCCGATTTCCTTGCGTGACAGTCGTAGCGAATATCGCAGCCCGTGATCCGATATTTCCAGCTTGGGGGAGTGACCGACAAGCGGCGCCCCATCCACCCCGATTATCATGGACCCGAAACCATGACGGACGACTCTTGCGGTCTGCCGCCGCCCCGATTCCACCCAATCGAACACGACGTCACTGCCCGGATCTTCCGATGCGAATGTCCAGCTTACGTCGATCCGGCCTTTGGGATCGCCAAGCGCTCCATGTTTCAAGGAATTGGTCGTCAGCTCGTGAACAACCATCGCAAAGCTTTCAGCGGCGCCGCCTGATATCACGACGGAGGGACCGCTGACCGATATGTCGCGGGTTCCCATATAAGGCTGCAGCTCCAGAACAACGAGATCATGGAGCATCCCCGTTGCGTTGCCGTTGCGTGAAAGCAGCAAATGCGTTGCCTCGAGCGCACGGATCCGGTCGATGAGCGTCTCCTTGTACTTGGCGACATTGTTCTCTGGAGCATCGACCATGTTCACGAGCGCCGTGATCACTGGGAACAGATTGCTGAACCTGTGTCGTTGTTCCAGCATGATGCGCTCCCGCTTCTTTGCCGCGGCGCGCAGCAGGGTGGTTTGTCGTCGCTCGGTCAGGTCGGCGGCCACTCCGATCCGCTGTAGACGATCATCGTACTTCTCTTCCCTTCCGCGTAAGGCAACCCAGCGGATATGTCCGTCCGGTCGTCGGACGCGAATCTCGACGTCGTAGTTCGTGACCGATGCGAGCTTCCTCGATGCCAACAGCTTTGGCCAGTCCACCGGATGAATGACGGCTGTCAGCTCATCGAGGCGCCGGCTGGCGGCCGGGGGCAGGCCGAGAATGTCCCAGAACGTGCCCGAGCCGGTGACGATCCCGTCTTTGAGGTCGATCCGCCACGTGGCCAGGCGTCCAGCAGACAAGGCGAGATCCAGCCACTCCTTCTGAGCCCGAAGCGCTTCGTGTACAGCCCGTCGTTCCGAAATATCGTCGACCACCACGAAGATGCTTTCTGAGAGAACCCCGTCGGGCACTGACGAAGACAAGGTTAGCCGAGCCCAGAATGCCGTACCGTCCTTTCGTGTCAGACGGACCTCCGAAGCGAACGGAGCACTGTCGTTCCCCAGGCCCGCCAATAACCGTGCCAAGGCATCGCGGTCGGCCGGATGGACGAGTGCCCTGAGCCGCAAATGGGCAAGCTCCTCCTCCTTGTAACCTGTCATCTCACAAAGACGTCTGTTGGATTGCAGCAACTCACCTTGCTCGTTGGTGTTTGCAAATCCCATAGCGGCGCGTTCGAAGGCCCAACGGTAGCGGCTTTCGGTTGCTTCGACGGCAGCAAGTCTCGCTTCCGCTACTTCCAGTACATCACGCAAATCCTGCCGCAGCCGATTGAAGGTCATGGCAATCACTGCACCCGAAACCAGAAGCAGGATGGCGCGCGCCCAATCTTCGCTGGAGATCTGACCGTGCAGGGCGCCCCGTACCCATAGGCCGGCTGCCACCATCAGAATCGTCGCGGCAAGTGCAGGCCCGCGATCTTCGAGATAAGAAATAATAATAATAGCTGGAATAAACTCTAAAAAACTTGAACCTCCTCCGACATATACCGAGGCTTTTGTTTCGAATATTAGGGTAGCAATTAATACCGACGCGGAGGCTATATGAGTTAGCAATCTGCCTGGCGGGTACGAAATCGTCCTGCGCGAATGCGAGTTCATAGACATAGGCTACAACCTTTTAACTAGGCCGTCGAGACTAGAACAGAAAACGTACAACCTAGTACGACTGCCGGATTGCCATACCGCTGTCACAGCGCGCATTTTATGTGGCGGGGGGAGAATGACTTGGTCAGAACTCCTCATAATATATAGAGTTTCAAGGTGATAGGGTCATTTTTTTAGCCCTATACACAAAAGACTGCGTGTAAATCCCGAATAACTTATTTCGGGCTGGTTAAACTTTGGGGAGATTAACAAGATGACTCTGATCGACAGACACAGTGATGCTGTAGCGCGCAACCGATACATCGTAGTGGGCGCCAAGTATGCCCCTGAGGCGTATAGCCCCGAGATGCTGCGGCCCTCATATCCTTATCCTTCAACTCGTGCATCTGATCGGCCGGATGCTGGCGGCGACGAACCAAGGAGACGCAGCCTTGAATCCATCACCGGCATGCTCGATCGCATCGGCTGCGGCTATCTCGTGCTGAACCGCGAACGAAAAGTGATCGAGTGGAACGCAGCCGCTCAAACCACGCTGGAGCGCCAGGGCGAAGCGGCTGAAACAGCCAGTGAGCTTTCGATCGCCCTGAGGCGGCTGGTCGCCAACGTTCCTGCCCATTTCCTGCCGGGTTCACTGTCTTGGGTGGTGATCCGCAGCGCAGGCGACAGGCCGGTGATACTGAAAGAGAACGGAGTTGTCGCGCCTGACGGAACCAGCATCGTGGCATTGCTGGACCGCGAGAACAGGTCGGGGCCAAATCCGCAGACGCTGCAAAGGATGTTTGGCTTGACGAGCGCAGAAACCCACCTGGCGCTGCGCCTGGCTCAGGGCGATGCGCCGTTGGAGATCGCCCGCAGCTGGCGCCTCAGCCGCACCACGATCCGCTCCCAGCTTGCCTCGCTCTTCGCCAAGACCGAAACGAGACGCCAAGCGGAATTGGTGGCTCTTCTGGGGCGTATTTCGGTCTTGCCATAAGGATCGCCGTTTGGATCCAGGCGCCGGACGTCGTCATCCAGACGACCGGAATTGGGGGCCTTTCAACATGGCTAGCTAGTCGCGCGTTGCGTCGCGGACAGAATGTCCTTGCGTCCTGGAGTTGAATGAACGAGTTAACTATTCATGCCATCCGAAGATGACCGATTGCCGCGCGCCGGCGCGGGGAACCGCGGCGGATCGGATTTGCCTATAGCTAGGTTGAAGCCTGACCTCTTCAGCCTACTGTTCAAGGGGTGCAAGGCCGAGCGCTACAGTGCCGGACAGCATCTCTTCATGCAGGAAGATAGTTCCGATCGCGTCTACGGCGTCATAAGCGGCACGATAGAGATATCGCTCTATTCGCCCGGCGGTCGCAAGCTTGTCGCCAACATCGAACTGTTACAGAGCCTCGTGGGAGAAATCGGCGCTCTCGACGGAGGGCCCCGCACGGCGACCGCCATATGCCTTACCGATTGTGAGCTGGTTTCGGTCAGTCGCGCGAAGCTTTTCGAGCGGATTGACGAGCATCCGCCGCTGGCGCGCGCGCTGATCGAATTGCTTTGCGCGCGCCTGCGCTGGGTCAGTGGCGAAATGGGCGACCATGCCTTGCTCAAGATCGAGACGCGGTTGGCCAAGCGGCTGATCTTCCTGTCCGGCCTGTTAGCCGACGCGGAGGGCTGGATACCGATCTCGCAAGCCGATGTCGCGGAGTTCCTCGGCGCAACGCGCGAATCGATCAACAAGACGCTGAACTACTGGCGAAGCCGGTCCTTTATCGCGATAAAGAGGGGTGGCATTCGCATCACAGACAAGCAGGCCTTGCGCGATATTGCCGATTTAGAGGACGAGTGATCCGTCGTCCACTGTTCACAACCGGGAGATGAGATAGCGCATTGCCGAACGGCTCGGCATGAAGAAATAGCCGCCGCCGCGCGTGGTCACGAAATCAGGAAGCTTTTCGATCACGACGCCTCCGCCCGGTAACGGGATCGTGAATCGGCCGCCTCCGTTCTGCGCGCCGATCGTTGGGTCCTTTTCTTCCTGCAAGCCGTGGAAGGAGACGGCCGAAACCCAGCTCTGCTGGATGAACTCGTATTGACGTTCGATATCGGCGTTCAGGCACATGAAAAGCAAACCCTTCTCCTCATCCCGTTCATAGGTGCGGCCGACGCGCAGGATACGGTGACGCTTGTTGATTCTGATCTGGCTGTCGTGATCCTCGCTCAGGGAGTCGCGCGGATTGGAGCGCCTCACATGCGAGCCCAGTGGGCAATGCAGCCCCTGCGGATCTTCCTTCCCGAACGAGAAATCATTGTCCGGCTCACGCTTGCCGCGCCCGTTCGGATTGCGTACGAGCGATGTCCCGTCCTGCCAACGTCCGACCATCTTGGCAGCGATCCAGCGTGGATCTATGGATCTATGCCCTTTGAGCTGTTGCTTTTCCGCCTCTGCCCGACAGTACGCGCGGAATGTCTCGACGTGTTGCTGAATCTGGCGCACGACGACGAAGGAGCCATTCCTGCCGAAATCCCTCGGGACGGCCGCCGCGCCGAACAGGGCGGTTTCACGCTCAAGCGCGGGCAATACACCGCCGCGATCGAGCGATGGGGGCACTGTCGGCGTTGGCGGATAAAAGCCGAGTTCGTCCTTGTATCCGAAAAGGAACTCCCCCGGCGCCACGACATGCATTGGGGCGACCGGCGCATTCGCGCGCGGCGTGCCGCTGACCACCGGCTGCGAAATGCCGTCCGCGAAGCCGAAATGCTCGAACGCCTGCTTTCCCTTGCGATGTATGACGAGCGGCAATTGCACAACGATCGCGATCCCCGCCGTCTTGCTGTGTTTTTCGAATTCCGCGACATCCTGCTTCAGCGTGTCCAGATCGGCCGCGTAGCAGACGACTGCCGCGTCCACCGGCTTCTCCAGCGAACCCCATTCCCAATGCTTCGGTGCGCTCGACCCGACATCGTCAAGCGCCCGGCTTCTGGCCGGGCTGGCTATGCCCTGACGAAAGGCAGACGGAAACGTCGCCAATGCTCCCTCCGGGGTCGTGTCCTCCAGCCCGAGCCGCGCCAGGCCATCGGGACCAAACATGGTCATCATCGCACGCCCTTTGGGAAGCTGGTTTGCGAAGCTCGTCCGTTTGGCGACGAACTCCAGCCATGCCTTGCGCTTTGTCCTTGAAAGCCCCTCCGGAATACGCACTGCGATCATCCGCGCGTGTGGCAGCGGGCCGAGGGGTCCAAAGAAGATGGTCTGGATCTCGCCGGTTTCCAGCGCACCCGCTGGCCGCGGCAACGAACCGAACAGGCCGAGCCAGTCGCGCGCCTCACTCTCGGTGGCCGCCTTGGCAATGCCGCGGCGTATCAGCGAGTTGATCCGGATGCGGCCGGTGTTCAGCTTGGGGTAGGCCGAATACCAGAACAGCGTCGGTATCTGTTGCCGCCTTGCCCAGCGCTTGAAGCGGTCGCCGTCGGTCGCGCCGTCGAGAAAAAGCGCGCGAGTGCGCGGAAAGCCAATTGTGTTGCTCCACACGCCCGTCAGGCCGCTATGCGCCTTGTTTATGAAGTCTTCGAGATAGCTTTCCCAACTGCCGCCGAAATTGCTGAAGAACATCAGCTTGTCGGTCCCTGGCAGTTTCACCCAGCGTGCGAAATGGATCGTATTGATATCGGCAAGATGACCCGGCCGGAAGACACTCTTTGCCGAGATCGAAATGAGATAAAACGACAAGCGCAGCGCCCATCGCCGCAGGATTCCGGACTTCATGACCGAAATCGCCGTCAAATTGTTCTGCAGAGTATGATTCTCGCGCGAGATGACCGCTTCCAGGCGAGCAGGATCGATCGAGGCGTCTTGCGGCACGTCGCGTTTTTCGAGACGTCGCAGCCCGAGATAGAGAAGCAGGGCGATGAACAGGATAAGCAGTGTCACCCCCACGAGAGTCAACACCAGGGACGTACCCGCGACCAGCAAAATTCGGGAAAAACCGGACGGGGAGTCGAAAACGAGACTGTAGGTGATCCACCAGCAGGCGAGCAGGCCGACAAACACAGAAGCGAGTACCGCCGGTGCTCTCAGCGTGCTGGTGACGGCCCTCCAGAAGCTTCCCGCGGGTTGCTCAAAAAGACTTTCAGCTGGCTCGAACGCCCAGCCATAGGATCCCTGCGCCGCAAGGCGGTTTCGAACCTCGGCCAGCGTTGCGCCGGCATTCTCGTCCGCCGGATTGGCTTCCGCGAGGATCTTGCGCACGGCGTTCTCCAGATCGGCTTCGGCTCGTATCCGGGCAACCGAATGTCCGGGCGTGCCGGAAAACACCAGCCCGGCATTGCTGCCGAACAATTGCGAAATCTTCACCGCACGCTTGCGCATGAACTCTTTAAGCGATTCGTCGCGACCGAGGCCGCACCCCTCCTCAAAGATACTGCGGAGAAAGTGACCGGTTTCCGCCGCAAAATTATCGATGACTTCCTCGTCGGAGCCGTCGCCGGAAAATTCCAGCACGAGATGCGCCTCGTCACCATCCCGCTCGTCGGCGGGATCGGCTTTGCAGGCGACAGCGAGGCTGGCGAAATGAATGGTCCCGTTCGCGTCGAGCGCGTCGGCGATTTCGCCACCGGCAGGGTTGCCGAGCACCGCAACATTTTCACGCAGGGCGGCCAGGGAGACCCCACGATCGACCTTGCAGACCACGGTGACCATCGCGTGTCGAACCGTCTCGGAAAGAGGCGAGATATCGAAATCGACCTTCAGGCTTTCGGGGTATGCGCCCAGTGACCTAAGGCGACCGGCCTTGCCAGCGGCGCGCCGGACCCCAGGCTTTGCGAAAAGTGCACGAAAAGCTTCGGCAATCTGGATCCGCGCCAGCGCAGCGCCGATGCACTGATGAATACCATGGCCGAAGACGAGATAGTCGCTGGCAGGACGCTCTATGTCGAACTCGTTCGGCCGCTGGACGGCATCAGGATCGAACATCGCCGACAATGTCGCCGGCATCACGGCCGTACCTGCCTTCACCAGCCGCTCGCGGTGAGTTCCCCTGGCTATCACCGTGTCCTGGGTGGTGTAGCGGAAGGGACCGATCCAGATCGGCTTGAACCGCATCGCTTCCAGGATCGCGCGACCGAGCCGTTCTTCGTCACCCGCGGCTATGGCGCCTTCCACCGCTGCCTGCGCCTCCGGCCGGGAAAGAACCACGTCGAGGCAATTGCTGCCCGCGAGAAGATTTGTTGGCGCGAAGCCGGCGATCATGCCGAGCATGATGGAATGGATTTCTTTGAGGCTTGTGGCAGGCTGGCTGCGGTCGAGCATTTCCACCAGACGACCGAGCGGTGTCTGGAGACTACCCCGGCCTTCGCGGATCGCCTCGATCGAGCGGTCGATGGCCTTCACCATGTGGCCCGCCGCGACGATGGCGAGTTCGCGAGCTGCAGGACTGCCGAAAGGGTCGGCGAAGAACAAACCGCTCAACGCATTTGCCCAGTTCGCGAATTCGGCATCGTCGTCGATCACAATCCCAAAATAATCCCGGCAGATGCGCACCGGAACGACCTTGAGGAGATCACGCACCACATCGAAGCCCGGTCCGGCTGTCAGCATGATCTCGCGCGAATGGCGGGCGGCGATAGGCCTTGCCACACGTTCCACCTCGTCGACCGGGAAGGCGCTGAGGATGGTCGATTTCATCCGGCGATATGCCGGCCCATCCTGCATGCCGAGAATGAAGTTCGTTCCGCCGGCAATCTCCGTCATTTCGAGGCCATACGGCGTCTGGAAAATATCCTGCCGTTCCAAGATTTCACGGACATCCTCGTTCCTGGTCACGAGCAGGATGTTGCCGAGCTTCAACATCGGCCAGAAGCGCCGCAGAAGCGCCAGTATCCAGCGGGGATCCTGAAGCAGCCGATTTGTCAGGCGGCCGGTCAGGCTCGTGGAGCGAAGGCGCTCGACGTCGAAGGCAGGCAATTCCGCCGCCGGCCGCTGATCTTTCTGAGCCCGGCGAACGCCGTCGTAGTATTTGGTGATGATCATCGCTTCAAGGCCCCCGGCATCCCGGCCGACGGGATGCCCAACGATTTGATCTACGTTTGCTCGCCTCCGGCGTATGTGAGCTGGTTCACAGTTTTTTGCCGCCCCATTCTCATTGCACCCTCTCGAAATTCTCTATGAGGAAAGCGTTCGCCGACTTTTCGGTAAACGGTATCCAGTCCACCTGCTGGCGTGAAAAATCAGGATGGCGCGTCTGGAAGATCGCGCGTTCCGCACGCGCCTCGGCGTCGCGTCCGCTGCGCGCGAGCGCGCCTATCTTGAGGAATCGGGAGTAGAAATAACCGGGAGACAATTCGAGCGAGCGATCGGCGGTGGCGATCGCCGAATCCCAATCATGAGCGAAACTGTAGGCCGCAGTCAGTTCGCCGAGATTGTGGAAGCCATAGATGTCGAACGGACTCAGCCGCTCCGCGGCGAGGAACAGAGGGATCGCTTCCCTTACCTGCCCAAGCAGAAGATGGGCGCTGCCCATTGCCGAGCACGCAAAGGCAAAGCTTGGATTGATACGAAGCGCCTCGCGCAGATGTGCCAATGCCGATTTCGGCTGCCCGCGCATGATATCGGTAATGCCCAGATAAGCATGGGGACGCGCATCCTGACTGTCCATCAGCAGCGCCTTGCGGGAATAGTCAACCACCTTGGCAAGATGTTCGTTGTCGCCGAAGCGCAGCCAGCTGCGCCAGAAATGCCACCAAGCGAGTTCGTTGAGCACGGCCGAGGAATTCGGGTCTTCGAGATAGGCTTTCTGGAAGAACTCGAAGGCGAGTTCGGTATCCTCGCGCGTGCGACGCTGCATGTGCCAGCGCCCGCGTCTCACGAGTTGCCACGTCTCCATGCTTTCCCAAGGCACCTGGAATGTGCGCACCTGCTCGGCCCGATCGACCTCCTTTTCCAGCATCGACACGATTTCAGCACCGATCTCGTCCTGCAAATCGACGATGCCGGCGAAGTCGCGATCGAACCTGCGCGACCAGACCACCCTTCCATTCGAGGCGTCGGCAAGGCTGACGTTCAGCCGAAGTCCGCTGCTGCGGGAAAGCTTTCCGCTGACGACGTAGCGCGCGCCAAGCGCGTTACCGACAAGCCGGGTGTCGAGCATATCGTCGCGAAACTGAAAGCTGGAGCTTTCGGCGATGACCGGCAGCCATCTTGTGTTGGACAGCCCCTGTATTATGTCCTCGGCGATGCCGTCCGCCATATACTCGATTTCGCGATCGTCCCCGTCAATGCGGAATGGCAGGACCGCGATCGCTGGCGGGCCGTTCGCCGCGGATTTCAAACGTATGGAACCGGGAATGCCTCCGGCCGCGGGCGGCATCGTGCCTTGTCCCTCGCCGCTTCGGGCGACGACGAAGAGACGGACCGGCAAAGCGATGTTCTTCAGCGAAAACTCACCGAGATCGGTGAACTTGGCCGCCGATTTACCCTTCACATGGTGCCAGGTGGTCTCGGAAATTGCGACGCCGTCATGTGGCGCGAACTCCTGGATGCGCGCCGCGATGTTCACATCGTCGCCATAGAGACTTTCACCGCGGACAATTACGTTGCCGGTGTGTATGCCCGCGCGAAAAGGCATGCGCATGTCCGGCACAACCGCGGCGTTGATTGCTGCGATCTTCTCCTGAAAGTCGAATGCCGCCCGCAAGGCCTCGATCGGAGCTCCGAATTCGGCCATGAGGCTGTCGCCGGCAGCGCCGAACATTCGTCCGCCGAAGGAGGTGCAGCTTTCGATAATCAGCGCCCGTCGCCCTTCGAACGCTGAAACCGCAGCCTCGTCATTGAGACCCATCAGACGCGAGAATCCAACCGCATCAATGGAAATGATAGTCGCGAGCTGACGGATATATTGCCGCTCAGCCATTCCCCTTACCACCCTCCACCGAAACGTTAGCGCTGTCATCCGCACGCTGCAATCGAAATTGTGGGCTCACCTATGGGAATGTAAAAATTTTCACATACGAGCGTTCTCGCAATCTGCATTGTAGGCGAGGGTCGGGGAAAGCATCCCAGAAAGCCGGGTATATTTGGTGGACTACCCACGCGATTTCTATTCGCCCAATAGCAAAGAAATAGATTCCGTAAATCGTTCCATCGCATCCTTTCAACTTGCTTCTGGTTAGTTAAATTTTGGGGAGATTAACAGATGACTCTGGTCGACAGACACAGCAATGCTGTTGCGCGCAAGCGGTACATTCCGATGGGCGCCAAGTATAATCGCGAGCCACATACGACGCGGCCTTCTTATGCTTTTCCAACTCGTGCATCTGATCGGCCGGATGCAGGCGACGACGAACCAGGAAGACGCAGCCTTGAATCCATCACTGGCATGCTTGATCGCATCGGCTGCGGCTATCTCGTGCTGAACCGCGAACGAAAAGTGATCGAGTGGAACGCAGCCGCTCAAACCACGCTGGAGCGCCAGGGCGAAGCGGCTGAAACAGCCAGTGAGCTTTCGATCGCCCTGAGGCGGCTGGTCGCCAACGTTCCGGCCCATTTCCTGCCGGGTTCACTGTCTTGGGTGGTGATCCGCAGCGCGGGCGACAGGCCGGTGATACTGAGAGAGGATGGCGTTGTCGCGCCTGACGGAACCAGCATCGTGGCATTGCTGGACCGCGAGAACAGGTCGGGGCCAAATCCGCAGACGCTGCAAAGGATGTTTGGCTTGACGAGCGCAGAAACCAACCTGGCGCTGCGCCTGGCTCAGGGCGATGCGCCGTTGGAGATCGCCCGCAGCTGGCGCCTCAGCCCCACCACGATCCGCTCCCAGCTTGCCTCGCTCTTCGCCAAGACCGAAACGAGACGTCAGGCGGAGTTGGTGGCTCTTCTGGGGCGTATTTCGGTCTTGCCATAAGGGATCCCAGGCACCGTGGATCGTCCTGCAGATCGCGCGCCGCGCTGCGCGGTTCGTCGCATCTAAGGTTACCCGATATCAGCGACAGCCGGCCCGAGGAGGTCAGCCGGCTGATCCATCGTTCAGACGAATGATGGCGAGGTCTGGCACCCATCATAAGCTCCGGTAAACCTTCTCGGAATCGCGATCTCATGCCCCAAAGCTACTTTCTGAGATACAGGACGATTCCTGCGGTCGAAAGAATGTTCACCGGCGTTCCTGCAAGCCCGATTGGCAAAATCCTTCGCGCGGCAGGAGGCGTTTCGGCGATGGCGATCGCCGGCCAGCTTACTCTCGTTGCTGCTATCCCCGTGTTGGCCCGGCTCTATTCCCCAGCCGATTTCGGGGTCTTCACAATCTATCTCTCGATCGTGAACATCCTCGGCGCGGTCGCAGCACTGCGCTTCGAGGCCTCTCTCTATGGCGTCAAGGACAATGCTCGAGCGTATGTCACTGTTAAGCTCATCCTCTTGGCTGTCGTGGTAACGAGTGTTGTCGCCTTTGCGGCAGGACAACTGTTGTCGAGCATGGTTCCCGCGCGCGTCAGCCACCTCGTCTGGCTGGTTCCACTCGGGATGGCGGGCGCAGGCCTCGTCGAAGCCGTGAACTGCTGGAGTTTACGGGCAGGTCTTTTGCGCGACTTTGCCCTCGGCCGCCTGATCTTGCCGGCGACCATGGCGCTGTTGCAGTTGACTTTCGGTCTCGCCCATTTCCAAGGCGAGTCTATGGTGCATGCTCATATCCTGAGCCAATTCATCTTTATCGGAATCCTCGGCTATCGGATTCTGAGTTGGGAAGACATACGGGGCATCGTCCGAGCGCGGTGGCGGACCGTTTTTGCCATCGCCAGGCGAGAATACAAATTCCCGTTGTTCGACATTCCTTCAGCCCTAGCGAGCTTCGCCATCATCAACCTTCCCGCGATTCTCGTTGGCTCGTTGTTTGGCGCCGCCTTCGCCGGTTACCTGGGCGTTGCAGCGCGGCTCATCACTGGACCCGTCACGCTGATTGCCACTCCGCTCAGCAATGTTTTCGTGGCCGAGGCGAACAAAAAAAGCAGTCGCGGGCATCTGATCGGAACCGCACGCGGCCTCTTGATTCTTGCAGCCGGCCTTACCGCATTACCGATACTGGCGCTTGGGCTGGCCGCACCATATATCGTCGTTCCTCTCCTCGGCGAGCCTTGGGTTCCAGCCGCAGAAATTATGACCGCGCTGGCGTTCATGGGCGCTGCGCAGGCGTTGTCGACGCCGCTTCAAGATGTCCCCGCTCTCCTGCGGCGACAGGAGGTGCGACTTCTCGTCGACACCGCGCGGACGGCACTTGTATTCGGTCCACTTCTCTTCGGTGCTGCGGCGGGTTGGGCACCGCTCACCGTTATTTACCTGATGGCGGCCGGCGGGACCGTCGGCTTTGCAATAAAAACGGCGGCCTATCTGTATCTTTTGAGCCACGACGTTCAATTCGCAGGAGCGGCCATGCCAAAGCAGATTCACCGTCTCGAGGGAAAGACACCATGAAGCAATCGCCGCTTGATCAGTTCCAAACGACCAATGTGGTTGACCAAAATCATTGCGCTGATGCATCGGGACTGCGCCCGTTCATATCGGTCGGAATCCCAACTTTTCGCCGACCGGATACAATCCGCCGGGCGATTGATAGCATCCTGCGTCAGGATTTTTCCAATTGGGAACTGGTCGTCAGCGATGACGAGGGGCCAGAGGGATCGACTTGGGCAATCGTGACCGAATATGCCCGGGCCGAACCTCGAATCCGAATTGTCGAAAACCGCCGAGGTCGCGGCCAGGTGGAGAATACCAACAATGCCATGCTTGCCTGCGCCGGAAAATGGATCAAGTTGCTGCATGACGATGACTGGCTCGCACCAGGCGCGCTCAAGACATTCGCCGAGGTTTCCAAGAAACACCCCTCGGCTGCATTCATAACCTGCGCCGCGAACGTAATGGAAGAAAAGCGGGTCAAGTTCCGTTTGGCGCCGGAGGACCGAGAACGGGTTTCGGTCTATTCGAGCCAGCAATGCCTGACCGACCTCTATCTGGTCCGCACGACGCGCACCCTTGGGATCATCCCATCGACACTGTTGATCAACCGCGACGTCATCCACGCCGGTTGTCTGATGCGTGCGCACAAATCGATCCCGGCCGGAGTCGACCAATTGTTCTTCGTCGACCTGGCCCGCCATGGAGACATGGTCGCAATAAACGATGGCTTGATCTTCTACGACGCGACGAACCATCCGAGCATCACGACATCCAAGAATTTCGACGAGGTGGATCAGGTAACCCTCGCCGTCAAACAGCTTAACTGGAACCTCATCGAGGATCGGAGACGCCTCCCTCGCCCAGAGACCGTGTTGCGGGCGCTGCGGGTTGCTCGTCTCCCCATGAGATTTCATCGTCAGCCCTGGCGAGCGACAATCCGTGATGCCATGCAAATTCTTCGTCCGTCAGTTATGAAAGTCGCGAACCAGCACCTTCTTGCTTACCTGTTCGCGATCCGCCCGCGATTGGGCCGGTTGCTTACCCGGACACGATAGCCCTCAATCTCGCAAACGAACGCAGCCTGCTGAAGCCCTGGCGCATAGCGCGGGAGCGGGGTCGCGCTCTGTTCTCAGATTCGGAGGAACGTATCCCGATTTGCAGATGAGAGCGCAGCGACTGTGCACTCTCGCTCGGGGAAGATCTCAGCTGCTTCATCGCTGACCGCCGGTATCGAGATCGACTCTGATGCCTCGATTGGACCATCCGTCACCGCTCTCACCCGCAAGGAACGCTCTCCGCAAGTCCGACGGCGGCGTCGACGGGAGGTTGGTGAGCGGTCACCGCCTGACGGTTCGGGAGCCAGAAGACTCGGCGGTCAGTAACCAACCTACCCGGTCGATGTCATAAGCCGGATCGCAACGTTGTTGGGTTATGGTCCCATACAGCTGATGGCCTGTCTCCTTGACGGGCAGGCGGCGTCCGTCGGCCGCGCGCCCCCGCTCCCAGGCGATCGGCACAGGGCTGGCGACAGCGAATGCGCCAGCAGCAGGCGCACTCATCATGTTCTCACGAGCAAGAGATCAGCGCTGTCTCCGAACCGATAGCCGGCGTGCTTTTTGAGATCAACCTGCGTGAGAACGCTTCCAATGGGGACCCGAGCCGGCATATCGCCCCCAAGCAGGTCCAGAACGCCGCGCGCGATACTGCGAGGTGTCTTCCCCCAGCGAACAGCAAAAAGAACCATGTTGGCCCAGCCGGTCAGGAGCCTGGCCTCTGGCCCTCCCAGTCCCAGCGGCCCATTAATGATGACGACGCTATAGGTCGAGTGCAACTCCTCCGCGAGCAGGGAGCTATCGGCTGTGGACAGCAGCGGCAGCAGATCCTCCGACGGTGCGATGGCCATGAAATCAATTCCGGTTTCAGACGTTTCCGCGATTGCATCGTGCAGAGCGCAACGGTCGCTCACATAGTCTCCGAAAGAATTGTGCGGCTTGGGTGCACCGAACTCGGCCGTGAGGCGAGAACCCGTGCGGTCAAGATCGAGGAAAAGCACTCGCCCGCCCAGTCGGGTGGCTGCCAACGCCAAGCTCCATGCAAGCTCGGTCTTACCATCATGCTGGACACTGGAGGTCACGAGGATCACGTGCGAAGAGCGATCCCTCGCCTGATTGGGCGCCGCGGTGACAAGCAGGGACATCACGGCTCGGCTATATCTGGACGCCTGCTGACCTAAAACCAGCTGCTGCAGTCGCCTTGCATGCGTCGTGGGAGCTTGGGGTATCAGCCCAAGGCACGGAACCCCGAGTGCTGCTTCAGCCTCGGCCTCGCCGCGCAAAGTACGGTCAAAGCGGTTGCTGACGATGACGAAGACGCCGCCAATGAGAATAAACACGATCATCCCGGGCGGAATAAGGAAGATTGGCGAAAGAGTTGTTGGATTGGCGGGCGGCCACGCCGCTGAAAGAATCCCGACCCCGGAGGATGGACTTGCGATACGCCGCATCAAGTCCTGTTGCCGGGTCAAAAGATCGTTATATCGCTGCGTCAGAATGCTGACCTGCGGCTCGAGAGCGCGCAGTCCAGAAAGCCGGCCGGCTGTATCGGCGACAACCGCATCCAGGACGTCCTTACGCTTTTGCAGCGCCGCTACCTGAGAGCGATAGATATTCGCCTCAGCAGCGATGCGGGCGGTTTCTTGTTCGATCTCACGGTTGATTGCACTTGTGGTATCTTTATCTGTTGCGCCACTGGCCTGGCGAGCCAAGAGATCGGCCAGCACGGGTGATCCGATGGCTTCGGCCAACGAGGCGACCGACGCACGCTCCTTTCGCAGTTCCTGAATGTGTTGGAGTCGAGATTCCGTTGCGGAGAGATCCGCTTTCGACAAGGAAATTTGCTGGGTGAGTTCGGCTGTCTCCTTGGCAGCGTTGTCCGCCGCACCTTGATCGACGGCGCCATGGCTCAGCCGATACCTCTCCAGACGATCGGTAGCTTCTGCGAGATTGCTTTGAATAGCCGGCAGTCCGGCAGCTATCGAGTCGAGCTCCCGCCTGTCAGATGCCTGGCTCTTCCTCGCGAGATCGCCGATATACACTTGGACAAACGTATTCGCTATCAGAGCGGCTTGCGCCGGATCGTCATCGGTAAAGCCGACGCTGATAACTCTTGATCGCAGTTCCTGTCCAATCCTTATACCCTCGCGCAGCACCTTGAGTTCAGCCGCATCTGGCTCCGCCGGCTTGCTCTGCGGCCAAATTCTGGCCAGCAGACCGGCTGGAGCCGCGCGCATATTCGGCGGCGCGACGCGAGCAGGATCGGGACGAGAGTTTCCAGTCCCGGCGTCAGCCTGTTTCGTAACATCAGCCTGTTTCGTAACATTGGCAGCGTCTGTTTTGCGCAGCGCTGCCACTACGCTTCGTAGGTGGCTTGACGAGGAGAGCATGGTTATATGGTCGTCAATGCTGGAATCCAGTATTTCCTGAGCAGAGATCAAGCCGCCGGGCGCCACTCTGCCAGGCGCGTCGACGATTACCTGTGTAGTGGCCTCGTATAGGGCAGGCCGTGCAAGACCCGCAATCGCCGCCAACAAGCCGCCTGCGATGGCCATGGCCAGCAGGAACCATTTTTTTCTTAAGAGAGTGACGAGAAGCTGATGGAACGGGGTTTGCGTATCCATCTGCTCGCGCAACGGCCGTCCCATGCGCGGATTGATCTCGCGCGCAGGCACGGGCATTTCCGTAACGTGCGGAAGGTGGATGCGGCTAACTATAGATCCTTCCATCTCAGACTCCTGTAAGTTCGGGCGCGCGAGAAAGCTCCGTTGCCGGCATCGATGGCCGCCTTGCCTCGTTGCGCCAGGCCTGGAACATGAAAGCCGACCACAACTCGCGAGAGTGGTCGTGCCTGCCGTCGACGTGATCGCGCCAGCACGCATCCACCTTTGCAAAGTCGAAAATCCCGTCTCCGGAGAGACGCATGTCGGCGACGAGATCGTTGGCCCAAATGCGCAGCGGGCCCCTCAACCAGACTGCGATGGGAACATCGAAACCTTGTTTCGGCCGGTCCATCAGCCGCTGCGGAACATAACGATGCAGCAACCGACGAAGGATCCACTTGCCTCTGCCATTGCGAACCTTCGTATCCGTCGGCAGGCGCCAAGCGAATTCGACAACCCGGTGATCGAGCAACGGGCAACGCCCCTCAAGGCTATTGGCCATGCTGGCTCGGTCCAGCTTCACCAATATATCGCCGGGCAGGTATCCAGCCATGTCGTCGTACAAGAGGCGGGACAGCAAACCGTCAGGCCGGTGCTCGGCGCGAGTTGATAAAGGCGGCTGGTGGAGAGTGAGGTTCTCGTTCGACGATCCCGTCAGTTTCCGATATAATTCGTCCTCATCGGCCGCAGCGAGTAGTTGAGCGAGGCGATTCAGACGGTCGCCCCGCAGCGCATGCCGTGCGCCCGCGGAGAGCGGTAGCTTGCCGACGAGATCGTGACGGGCTGCATGGGCCATCAGCCCGACCCCTGCTGCAAGCGCCTGACGCAGTGGCGACGGCAGAGCATGCTGTCGTTTCAGTCGGGCCGCCATGAAGTGGCGGGCGTAACCGGCAAAACACTCATCCCCACCATCGCCCGACAGAGCCACCGTAACGTGCTGGCGGGCAAGCCGTGCCACCAGCAGAGTTGGTATTTGCGATTCATCGGCAAACGGCTCGTCCCATATCTGCGGCAGTTCAGGAATGACCTCGCGCGCAGCGGCTGCCGAAAGGTGAAGTTCAGTATGGTCGGTGCCCAGATGCCGCGCGACTTCCGCAGCGTGGGGAGCTTCATCAAACCCGTCCTCGCCGAAAGCTATGGTGAAAGTGCGCACAGGCTTCTCCGACTGAGCCTGCATCAGGGCAACAACAGCTGAACTGTCTATTCCCCCCGACAGGAAGGCTCCCAGCGGAACGTCAGCGATCATACGCTCCCGAACGGCAAGCCGAAGCAGGGCATCGAGCTCATCCGTCAGTTCTTCGTCAGTGCCGACGATCGGCTCCGCCCTACCCTTCGCGACGGTTTCAGCCAGCGACCACCAGTATCGGATGCGATGCGACAGGGATGCGGCACTGCGTGCCCCAGCCAAATCGGCGGCCGTCACCGACAGGACCGAGCCGGGCGGTAGCTTGAACGCACCTCGCCAGATGCAACTGTTATCCGGTACCCATCCCTTCGAAAGCATAGCGGCGGCTGCATCAAGGTTGAGCTCCTGGTAGAAACCTGGAAAACAGTTGATGGCCTTCAACTCGGACGCAAAGACGAGTGCATCCCGTGTTGGAGCGATGTAGAGCGGCTTTTTACCCATGCGGTCGCGGGCAAGGTGAAGGGTTCTTGTCTTCAGATCCCACAGCCCAAACGCGAACATGCCAGCGCAGCGCGTAAGCGCCTTATCGAGGCCCCAACTCTCGATGGCGCACAGCATGACTTCGGTGTCGCTGGCGCCCCGGAAATGATGGCCCGCACTTTCCAGCTCGCGGCGCAGATCGCGGAAATTGTATATTTCGCCATTGAAGGTAATGACATATCTGCCGCTTTCGGAAAGCATCGGCTGGCGGCCTGCTTCCGACAAGTCGACGATAGCCAAACGCCTGTGACCGAAAGCAACGCCGGCTTCACGGTTTGTCCAGAAACCTTGACCATCGGGCCCGCGGTGATGAAGGGCCGCCGTCATTTGCTCTATTGCCCTGAGCGGCTTGGTATCGGCTGAATCGGCAGCTAAAAGAATTCCGGCTATCCCACACATGCCACTACTACCCCAGATTGTTAGAGACGGTCGAAACTGCTCGCGGAGTACCGGCAACAAGGCAGATGGTCAGCGCAAACCACACGATCGGGTGGCGGATGATCAGGTGCGGCATCCCGAAGATGACGATTGACACCAGGAGCACCAACAGCGCGTCGTGCTTCGCACGCCACGCCGACATGATGGCAGCGCCGACGATCCACACCAATCCCAGGACTGCGATGAAACCGCCTTGAGTGAACAGATCGAGGATCGTGTTGTGAGCCTCAAACGGTCGTTCCAGAAATTGCCGCTCGGCCACTGCTGGCCGCTCGAGATGCGGACCCGGACCAAGGCCCAGCGACCCGGATTCCGCGCCTTTCTCCAACGCTTCGTCCCAGAGATGCACGCGAAGTGCAGCGGCGCCGGCCGTAGCCTCGCCGCCCTTGTCCTTGGTCAGGCTCTTGGCGAAGTTTCCGATGACGCTCGCCTCCGTCAGGACGTAGGGGCTCATTGCCATCGCTAACGGGAGCATGCCGACCAGCAACAGGAGGACGGCTTGCCGCGAAAAGCTGACCTTGTTGCCACCTGTCCTCAGCCATGTCCTGATCCGCAATCCGAGGAATGTCAGGCAGGCCAGGATACTGGTATACAAATAGGTATCGCTCTTCGTCAGCCTCCCGACATAGAAGGTAAGAAACAAGCTGGCGATCCCAAGCAACCTGCCCCATCGATTGGTGGTGGTGGTGGCGAGATGCAAGGCCAGAGGGCCAAAGATTGCGCAGTAGAGCGCGAGCTGATTTGGATTCTGCGACCAGCCGCGAAAGCGATCCCAGAACCAGGGGTCGACGCCGGCCCGAGGGATCCACCCCCAGCCCTGTCCTACCTGAATGGCAAGAGCCATATTCGCGACGCCCACTACCCACCAGCCCGTGCGACGGAGATGGCGATCAGCCTCGGGTTCGGCGGCGGCAAGGCAGGTGACGCTGGCCAACAGCAGGTAGGCCATCGTATCGTGTATCACCCCAGTCATGTATAGAATTGTGGTCAGATAGCCGATAATGGCACCGACCCCGAGACCAAATGCCATCATCGTCCAGAAGCTTGCGAGGCGTATCAGCGCCGGCGTGGTTTCCAGCCGGCCGCCCGCGAGTACCCGCCCAATCGACAGCATCATCCAAAGCACCAGGAACAGTTCGCCAACCCCAAAGGGCGACCCCGGAACGTCGAGTTGCACTGCAAAGGACATTGCGAGGCCGCAGCCCAGGATCGCGTCCCGGATCATCGGCTCGCTCCACCCAATCCGCGGCTTGCGGCATCCTCTTTGAGACGGATCCGAGACACTGGTCGGGCGAGGCCGCCCTGGCATTCGGCGCTAAGGACATTTTTGTACAGATCGCAATACTGGTCTACGACCCGCGGCAGCGCGAACTGCTCCCGGACGAGTTCGACAGACCGGGCGCCCATGATCTTTCCGCGATCGCGATCAGAGAGGATGTCTATTATTCGAGACGCAAGGCCAGCGACATCATGAGGAGGGACAAGATAGCCGTTCCATCCGTCTTCAACCACTTCATTGCAGCCCGGCATTCTTGAGGCGACGATGGGCAATCCCGCCAGTCCTGCCTCAAGCAGGACACGCGGGATTCCTTCTCGATACTGTGTGGGGAAGGCGAACAGATCGGCCATGCCAAGAAGGGCTGGAACATCGCGTCTCGGGCCTAGTGCGATGACATGAGGAGCGCGCCGATCGATTTCCGCCTTGTCGACTGCAAATGGACCTTCGGAATCCCAAGGGCCGACAAGCACGAAACGAGCGTTGGGCCGTTCAGACAGGACACGGGGGACTGCTTCAAGCAGTGTTGGGATGCCCTTCTGGCGAGTCAATCGGCCGACAAAAATTACGACCTCGGCGGACTGGAGCCCAAGCTCTTGGCGCATTCTCATCGCTGACGGCGCAAGATGCCTTGCCATAGCGAATGCATCGACGTCGATTCCAGAACTGCGGATCACTCTTTGGCTGCCGCGTCCGATCAATCGATAGCGTTCGAAGAAAGCCTGATCGTCCCGATTCTGGAACACTGTGGCGGCCGTCCAGCAGGACGCAAGCCATTGTAGCCCGCAAAAGACTGGACGTAAGGCCAGCGCCCGCGGTTGGAGCGACGAGAACGTCCAGCCCAGGCCGTTGATTGTGCGAACGACTGGAGCTTGCCCGCGCACGGCAAGCGGTGCCAACAGATTGGGCTTGGTATCGAAACTTTGAACAATGTCGGGTCGCAGCTCCGACATCAACTTTCGGATCGTCCTGATCGCGCTCCATTCCCCGCTGCCGCTGGTAAATCGGTCGAAACCGTAGCTGCGATGCGGAATGCCATGCCGCAAAAAAGCAGCGTCATCGCCGCTGGAAACTGCAGTGACCCGGAATCCCCTTTCCCGCAGCGACATCAGGAATGGAATTCTCAACGCGTGATCCTCGCCCCCCACGCACACGAGATGCGGGTTCATCCTGCCTCTCCTGACCGTGCGTTGTACCCCGGTAGCGCGAAGTATCCGGTTTTTAGAGCTGCTTTCATGGAGTTCGCTACTTCTTTGCGCGTGATGCCAAGTTCACGGTAGGGGCAGGCTCGCCTACTGTCCTCGTCTGTTTGAATGAGGTAAACCGCGTTTGGATCAAGGTGTTGCAAACATTGGGAGCTGAGGTTTCCCTGCCGATCAGGCCATCAACACCGAGGGGCGCGGCACGGTGAAACCGAGGCTGTATAGCGGGCCTGCTCGGCCAATTTTTTGTCGACAAGCCCGGTGGGCGAGGCGACCGGGACTATGCCTCCGCCGTGCCTCGTTCCGTTACCGGCGACTCGGTGGCTGTTGAACAGCATCTCAGTCACAGCGGTTTTGGGACATCACCATGGGCGAGTAGCCCATAAGCCGAACTTGACCATTCCGACGTCGGCATCCTCAACTATCGATGCTGCGGGTTGTGAACGGGCACTTGTCCACTGTCTGTCCACAACAAACTTGGTTCCGACGGTAGGCAATGTGGTCTGGATCAATATTCAGATTAAGCTTGTCTAATTTAGCCGAAATGAAAAGTGGGTAGCGTGAAAACGTCTTTATTCAGACAGATGACGTGATTTCAGTTGTATCCCTTAATAATATACTAGTAAATCTGGCTCTCTCCCACATTGCCCAATTGAACCGACGTCGAAAAATCCAATTCAATGGATATTTGAAGGACCAAAATAGCTCTAATTCAAACAGAATCCTACCTATAAACATATCTAAATGTTATATTTAGTTATTCGAAATAATGAAAAAATACTTATCAGAAATAGCGTAAACTTGTCGAGGCAAGTTTAGCAATTCTATATGCAACAACGTATTTCATGTTTAAATTTCGCAGTGTATCCCAAGTAATATGTTCTCTCGCGCAGACGTCCTATCGTCGATCAACGATTCTATCAGATGAATGCGGGTATGTGATTTGGAGCTAATATACCTGTCGGGTAGGCAGGGGCATCGCGGGGCGCTATCGAATCAGACGAAGGATTAAATTGTAGATGGCTACTCTGCACTATACATCGGGTGGATCGGCCACCGAAATCGCAACCGCCGGATTCAACCTGGTTGACGTTCAATACCTTTCGCAGGTCAACGCGTTGCCGGATGGCATGAAGGCCCTAGTCTATCTTGGCGAGGCCGACGGGGTAACTTCATCCTTCATCGACAAAGTCACGCCCTTCCTTGGCAATCCGAAGGTGTTTGGGTTCTACCTTGCTGACGAGCCGGATCCCACCGGCAGATGGGGCACCTACGCGACCGCTGAAGACCTGAAGGCGGAATCCGACTGGATCCACAATCATTTTCCAGGCGCCAAGACCTTCATCACCATGATGAACATGGGATCCCCCGACAATCCGGACTTCTCCAATACCTATAATCCGGCCAATACCGGTATTGATTATTTCGGATTGGACCCCTATCCGGTGCGCACGGGAACAGACACGGTCGACTACGACATGATCGACAGAGCCGTGGCTGCCGCGGTCGAGTCGGGCATCCCGACCAGCAGCATCGTTCCGGTCTACCAGGCATTTGGCGGCGGCAATTGGGAGACTTCCGACGGCGGAAGACATGTCATGCCCACCGCCGAACAGCTGGAAACCATGATCGATCACTGGGGTGCGCTGGTTCCGTCACCCGCCTTCGACTATACCTACAAGTGGGGAACGCAGAACGGCGACACCGCGCTTGAAAGCTCCTCGGAACTGCAGGCCGTCTTCCGACAGCACAACACCAGCAATACCGGGACCCCTCCTCCCGACAATTCCGGCAATGAAATTTTGTATGGCACAAGTGGCGCCGACGTGTTCCACGGGGCCGGCGGCCACACGATGATCGGCTATGGCGGCAATGACACCTATTATGTCGAGGATGTCCGCGACAAGGAGATCGAGGCCGTCGGCGGCGGTGCCGACAAGGTACTCGCCTCGGTGAGCCATGCCCTTACGGCGGGCTCGGAAATCGAGCTCTTCGCCACCAACAATGCGTCCGGTACGGCGGCATTGAACCTCACCGGCAACGGATTCGCCCAGGCCATCCAGGGCAATGCCGGCGCAAACATCCTCAACGGTGGCGGCGGAGCCGACACGATGACCGGCTATGGCGGTAATGACATCTACTATGTCGACAATGCGGGAGATAAGGTGGCTGAAGCGGTGGGTGGCGGCTCCGACAGGGTGGTCACATCGATCAGCCATACGCTTACTGCCGGTTCGCAGATCGAGCTTTTCACCACCACGAACGCCGCCGGTACGGGAGCGATCAATCTGATCGGCAACGCGGTTTCCCAAACCATCCAGGGCAATGCCGGCGCCAATGTCATCAATGGCGGCGGCGGAGCCGATGCGATGTCCGGGTATGGCGGCAACGACACCTATTATGTCGACAATGCCAGCGACAAGGTGCGCGAAGCGGCTGGCGGTGGTACCGACAAGGTGCTCGCCTCGGCGAGCTTTGCGCTTTCGCACTCGGCCGGCTCGCAGGTCGAACTTCTTGCCACCACGAACGCTGCCGGTACGGGAACGATCAATCTGGTTGGCAACGAATTTGCCCAAACCATCCAGGGCAATGCCGGCGCCAATTACATCAACGGCATGGGTGGCGCCGACACGATGACCGGCTATGGCGGCTACGACACCTATATTGTCGACAATGCCGGCGACAAGGTGGTTGAGGTGGCCGGCGGCAGTGGCGACAGGGTATTCGCCTCGGTGAGCTATGCGCTTTCTGCCGACGCGCATGTCGAGCTTCTTGGCACCACGAAATCCTCCGGCACGGGAGCGATCAACCTTACCGGCAACGCGTTCGCCCAGACTATCCAGGGCAATGCCGGCGCCAATGTCATCAAAGGTGGCGGCGGCACCGACACCTTGACCGGTAACGGCGGCAACGATGCCTTCGTTTTCAATACCGCTCTTGGGACCGGCAACATCGACAGGGTCACCGACTTCAATAAATCCCAGGACAAGATCCACCTCGACGACGCCATTTTTGCCGGGCTCAAGTTGGGAGGGCTTTCATCCGGAGCTTTCTTTGCGGGTAAAGCTGCGCATGATAGCTCCGACCACATCATCTACAACAGTTCGACTGGAGCACTCTCCTTCGACAGCGACGGGATCGGCGGCGCAGCTCAAACACAGTTCGCCACTCTCTCTCCAGGTCTGTCGCTTACGGCAGCCTCATTCTTCGTGACCTGAAGGAGTTAGCTGAAACGAGATCGCGCCAGGGCGTGGATGCTCTGGCGCGGACCGTCGCGGCACCTGCGAGGAATGGTCGATCAGTTTTGACTGAGGTAGCTGTAGACGCCCGCGCCGATGGCGACCGCTCCTATCGTGATCAAAATTGAAGGCACTCCCATCAAGGTGGCAGTGATTCCCCAAACAATGGCAACTGCGATGGCGCCGGCCGTGCCCAAGACCATTCTAGGCCATTTCCGCATTGTCCATATCCCCTACGTGTTCCGAAACATCGCATGAATGCGTACGGGGTAATAGCATGGCGCAGTCGCGTCTAGGGCAACGCTGTGTTCTGCGCCGAATGCAAATGTGTTCGCCTGGCCAAATGGTTCCCTTCCACGGCAGCAGCTGAGTGAATTGCCTGTTATCCCCTAGGGAACTCTTACCGTCGCGGGAACGTTCGAGAGGTTGATGCATTTCGACTTCAGCGATGACCTGAGGGAAATGCCAGACGATGAGAATAGCCCATGTGGCACCGCTCCATGAATCCGTGCCGCCTCAGCTTTATGGAGGTACGGAGCGCATTGTCTTTTACCTGACCGAAGGATTGGTCGAGCTTGGCCATGACGTGACCTTGTTCGCCAGTGGCGATACAAGGACGTCGGCAAAATTGGTGCCGTGTCGCGAGCGTGCGTTGCGTCTTGACCCACGTCCGCTGAAATCCGAGACAGCCGCGCATCTTTTAATGCTTTCCGAGGTGAGGAAACGGGCTCAAGAATTTGATATTATTCACTTTCACCTCAGCCATTTCCTGCATTTTTCATTCTTCGAGCACATACCCGAACGGACGGTGACGACGCCGCATGGCAGGCTCGACTATGTCGATCTGGCGCCGGCCTATGAGCGTTTTCCACGCTTTCCGATGATTTCCGTCTCCCATAGCCAAAGGACCGGGCTCGCCAGCGCCAACTGGTTGGCAACGATCCACCACGGCCTGCCGACCGCGATCTACAAACCGGTTTTCGAGACGAGCCCAGGGGAGCCCTACCTTGCCTTCCTTGGCCGGATGTCGCGCGACAAGCGGCCGGATCGTGCCATCGAGATCGCGCTTCGCGCGGGACTGAAACTAAAGCTTGCGGCAAAGATCGGTGATGACGACCGTTCTTATTTCCACGAGGTGGTCGAGCCACTGATCGACGGTGACCGTGTCGACTATGTCGGCGAGATCGAGGAGGACAAGAAAGCGGAATTCCTTGGCAGGGCGGCGGGTCTGATATTCCCGATTGACTGGCCGGAACCGTTCGGTCTTGCCGTCATAGAGGCGATGGCCTGCGGCACCCCGGTGATTGCGTGGAGTTCCGGCGCCATGCCGGAGATTATCGATCAGGGAGTGACTGGTTTTATCGTACATTCCATGGAGGATGCGGTCGCGTCTGTGCCCGGCATGCTGCGGCTCGACAGGCGGAAGGTGCGAGCTGCCTTCGAAAGGCGGTTTTCCGCTGAAAGAATGACCCGCGACTACATTTCCGCCTATGCGCGCCTGCTCGGTGCCTCGGCCGAAGCAAGAGCATCGTGAGCGGCGGTACCTCGGAGCGCGGGGGTCGAAAACGAGAGAGATGTGTAGCGAATGACCCAACTTGACGAGCGCAAGCTTGATCCAGCGGTGGCACTTGCCTCCCTGGACGCCACCGCACCTCGGGAGCCGCACCGGCTGTTCGCGCTCAAGCAGGGCGACTGCTTTGCCGTGGCCGACGCCTACGGCGATATCCGCGGCGCCGGCGACGGTTTTTTCCGTGACGACACCCGAGTGCTTTCCGAATTCCGGCTGACCGTCGGCGGCCGGCAGACATCGCTGCTCGGCGCGTCGCTGAGCCAGGACAATGTGCTCTTCACCTCCAACCTGACCAATCTGCCGATGCAGAGCGTCCGGGGCCGGGACATTCCGCAGGGCGCGATCCATATCGAACGCGTTAGGCTGCTTTGGGAGGACCGGCTGTTTGAACGCATCACGCTTTCCAATTACAGCCAGGAACACTCCACCATCCGCGTTTCGCTGCATTTTGCTGCCGATTTCCGCGACATGTTCGAAGTACGCGGCTCGACAAGGCTGAAGCGCGGTATGGCCCATGCTGCCGAGACGGATGCGACTTCCGTCCTGCTTCGCTACGATGGGTTGGACGGGCTAGCGCGGATGTCGGCGATATCGTTCTCGCAGGCGCCGGACCGTCTGACGGCCGACCGTGCGGATTTCCTGATTGCCGTCACGAGGCGCAGCAGCAAGGTGCTGTATGTCGAAGTCGGTCCCGAGGTAGCGGAAACGCCGAACCGCGATCGCTACCGCGCCGCCGCGGCCCGGGCTCGCTTCGGCATGCGGGCCAAGCGCCGCCATGGTGCTACGGTGCACAGTTCCGGGCGCGTCTTCAACGATTGGGTCGAGCGCGCGCGTGCGGATGTGGCGCTGCTGACCACCGAGCTAACGACCGGACCTTATCCCTATGCGGGCATCCCTTGGTTTTCGACGGCGTTCGGCCGCGACGGCGTGATCTCCGCTTTGCAGATGCTGTGGCTCAACCCAGGCCTGGCGCGAGGCGTGCTGGCCTTCCTTGCTCAGCACCAGGCGACAGAGACATCGCCGTTCAGCGATTCGCAGCCGGGTAAGATCATGCACGAGACCCGCAAGGGCGAAATGGCAGCGCTGCGGGAGCTTCCCTTCGGCCGCTACTATGGCGGTGTTGACACGACGCCGCTCTACATCCATCTCGCCTGCGCCTATGCGGACCGTACTGGCGACATGGCATTCGTCGACAGCCTGTGGCCGTCGCTCTGCGCGGCCGCTGAATGGACCGAGGAGGCAAGCCGGCCGACCGGCTTCGTCACCTATCAGCGTGCCGCCGAGTCCGGTCTCTCCAACCAGGGATGGAAGGACAGTATCGATTCCGTCTTCCATGCAGATGGCCGAATTCCCAAGGGCCCGATCGCCCTGGTGGAGGTGCAAGGCTATGTCTTTGCCGCGTTCCGGGGGCTGGCAGCCCTCGCCCGCCGCCGCGGCGAGGGCGACAGAGCCGATCATTGGGACAGCCGCGCCGAGGCCATGCGCGCCGCTGTGGAACGCCATTTCTGGCTGGACGATCTCGGCTTCTATGCCTTGGCGATTGATGGCGCCGGCGAGCCCTGCAAGGTGCGGACGTCCAATGTCGGGCATCTTCTCTATGTCGGGCTCCCCGAGCCGACGCGGGCGCAGATGGTCGCCGACCAGCTGCTTTCGGCGTCCTTCCATTCGGGCTGGGGGCTGAGGACACTCGCCGACGATGCTGTGTTCTTCAACCCGATGTCGTACCACAACGGCTCGATCTGGCCGCATGACACCGCTATGTGCGGCGCCGGTCTGGCACGCTTTGGCGAGCGTGAAAGCGTCGTCCGGCTGATGAGCAGCACCTTCGAATCGGCGGTTCATTTCAACATGCGGTTGCCCGAACTGTTCTGCGGCTTTACCCGCGCGCCGGGCGAAGCGCCGATCGCCTATCCCGTCGCCTGCTTGCCGCAGGCGTGGTCGGCCGGGTCTGCCTTCATGCTGATGCAGGCCTGCCTCGGCTTGGAGATACACGGCTGGGATCGCGAAATCCACGTCACCCGGCCCAGGCTGCCGATTGGTATCGACACGCTCACGCTGAGGCATCTGGGCATTGGCGCAAAGGCCGTGGATCTGACATTTCAGCGCGTCGGCGACAGGGTCGTCGCCTTTCTCGCCGACCGCCATGAGGGCTTAGTGCCGCTCATCGTGCGGACCTAGTTTAGCTTTGCGCATCGAATTGACCGCCTCGCTCCAACTGCCGGAACCGATGGCCCATCCGTGCGTTGCAAACCACGCCGGCGCACGGCTACCTGTCACAAGTCGCCGGCTTCGAAGGCAAAGAAAAACGGCCGACCGGCCGAGGAAAATTCGTTGTTCCGATGTCAAACTATGGCGTAGAGGTACTGTGGGTTCTGATCCTTGCAAGCCTCGGCCTTTCCGCCGTTGCCGTGGTGTTCTCGGTATTCCAACGGCGCCACAGCCACACCCCACCGGTTACATATGCCGCAGGCGAGGACGTGGCTTCTGAAGCGACTCGCAAAGTGCTGCGGGAGTTTGAAAAGAACCGCCACTCGGCCGATGCGGCCCTGATCACATGGTCGCCCGACACCTTACGCAAGATTCTGGCCGACGATCTGCCGGAGACGCAGGTGATCGTCGTATCCAACCGCGAGCCTTACATCCACAACACTAGGGATGATGGCGTTGAGCTCTTGGTACCGGCCAGTGGACTGGTTTCGGCGCTCGAGCCGATCACCCGCGCCTGTGCCGGCACCTGGATCGCGTACGGCGGCGGGACAGCGGACCGTCTCACGGTCGACAAGAACGACCGGGTTGAGGTGCCACCTGGCAATCCGTCCTACACGCTGCGCAGGGTCTGGCTGACGGAGGAAGAGTATCAGGGCTATTATCTGGGCTTCGCCAATGAAGGTCTGTGGCCGCTCTGCCATATCGCCTTCACCCGCCCGACTTTTCGCGCGTCGGATTGGGAGGCCTATGAGGCCGTCAACCGCAAGTTCGCCGATACGGTGGTTGCCGAAGCGCGCCACGAGCGGCCGATCGTGCTGGTCCAGGATTACCATTTCGCGCTCTTGCCGCGCATGATCCGCGAGCGCCTGCCCGAGGCGATCGTCATCACTTTCTGGCATATTCCATGGCCCAACTCGGAAGTGTACAGCATCTGTCCATGGCGTGAGCGGATCCTGGAAGGCTTACTCGGTAGCTCGATCATCGGCTTCCATACCCAGTTCCACGCCAACAATTTCGCCGAAAGTGTCGATCGCTTCCTGGAAAGCCGCATTGAGCGGGCCGATGCGGCGATCTCCTACGGCGGACAGACGACGCTGGTGCATGCGTACCCCATCTCCGTGGAATGGCCGGCCGAACTTCTGGCGAAACTGCCTGATGTCGATCAATGCCGCGCCCGCGTGCGCGAGAGGTTTGGGCTGAAAGCGGATGTCAAACTGTGCGTCGGCGTCGAGCGCCTCGACTATACAAAGGGCATCCTCGACCGTTTCCGGGCGCTGGATGAATTGTTAACGAGACATCCCGAATGGGTCGGAAAGCTCGTTTTCCTACAGATCGCAGCACCTAGCCGGGGCACACTCCCGGCCTATAGGCAACTCCACAATGAATGCCGCCGCTATGTCGAAGAGCTCAATCAGAGATACGGCAGCGAGGATTACAGTCCTGTCCTGATGGTAGACAAACATCACACGCAGGAACAGGTCTACGAGATCTATCGCGGCGCCGATATATGCATGGTCACCAGCCTGCATGACGGCATGAACCTGGTGGCGAAGGAATTCGTCGCGGCCCGCGATGACGAACAGGGCGTGTTGTTGCTCAGCACTTTTGCCGGCGCCTCGCGCGAACTCCTGGAGGCACTGATCGTCAATCCCTACGATACGACCATGACGAGCGAGGCTTTGCTGCAGGCGCTGACCATGACACCGGAGGAACAGCGCGAGCGCATGCGGCCCATGCGCGAGATGGTCCGTGACAACAACGTCTATCGCTGGGCCGGCAGCATGCTTCTGGATGCCGCCCGGCTTCGCAAGCGCGGCGACCTCGACCGGGTGATGGGTAACGGCGAGCGGCCGTCGAACAACAACAACGTCATTCCCATGTTCGAGCGGATAAGAAAGGCAGTGTCGTGACAAGCCTTCGGCTGCTGCCGCCGCTGCCAAACGCACCGGCGAAGCAGCGCGCCGCAGCACCTGAATATTGACACACCTTAGCCGATCTTCCCGTCCACGATGTGAATGCGCCTATCCATACGCGCCGCCATGTCGAGATCATGCGTAACCGCCACGACGGTCTTGCCGCGCTCGCGCACCAGGTTCTCCAGGATTGCGAAAACCTGCTCGGAGCTCTTGCTGTCGAGGCTTCCCGTCGGCTCGTCGGCGAGGATGAGCGGCGGGTCATTGGCGAGCGAGCGTGCCACCGCGACGCGCTGACGCTGGCCGCCCGAGAGCTGGTCAGGCCGCTTGTCGAGATGTTCGCCGAGGCCCAGGGATGAAAGCAGTTCCCCGGCCCGTTGGCGCATTTCGGGCCGTGCCAGTCGGCCCAGCTTGCGCATCGGGATTTCGACATTTTCGCGGGCCGTGAACTCCGGCAGCAGAAAATGGAACTGGAACACGAAACCCAGCATCGAAAGCCTGGTCCGCGCGCGCTCCCTTTCATTCATCGGCTCGGTATCACGGCCGCCAATTCTCAACCTCCCAGCGGTCGGCCGGTCGAGCAGCCCGAGCAGATAGAGCAGTGAGGATTTGCCGGAGCCGGAGGGACCGGTGACGGCGACGAATTCTCTCTCGTTAATCGCGAGCGTGATGTCCTTGACCAGCGTGACGGGAACGGTTTCGGGCAACACGCGTGTCAGTTTCTCGGTCTCGATCAGTGCACTCATGACGCGCCTCTGATGATCTCGACGGGGTTCAGGCGCGCCGCACGACGCGCCGGCAGGTAGCCGGCAACTGCCGCCGAGCCCAGCGCGAAAGCCGAGGCGATGACGTAGTGCATCAAGCTCCAGGCGATCGGCAGACGGGTCATCTCCTGGCCGGTCGCGGCGATCTCGAAGCGCACCAGCGACAGCGCATAAGTCATGGAGAAGCCGAGCAGCGCGCCGAGCACGGAGCCGGCAGCGCCGATCGCCACGCCTTCCAGCAGAAAGAGCCGGCGCATATCGGACTCCGCGAAGCCAAGCGATTTCATGATGGCAATGTCGCGCGCCTTCTCATGCGTGATGGTGGAGATGATGTTGTAGATGCCGAAGCCGGCGACCAGCATGATCGCGCCAACGACGGTGTACATGATGACGTTGCGTACGACGAGCGCTTCGAGGATCGATTCGTTCGCCTCCTGCCACGCCACGGCCTTATAGCCCAGTTCGGCCTCGGCACGGTGCGCGACCGCCGGAGCGCGGTTGGGATCGTCGAGCTTGATGCGGATCTCGTTGATGGCGTCCGGGCGCGCGGAGAGGATCTGCGCGTTCTTCAAAAGCATATAGGCCTCACCCTCGTCGCGTGCGGTGGTGCCGGTGTGGAACAGGCCAGCGATCTTGAAGTTGCGCGTCAGCCCCTCAGAGGAAACCGCCGTTATCGTGTCGCCGAATCCGGCGCCGAGTCGGCTCGCCATCGTGTCGCCGATGAGCACGTTGTTGCCGCCCGCGGCGAGCGCCGAAAAACTGCCTTCAACGAAGTTTCCGACGATCGGCGACACGCCGGACTCTCGCTCCGGTTCGATCCCAATAATCGCCGCGCCCACTTCGCGGCTGGAATAGCGGATCACACCCTGCGTTTTGAGGCTCGCCGCGAACCGGCCGGGAATCCAGCTCGCGAGCCAGGAGGTCGCGGCAGTGGGATTGATGATGCCGCGGCGATCGTCGCGCGGCCTGAGTCCGGAAATCGCGACCGTCGCGAAGGCATCCTCGGCTGGCTGACGGCGGGCGGTGCGTTGCTCGTCGGTGATGTCGACATGCGGCATCGTGTCGACGAGCTGCCTGACGAAATCGTCCTGGCCGCCCTGCATCAGCGCCGCCATGGCGATGGAGAACCCGACACCGACTGCAACGCCTATTACCGCAACCAGCGTCTGGCGGCCGCGACCGGCAATGTGCGTGACGGCGATGTCGAAGATAAGCGGCATCGTTGCTTTATTTCTCCTGGGCGGCGGCGATGCTCACGCGCGCTTCGTCGGCAAGGTCTGCTGGATAGGGCGAGACGATGCGAGCCTTCTCGTCGATACCTGCCTTCCCGTCGGCGCCCGGCAGGACCTCGATGCCATTGGTGCCGCGAATGCCCGCTCGGATTTCGCGCCGCCGAGCCTTATCGCCGTCGACCATAAACACCTTGTTCCCATCCACCGCGACGGACGGGATCAACAGCGCATTTTTCGAAACGCGGATGACGATGTTCACGTCGGTCGACATGCCAATACGAAGCGGCGTATCGTCCGGCAGGCGGAAGCGGACGCGATAGGTCTTGGTTACCGGATCGCCCTTGGGCGTGATGCTGTCGACCACCGCTTCCAGGTTCTGCCTGGGGAACGCATCCGATTTAAGCAGCGCACGCTGGCCAACCTCGACCCGGGGAATGTCCTCCTCGTTGACCTCGGCGACCACCAGGAGCGGCTTCGGCTCGCCGACCCAGAACAACACCGTGCCGAGCTCGGCGACCTCACCCACCTCGCCGTCCTGCCTGAGCACGGCGCCGGCGCTCGGCGCGCGCAACACGTAAGTGTCAAGTCGCGCCTTCTGTCCGGCAACCAGCGCTTCGATTTGACCGAGCTCGCTTTGCGCACGATCGAGCGCCTGCTGGCTCGCCGCGCGCCTCTCGGCAAGCAACGTCAGCCGCCGGAGCTCTTCCTGGGCAAGCGCTTGACGCGCTTCGAGCTCGCCGAGCACGGCCCGTGCCTCGCTGTCGTCGAGCCTGGCGAGCACATCGCCTTGTGCAACCCTCGACCCCTCGCAATTACATTGCTCGATGATCCTCTCGCGGACCACGGGTGTCACCTTGGCCCAGGTTCGCGGCTCGACGGAGCCACTCGCGTAAACGATCTCCGCCGCGTCGCCGCGTTGTGGCGTCACGATCGAAACCGTGGCCGGCTGCCACATATACCACGCGCCGAAAGCAGCCGCCGCCACAAAAACGATGCCAATAATCCAGCGTATCCGTGGCAAGAAACTCTCCCTCCATTATCGAAACCGAACGTCGGGCGGCGGCAGACATAGCACTAGACCGACCGTCGGTCTATAAAAGTTGCATAAGGGAACGGTTCGTGCTCCTCTTGCTCGACCTGCATCGCGAGGATCGAATTTTTTGCCCAGAGTGATAAAGCCGCCGGAGATAAGAGCCGCCGAGCTCCTCGACTGCGCCCAGCGGCTATTCTTCGAGCAGGGCTACGACAACACGACAGTGAACGACATCATTCGCGAGGCCGGCCTGTCGAAGGGCGCGTTCTACCACTATTTCGCATCGAAAGAGGCGCTGCTGGAGGCGCTCGCCACACGTCTGGCGCGTGACAGTTTCACCGAGTTGCAACCCGCACTCAACGATCCGTTACTCGATGGGCTTGGCCGGCTCAATGCGCTCTTTGCCGGCTCGCGGCGCCTGAACGTCGAGCTTGCTCCGCAACTGCGCAAAACATTTTTCGTCCTGTTCCGGCCCGAGAATCTTGCCCTCTTCCATCGGGTCGACCAGGCGGCCAGGGAATTGGCGATGCCGATAATCACCGATCTGCTTAGAAAAGGAAGCGAGGAAGGCATCTTCGACGTGCCCGACCCGGAAGCTTTCGCGGAGATGTATTTGCAGCTGCGGCTGATCTTTCGCGATGTGATGCACCGCGCCTTGCTAAAGGCCGAGCAGGGCAATATCGACGAAGCGGCGCGACTGCTCGACGACCGGCTGCGGCTCTATGGCATCGCAATCGACCGGCTTTTGAAGCTACCCGATGGAACGATAGAAGCGGCGCAACCCGGGTTTGCCCGGGCTTTCCTCGAATCAGGCCCGTGATCAGCCGAGGAAGTGTTCGATCGCAGCATCGACGTGCAGATATTGCGACTGCGTCGCAAGCTCGAGGTAAACCCGAGCGAGCCTAATCTCATTGTCACCGAGCGGGGCGCTGGCTACCTGTTCGCAGCCTCAGTCGAGGTGCTGTGACTTTGCCGGAGGGGCGCCATGTTCATGGCAGATATGAACGTTCATCGCCTCATAGCATGCACGTTACCGATACTTTCGCCGCCCATCGGCAGCGCCATGTCGTCGTCGAGCAAGCGCGTGATGCGGGCGAAACCGGCAAAAGCCTTCCTTGCTTCCTCTGCCGACATCCTTCCCGCCAGAGCCGCGGAGCAGCAATTCACCGCACATTGATAGACGGGCCCACGCCGGCCTGTTGGCCACTTACGCAAGAAGTCCATCGCTTCGGCCACGCTACCAATTTCTGCGGCAGGACCGTTCTGCCCGCGCGAAATCCGCACAGGCGTAAAGAATTGCAGGCGATCCATCGTTTCCTCCCGGTCGATCGCAACATCTGATCGAACTGTATTAAACTGTCGGCTGGCCATTTGGTTCCGGCAAAGAGAGCCCGATGCTGAAGAAAGAAGTCGGGCTAAATACAAGCCTCTCACACTGCTCGACCAAAATCGAATCACCAAACGTGACAAACAAGCGACAAACCGTTGCGCCGCGTCGATAAGACCGATTCTCATTGAATATCTTTAAGGTCAAAGCCGGCAAATCAATCTGTTGCCGGTCCCCTTGCGTCAGGCTTAACCTGCACGGTCAACGCGTGAGGGCGCGTGCGGCCAACAAGGGGACATCGCAATGACCATACAAGGCGCATCACCTGACCTGTATAACGAGGATCTCGCTCCAGCCAAGGTTCGAAACTGGGGACCATTCTCCATTTTCAACGTCTGGACGTCGGACGTTCACAGCCTCTGGGGCTACTATCTGGCGGCAAGCCTGTTCCTGTTCTGCGGTGGCTTCGTCAACTTCATTATCGCCATCGGCATCGGTTCCATGATCATCTACGTGCTGATGAACATGGTCGGCTATGCCGGCGTGAAGACCGGAGTGCCCTACCCTGTCCTTGCTCGCGCTTCTTTCGGCATCTGGGGCGCCAACATACCGGCCTTGGTGCGCGCCATCGTCGCCTGCTTCTGGTACGGCGCACAGACGGCGGCCGCGTCCGGCGCGATCGTGGCGCTGCTGATCCGCTCGCAATGGTTCGCCGACTTTAACCAGAACACACATTTCCTCGGCCATACCGGCCTGGAGGTGATCTGCTTCGCGGTGGTCTGGGCGCTGCAGTTGCTGATTATCCAGAAAGGCATGGAAACGGTGCGGCGCTTCCAGGACTGGGCCGGTCCGGCGGTTTGGGTGATGATGCTGATCCTGGCGATCTACCTCTGTGTCAAGTCAGGGACTTTTGCTTTCACCAGCGACATCCCGATGGATGTGCTGCTCGAAAAGACCAAGGATGCGGGCGTGCCCGGCACGCCGGGCTCGTGGACTTCGCTGTTCGCGGTGGCGGCGATCTGGGTGACTTATTTCTCGGCGCTCTACCTCAACTTCTGCGATTTCGCCCGCTACGCGCCGGATAAGGCATCGCTGCGCAAGGGCAATATCTGGGGCCTGCCGGTCAATCTCATCCTGTTTTCGCTGGTCGCCGGCGTCACCACGATTGCCGCCTTCGACGTTTATGGCGAAGTGCTGCTGCATCCCGACCAGATATCGGCCAAGTTCGACAGCTGGTTCCTGGCGGCACTCGCGGCCCTGACCTTCGCCGTGGCGACGCTCGGCATCAACGTGGTGGCGAACTTCGTGTCGCCGGCATTCGATTTTTCCAACGTCTTTCCGCGGCAGATCGACTTCAAGAAGGGCGGCTACATCGCGGCGCTGATCGCGCTGGTGCTCTACCCCTTCGCGCCATGGGAAGGCAGCGCTGCCTCTTTCGTCAACATCATCGGCGCGACGATGGGACCGATCTTCGGTGTCATGATGGTCGACTATTACCTGATCCGGAAGGGCGAGGTCGACGTCGAGGCACTCTACAGGGAAGATGGCGAGTTCCGCTTCCAGAACGGTTGGCATGTCAACGCCTTCATCGCAGCCGGCATCGGCGCGATCTTCTCCTCGCTCCTGCCGAACTTCACCAACTGGCTGCCGTCGTGGTGGGGCGTCTACGGCTGGTTCTTTGGCGTAGCGATCGCAGGTGTCATCTACTATGTGCTGCGCACGATGGCACTCGGTGCCGGGGCCAGGATGGCGAAGGCTTGACGGATTCGGGGCGGCGCGAGCCGCCCCGTTTTACTTCACGACCATTTCCGCCAAGCGGCGCACTGTGTTCCAGTTGCGCGACGTGCCGACGCCGAGCCGTTTGTGGCTCGTTGCCGCAAGCAGTCGCGAACTTGGCCTTTCGCGGGAAAAGACGATCCAGATGTCGCCGCCGACCGCCTGCATCCTTTCATCCTTGCCGATATAGGCCTTCAGCGCTGCGACGCCTTCCGCCGGAGCGGGCTTGCGCATCACACGCACCGCCACTTGATCCGCGGCAGCAGCCGATTCGGACGGAAACGGATTGCTCGCCGCAAGTGCCAGCCAGTCATCCGCGCGGCGCACGATGATGTCGACATGGCGGCCGAATGTTCTTTCGAACGCCGTCTCCAGCCGGTGTTCGAGCGCGGCAATTTCTGTCTCTTTCGCCTCGAAGACCAGATTGCCGGTCGCTACCAGCGTGCGCGGGTTGTTCAGCCCCAGGTCGTCCGCCATGGCCCTGAGATCGGACATCACGACCCGGCGTCCTTCACCCAGGACAATGCTGTAGAGCAGCGCGACGTAAGTTTGCATGGTGCGGCCCGTCGGCCTTCTAGACCAGCCGCGACTGTTCCACCGCCGCCTCGATGAAACTGGCAAACAGCGGATGCGGGTCGAGGGGCCGGCTTTTCAGCTCGGGATGGTACTGCACGCCGATGAACCAGGGATGATCGGGGTATTCGACCGTTTCCGGCAGCACGCCGTCCGGCGACATGCCGGCAAAGACCAGGCCGCAATCTTCAAGCCGCTCCTTGTAGTCGACATTGACCTCATAGCGGTGGCGGTGGCGCTCGGAAATCTGCGTGTCTCCGTAGATGTCGGCGATTTTCGAGCCCTTGGCGAGGTCCGCCTGATAAGCGCCTAGCCGCATGGTGCCACCGAGATCGCCTGTCTCTCTGCGCTTCTCCAGCATGTTGCCTTTCAGCCATTCGGTCATCAGGCCAACAACCGGCTCCTCGGTCGGGCCGAATTCGGTCGAAGAGGCATGCTCGACGCCGGCCAGCGAACGCGCCGCCTCGATGCAGGCCATCTGCATGCCGAAGCAGATGCCGAAATACGGCACCTTTCGTTCGCGGGCGAACTTCGCCGCCAATATCTTGCCCTCCGCGCCGCGTTCGCCGAAGCCGCCGGGAACCAGAATGCCATGGACCTTCTCCAGCCACGGCGCCGGATCCTCCTTCTCGAATATCTCGCTCTCGATCCAGTCGAGCTTGACCTTGACGTGGTTGGCAAGGCCGCCATGCGACAGCGCCTCGATCAGCGATTTGTAGGCGTCCTTGAGGCCGGTGTATTTGCCGACGACGGCGATGGTCACCTCGCCTTCCGGATTGTGGATGCGATTGGACACCGCTTGCCAAGGCTCCATGCGCGGCTTTGGCGCCGGATCGATGCCGAAGGCGGCCAGCACTTCCGAATCCAGCCCTTCATTGTGATAGGCCATCGGCACGTCGTAGATGTGCGGCACGTCGAGTGCCTGGATGACCGCGCTTTCGCGCACGTTGCAAAACAGCGACAGTTTACGGCGCTCTTCCTTGGGAATGGGGCGATCGGCGCGGACCAGAAGAATGTCGGGCGCGATGCCGATGCCGCGCAACTCCTTGACCGAATGCTGGGTCGGCTTGGTCTTCAATTCGCCCGCCGTCGGAATGTACGGCATCAGGGTCAGATGGACGTAGACGGCGTTGTTGCGGGGCAGGTCGTTGCCGAGCTGGCGGATCGCCTCCAGGAACGGCATTGCCTCGATATCGCCGACGGTACCGCCGATCTCGCACAGGACGAAGTCGTAGTCGTCATTGCCGTTGAGGACGAAATTCTTGATCTCGTCGGTGACGTGCGGAATGACCTGTACGGTGGCGCCAAGATAGTCGCCGCGCCGCTCCCGCTCGATGATGTTCTTGTAGATGCGGCCGGTGGTGATGTTGTCCTGCTGGTTGGCCGAGCGGCCGGTGAAGCGCTCATAGTGGCCAAGATCGAGATCGGTCTCGGCGCCGTCGTCGGTCACGAAGACTTCGCCATGCTGGTATGGCGACATCGTGCCGGGATCGACGTTGAGATAGGGATCAAGCTTCTTTATGCGCGCGCGGTAACCCCGCGCCTGCAAGAGAGCCCCAAGGGCCGCTGCAGCGATGCCTTTTCCAAGTGAGGAAACCACGCCGCCTGTGATGAATACATATCGCGCCATGGGAGTCATCGCTTAACGCGGCCGAATTGATTCCGCCAGAGAAAAAAGCGCCGCGAAGGCTTTTTCCCAAGAAGGCGTGACGGGCGAGCAAAAAACAAAAGGGCCGGCGAAGCCGGCCCTTCGGCAGTATCGTTTAAAACGTCAGATGATGACGACCTTGGTGCCGACTTTCACCCTGCGGTAGAGATCCATGACATGCTCGTTGATCATGCGGAAGCAGCCATTGGAGGCGCTCGTTCCGATCGACTGCGGCGCGATGGTTCCGTGAATGCGCAGATGTGTGTCCTTCTTACCCTCATAGAGATAGATGGCGCGCGCGCCGAGCGGGTTGTCGCCGCCGCCGGGCATGCCGTCCTTGTACCGCCCATAATTCTTCGGCTCGCGCTTCTGCATGTCGAGCGTTGGGATCCAGCGCGGCCATTCCTGCTTATCGCCAACTGCGACCGTGCCCTTGAACTGCAAGCCCTCACGGCCGACGGCGATGGCGTAGCGGCGGGCGGTCGACGAGGATTCGACGAGATAGAGGCGGCGCGCGCCCGTATCGATGACGATGGTGCCGGGATTGTAGCCGGTGAACTCCACGCTCTGCGGCACGAACTCCGGCTTTACCGTGAACTGTTTTTTGGCTTCCTTCCTGGCGAGTGCGGCGTCAAGAGCGCGCGTCTCGGGGAGCAGCGACATCGAAGAGGACGAGGCGTTGCCGCCGAACAGGCCTGCAAACAGCCCGACGCTCTGCGGTTTCTGTCCGATCGCCTCGCTGCGCAATTCGCCATTGTTGCGGACCAGCGCAACGTTCATGGCCTCGGCGGAAACTGGTTCGGCCGACTGGATCGGTATGAGGGGTTGAACCGGTTCGATGATCTTGACGGCCTTGTTCTTAGCAGGCTTGACGTCAGCCGGCTGGGCAGCAGGCTTATCTTTCTGGGCAAGGCCCTTCTTGGCAAGAAATGCCTGCCGTTCCGCGTCGGCCTTGGCTTTGGCCGCCTCGCGCATCGCCAGCTTCCTGGCCTCGATCGCCTTAGCTCGAGCGGCCTCCTTGTCGGCGGCGATCTTGGCTTCGAGCTTGCCGATCTGGGCAAGATCGTCCGAAGTCGGCTTTTTCTTCTTCTTGAGGAGCCTAAGTTGCGCCGTATCGCTTTTGGCGGCGACGTTGACGACATCCGTTGTCACTGCGGCCTTAGAGGCCGAATTGCCCGCCGGCATGGCCGCGTAAGCGGGCGCACCAAGGCTGAGCGCGGCACAAAGGCCGGCTAAAATGAAGCTGCGAAGCTGCATGGCGAAGATCCGATCGTTCAATGCTTGTTGCCCACGGCGTCGGCGTCCCCCAAGGACCCCAAAAGTGCCGCGCGCAATCTATAATCGATTAATCGAAGTCGCCTCAAGCGCCGCGTCGTGCCGTGCCCGGTCGAATCTGCGTGATCGTGCGGCATTTGCCGCGACTGTGTTCAAACAACAACAGATCGCGGCGCCGGACGTCCGTTGATTACTGGTTTGGAACCTGCGGCGTCACCGGCGCCGTGGCGCCGTTTGTGGCCGGCGGCGTAGTCGAATCCGCGGCAGGCGGCGCAGTGGGAGCCGGCGCTGCTGCATCATTGCCGGAAGGCGGCGTCGGTGCCGTGTTGCCGGAAGGCGGCGCAGGCGCCGTAGTGCCAGGCAACTGGTTGAGCACGCCACCGCCCGCGCCGTTCGCCGCCGGCACGCGATCGAGAATATCGATCGGCTTCTCGCCGTAACGGGCGATGATCGACAGCGTCAGCGAGGTGACGAAGAAAGCCGCCGCCAGGATCGCCGTCGCCCGTGTCAACGCGTTGGCAGCGCCGCGCGCGGTCATGAAGCCCGATCCGCCGCCGATGCCGAGGCCGCCGCCTTCGGAGCGCTGCAGCAGCACGACGCCGACAAGAGCGAGCACGACCATGAGGTGGACGACGATCAGTACGGTTTCCATAGTTTATCCTGGCAAAGCCTTGCGCGGCCGTGGATACGACCGGTGATTTGGAGGCGGCTCAATACAATGCTTTGATGACATTTCCAAGCCCGCAGCCGGAATATGGGAAGCAATGCGCCCTTTGCAACGATTTCCGCTGCGGCACCGCCTATCCCAGCCCGACAGGGCTGGGTGCTACGAGATATTTCGATAGGCTTCGGCGATGCCGAGAAAGTCCGCCGCCTTCAGACTTGCGCCGCCGACCAGCGCGCCGTCGACATTTTTCACGCCAAGCAGTTCGACGGCGTTCGACGGCTTGACCGAGCCACCATAGAGAATGCGCATCTTCGCCGCTGCGCTGCCAAGCTTTTCCGACAGTTTTTCGCGGATATGCGCGTGCGCCTCGGTAACGTCGGCGGCGGTCGGCGTCAGTCCTGTGCCGATCGCCCATACCGGCTCGTAGGCGATGACGGTATTCGACGCCGTGGCGTTGGGCGGCACTGAGCCGGCGATCTGGCGCGACAGCACGTCGAGCGTAGCGCCCGCTTCGCGTTCGGCTCTCGTCTCGCCGATGCAGATGATCGCCACCAGCCCGGCACGCCACGCAGCGGACGCCTTGGCCTGAACGATGGCGTCGTCCTCGTTGTTATCGGCACGACGTTCGGAATGACCGACGATGACGTGGCTGGCGCCCGCATCCTTCAGCATCTCGGCCGAAATACAGCCGGTATGGGCGCCGCTCTCCTTGGTGTGGCAATCTTCGCCACCGGCCCGGACCGGCGTGCGCGACAAAATCTCCGCGGCGTGCGCAAGCAGGGTCGCCGGAAGGCAGACCAGCGCTTCGGTCTCAGCATCGAGCCCGCTCATGAAGCCGTTGCCGATCATCCTGAGTTCGTTGAGCGAGGCACTGGTGCCGTTCATTTTCCAGTTGCCTGCGACCAGCGGGCGGATTCCTGGCGTCATGGGATTTGCTTCTCCGGGCAATATTCGGCTGCGTCCTCACTAGCAAACTCAGCCCACAAAGCAATCGACAGTGGGCCGGAAGGACGCTATTGCGCTTGTTTCAGACTCGGCGCATGCGAAAATGCGCAAAAATCGGAAGTGACCATGCTTGGTATCTTGAGAAACGCGGCGGGGACCTGGGTCGCGAAGGCACTGCTGATATTGTTGGTGTTGAGTTTCCTCGTCTGGGGCATTTCCGGGCAGGTGGCGGGTGGTTTTGCAGGTCACGACGCGGTTATCACGGCCGGAGGCACCAAAGTGTCGATCAACGAGTACCGCCTCGCCTATGATCGCCAGATCAGCGTGATGTCGCAGCAATTCGGCCAGCGCATCAGCCGCGAGCAGGCGACGGCGCTTGGCCTCGACAACCAGGTCCTGGCGCAACTCGTGTCGGGTGCAGTCCTCGATGAGCAGGCCCGCAAGCTCGGGCTTGGACTGTCCAAGGACCGGCTGGCCCAGCTCACCCATGAAGACCCGGCCTTCAAGGGTCCCGGCGGCAGATTCGACAGGAGAACGTTCGAATACATTCTGCAACAGGTCGGTATGCGGCCGGAAGACTATCTGAAGAATCGCGCCCAGGAAGCTGTGCGCCAGCAGATCGTCGAGGCGGTTTCGGACGGACTCAAGGTTCCGGATACCTTCTTCAAGGCGGTGGCACTCTATCGTGGAGAGGACCGCACCATCGACTATGTGACCTTACCGAAATCGCTGGTCGAGCCGATTGAAGCGCCATCCGACAGCGCGCTTTCGGCCTATTTCGAGGAAAACAAGAAGACTTATGCGGCGCCCGAATACCGCAAATTCTCCTATGTCAGGCTCGAGCCGGAAGACATTATGGATCTGAGCGCCGTGACCGACCAACAGGTCAGCGAGGACTACAACAAGAACAAGGGGCGCTATACCACGCCGGAAACGCGCACCATCGAACAGCTCGTGTTCAAGACGCCTGATGCCGCGAAGGCAGCGCTCGATTCACTCAGGACCGGCGCAACTTTCGACAAGATCGTTGCCGCCGAGGGTAAGACGCAAGCCGACACGCTGCTCGGCACGCTGACTAAGGACAAGATCGCCGACAAGGCGGTGGCAGACGCCGCCTTCGCGCTAAACGCCAACGAGGTCAGCCCGGTCGTTCAGGGCGCTTTTGGTCCGGTGCTGCTGCGCGTCACCGACATCAAGCCCGAAGTGGTGAAGCCGCTGGCCGAAGTGTCGGCTGAGATCCGCAAGGATCTGGCGCTGAGCGAGGCGAGCCGCATTCTGCTTGATGTGCATGACAATTACGAAGATATGCGTGCTTCGGGCAGCACGCTCGCGCAAGCGGCCGAAAAACTGAAGCTTAAGGTCGTCACCATTGACGCGATCGATCGCACCGGCCAGAGGCCGGACGGCACCATCGTCAACGACCTGCCGGAATCGCCGGATCTCATCAAGGCGGTGTTCGATGCCGAACCCGGCGCCGAGAATCCCGACCTCACCACCGCCGGCAACGGCTTCGTGTTTTACGAGGTGGATTCAATCACGCCGGCCCGCGACCGCACGCTGGATGAAGTCCGCCAGAAGGTAGTGGCCGACTGGACGGCGACGGAAACGACCAAGCGGCTCACCGCAAAGGCCAACGAACTCGAAAAGCGTCTCGATGCCGGCGCCACGCTCGATGTGATCGCGAGCGAGCTCAAGCTCGAGAAGCAGACCAAGCGCGGCGTCAAGCGCGAGGCGGACGACGTCGATTTCGGAAAGGAAGGGGCGGCTGCGATGTTCGGCGAGGGCGAAGGCGGGACCGGGTTGATCCCCTCGCCCACTGGCGACGGACAGATCCTGTTCAAGATCGCCGAAGTCTTCGAGCCTGCCGGAGCCGACGCCAGCTCGGTACCGGACGACGCGCAGAAATCCTTCACCTCCGGAATGTCCGGCGACCTGCTCGACCAGTTGGTGGCGCAGTTGCAGACGCAATACGACGTTCGCATCGACCAGACCGCCGTTGCACAAGCCCTGACCAGATGAGCGCACTCAAGTCCCATATCGCCAAGGTCGCGGCCGGCAACGCCCTTTCCTTCGAGGAGGCGCGGGAGGCCTTCGACATCATCATGTCGGGCGACGCGACACCCGGCCAGATCGGCGGCTTCCTGATGGCGCTGCGCGTGCGCGGCGAGACGGTGAGTGAGATTTCCGGCGCCGTCGCCACTATGCGCGCCAAGATGCTGCGTGTCGAAGCGCCCGCTGGCGCCATCGACATCGTCGGCACCGGCGGCGACAATTCGCACAGCGTCAACATCTCGACCGCATCCGCCTTCGTCATCGCCGCCTGCGGGGTGCCGGTGGCCAAGCACGGCAACCGCGGACTGTCCTCGCAGACCGGCGCCGCCGACGTGCTGACAGCGCTCGGCGTCAAGATCGATATCCCGCCGGAAACGATCGGCCGCTGTATCCACGATGCAGGCGTCGGCTTCATGTTCGCGCCGGCGCATCATCCGGCGATGAAGCATGTCGGCCCGACCCGCGTCGAGCTCGGCACCCGCACCATCTTCAACCTGCTTGGTCCGCTCTCCAATCCGGCCGGTGTCGCCAGACAGATGGTCGGCGTGTTCTTGCCGGAGTGGATCATGCCGGTGGCCGAGACGTTGAAGGCGCTGGGCGCCGACCACGCCTGGGTCGCCCATGGCGACGGCTATGACGAGATTACCACCACCGGTGAAACCCAAGTGGCCGAACTGGTCGGCGGCGAGATCCGCAGCTTTACGCTGACCCCGGAAGCGGTCGGGCTGAAGCGTCACACCAAGGACGAATTGCGCGGCGGCGACGCCGCCTACAACGCCCAGGCGATGCGCGACATGCTGGGCGGCGCTGCCGGCGCTTTTCGCGATACGGTGCTGATGAACGCCGGCGCCGGACTGGTGGTCGCGGGCAAGGTAACGACGCTTGCCGACGGCATGGCGACGGCAGCGCAAGCCATCGACAGCGGCCGCGCGCTGCAAGTGCTCGACCGGCTGGTCGAGATTTCGAACGGATAGAGCCGTGTCTGACATTCTGCGCAAGATCGAGGCCTACAAGCGCGACGAGATCGCGGCGGCAAAGGCGCGCGTGCCGCTTGCCGAGATCAAGGCGCAGGCGAAGGACGCCGATGCGCCACGCGGCTTTCTCGCGGCCCTTGAAGCCAAGCGCAAATCCGGCAGCTTCGCGCTGATCGCCGAGATCAAGAAGGCGAGCCCGTCCAAGGGTCTGATCCGCGCCGATTTCGATCCGCCGGTACTGGCCAGGGCCTATGCGAAGGGTGGTGCCGCCTGCCTTTCGGTGCTGACCGACGCGCCGTCCTTCCAGGGTGCGCCTGAATTCCTCACCGATGCGCGTAACGCCGTGACGCTGCCCGCTTTGCGCAAGGATTTTCTGTTTGAGCCTTATCAGGTGTTCGAAGCCCGCGCGTGGGGCGCGGATGCCATCCTGATCATCATGGCGAGCGTCGATGATGCCGTGGCCAGGGAGCTCGAAACGACGGCTTTCGAACTCGGCATGGACGCGCTGGTCGAGGTGCATGACGAGGTCGAGACGGAACGCGCGCTGAAACTGTCGTCACGGCTGATCGGCATCAACAACCGCAATCTCCGGACGTTCGAAACCAGTCTCGATACTTCGGAGCGGCTCGCGGCGATGGTGCCGGGCGACCGCCTGCTGGTCAGCGAGAGCGGTATTTTCTCGCACGAGGACTGCCGCAGGCTGGAAAAAAGCGACATCGACACCTTCCTTGTCGGCGAGAGCCTGATGCGGCAACAGGACGTGGCCGCCGCAACGCACCTGCTTTTGACGGGCAAGGCGCCGGCCGAGGCCGTCTGACGATGACGGCCGCCCTCACCCATCTTGGCGCGAAAGGCGAGGCCAACATGGTCGATGTCGGCGACAAGGCGGAGACGACGCGCACGGCGATCGCCGAGGGTTTTGTCTCGATGCTGCCCGAGACGCTGAAAATGATCCTCGATGGTGATGCCAAGAAAGGCGACGTGCTGGGTACGGCTCGCATCGCCGGCATCATGGCGGCCAAGAGGACTCATGAGCTGATTCCGCTCTGCCACCCGCTGCTGTTGACCAAGATATCCGTCGACATCGAACCGGACGCGACGCTGCCCGGCCTGAAGGTCACGGCGTTGGCCCGCGTCACCGGTAAGACCGGCGTCGAGATGGAGGCGCTGACTGCCGTCTCGGTCGCTTGCCTGACCATTTACGATATGGCCAAGGCGGCCGACCGCGCCATGGTGATCTCGGGCATTAGGCTGGTGGAAAAGACCGGCGGCAAATCCGGCGACTACAAAGCGGGCGCCCAGGGGACAGGCCGATAATGGCGCTGCTTCCGGTCGCCGAGGCGCTAGAGCGTCTGCTTGACGATGCTGCGCCCTTGCAAGCTGAAAGCATCGCCCTGATGGACGCCGCCGACCGCGTGCTGGCGGGGCCGCTCATGGCGCTCCGCACACAGCCGCCCTTCAACGCGTCCGCCATGGACGGCTATGCCGCGCGGGCCGAGGATGTCGCGTCAGTGCCGGCAACACTTTCGGTGATCGGCATGGCGCCGGCCGGACGCGGCTTTGCCGGAACAGTCGGCCCGACGCAGGCCGTGCGCATCTTTACCGGCGCGCCGCTTCCCGCAGGCGCCGATACCATCGTCATCCAGGAGAATGTCCGCGACCTCGGCGGCGGCAGCATCGAAGTGACCGCGCCGACGGTTGAAGGCCGCAACATTCGACGCCTCGGGCTCGATTTCTCGAAGGGCGACGTCCTGCTGGAGAAAGGTCGCCTGCTTGATCCGGCGGCGTTGTCGCTGGCGGCGTCGGCCAACCACCCGCAGGTCAGCGTGGTGAAACGGCCGCTGGTCGCCATCATCGCTACCGGCGACGAATTGCTGCCGCCTGGCAGCGAGCCTGGCCCCGACCAGATCATCTCGTCAAATGCCTATGGCGTCGCCGCCGCTGCTCGCTTGGTCGGCGCCGACGCGCTCGATCTCGGCATCGCCTCCGACCGCAAGGAGGCGATCGCCGCGCTGGTGAAAAAAGCGGTCGATGCAGGAGCCGACGTCATCGTCACGCTGGGCGGCGCCTCAGTCGGCGACCACGACCTTGTGCATGACGTGCTGACTGGCGAAGGCATGACGCTCGATTTCTGGAAGATCGCCATGCGACCGGGCAAACCGCTGATGTTCGGCCGGCTGGGCGACATCCGCTGCATCGGCCTGCCTGGCAATCCAGTGGCGAGCCTGGTCTGCACACAGCTTTTCCTGAAGCCGTTGCTTGCGCGGCTCGGCGGCCGCGCCTACCGGCAGGACATGCGTCAGGCGCGGCTCGGCGCCGCCATTCCGGCCAACGATCTCAGGCAGGACTATGTACGCGCGGTGGTGAAGGAAGACGCCGGCACGCTAACGGCGACGCCGTTCGGCATCCAGGATTCCTCGATGCTCAGGATGCTGGCCGACGCGAACGGGCTGATCGTGCGTGAGCCATTTGCACCCCCAGCCGCGACAGGCGCCGCCTGCAGCGTGCTGATGTTACGCTGAACAAACCGTCAACGCATTCATTAAACTTTAAACAGTTGCGGAACACAACTGGAACAGATAGTGTTTGTTCTGGGTTTGTTTTTCTGATTCTGTTGGGGGTCGCGATGCTGACACGCAAACAACATGAGCTGTTGATGTTCATCCACGAGCGGCTGAAGGAAAGCGGCATTCCGCCATCGTTCGACGAGATGAAGGAAGCGCTCGACTTGGCCTCCAAGTCGGGAATCCATCGGCTGATCACGGCGCTGGAGGAGCGCGGCTTCATTCGCCGGCTGCCCAACCGCGCTCGCGCGCTGGAGGTGCTGCGCCTGCCCGATTCGATCGCGCCCGGCCTCAATGCGGCGCGCAAATTCTCGCCGAGCGTCATTCAGGGCAGCCTTGGGCAGAGCAGCCATGGACAGGGCAGCCTCGGGCGGCAGATCAAGCCGGCGCCTTCACGCATGCCTGCGGCCGGCAACGACGACGACGTTGTCGCCACCGTCTCCATCCCGGTGATGGGCCGTATCGCTGCCGGTGTGCCGATCGATGCCATCCAGCACCAGACGCATTCGATCTCGGTGCCACCGGACATGATCACCGGCGGCGCGCACTACGCGCTGGAGGTCAAAGGTGATTCGATGATCGAGGCCGGCATTTTTGACGGCGATACGGTCATCATCCGCAACGCCGACACCGCCCAGCCTGGCGAGATCATTGTCGCCCTGGTCGACGAGGAGGAAGCGACCCTGAAGCGGTTCCGCCGCAAAGGCGCCTCGATCGCGCTGGAAGCCGCCAATCCGGCCTATGAGACGCGCATATTCGGGCCGGACCGGGTCAAGGTGCAAGGCAAGTTGGTCGGGTTGATCCGGCGTTACTGAACGGCAGCTTTCTTGGGTTTCTCAGGCTTGCGGTAAGGCGGCAGACCCCTCGCCTCGCGCGAAAATCTCCGCTGCTCATGCCAGGGCCTGTATGGCTGATCGACGGCAAAACGGATTTCTGCGCGCGTCGTCGCTGATAGCGGATCGAAGAAGACGGCAGCACTGCCCATGCGAGCGAGCTGGCGTTTGGTGACGACGAGAACCAGCGGGTTGCGGCAGGGATTATAATAGGCTGTGGCATCGTCGATGACGATCAAATCCGCAAAGCCACAGGCCGGCCGCGCGGTTTTGCGGTCGTCGGCGAGCGCGATGATGGCGCCGGACGGATGCCGGGCGATGCAGAGGCCGTCAGTGCAGTAAAAAGGCGCTCCCGGCGGCAGGTCGGCAGGGTCGGCGATGTCGAACCGCACGTCTCCTTTTTCAAATGTCTCCGGCTCGACAATGGTCGCTGAGGTCAGCGCATGTTTCCAATTGTCGGTTGTGAATTCGTTCGAACGCACTCGGTTGATGGCAAGTTCGCCGCCGCCGATCGGCAGCGCCACCAGATGTGCGTCCTCCGAGATCAGCACGTCGGGGGTGCGTGTCTCGGAAATCGTTAGCAGGCCGGCGAGCGCAAAGGGAAGTGCCGCAAGCCGCAACCATGTCGTCGCCATTGTGGCAATGACCAGGGCGACCGTCACCAGCAGAACCGACTGCAACGAAATCAGCCCGACTGCATCGACCGGCGAACGCTCGGAGATCCATCCCGATATTGCAATCATCGCCGTCAGCCCCTTGCCCATCATGTAGAGGAAAGGCCCGTCGAGGCCGAAAGGCATTGCCAAGGCGCTAACGACGGCCAGGAACATGACGACCGTGACGATCGGCATGACGGCCAGATTGGCGAACAGGCTGAGCGGCGAGACGCGCTGGAAGTGCCAGATGGCGAAAAGCGCGGTGGCGCTGCCGGCAATGATGGAGGTCATTGCGATTGCACCTGTCCCAGCGAGGAGTTTCCGCGTGACGAAAGCGACCGGTGACCGTCGCTGCGGCGGCGCCTCGGCCTTGTCGGCACGATAGTCCGACCAGCCTGCATAGGCGCCTACGAGGGCTGCGGTCGCGGCGAAGGACATCTGGAAGCTGGGGCCGACCACCTCGTGCGGCGACACGACGATGACGGCGATCGCTGAAATCGTCAGATTGCGCATGGTGAGTGCGGCCCGATCGAACAGCACGGCGACAAGCATCACCGCCAACATGATGAAGCTGCGCTCAGCCGCGACCACGACACCGGAAAAAATCAGATAGGCAGCTATGGAAACGAGTGCGGCGCCGGCCGCATATTTTTTGACCGGCCTGCGCGACGAAAAATCGGGGAACAGCGCAAAGGCGCCGCGCAGCAATCCCATGATGGTGCCGGCGACAAGCGCCATGTGCAGGCCGGAAATGGAGATGATGTGATAGATGCCGGTGCGCCGCATCGATTCGTTGATCTCTTCGGGGATGCCGGCACGCACGCCGACGATCAGCGCTGCGGCAATCTCCCCCTCGGCGCCACCGATGCTGTCCCTGATATGGTCGGCGATGCTTTCGCGCGCCTTTTCGATCGAGGCGGAAAGGCGCGTGGCTAACGGTGCATCCTCGGAAGCGACGATCTTCGGATTGCCAAGGAAAAAGCCGCTAGCGCCAATACCGGCGAAATAGCTGTCAAAGGAGAAGTCATAGCTGTCCGGCCTAACCGGGCCAGTCGGAGGCAGAAGCCTCACATAGCCGGCCACCACCGAGCCTGCGGTCATCTCAGCGGGAGTTTTGCGTGCCGAAACCCTGACCCGTTCCGGTGCATAACGCAGTGTCGGCCGGGCGGTCGATATCACGTCGATGGTCAGCCTGATCCGGCCGTTCGCCATCTGGTCGAGCCTGACGACGCGGCCGGTGAGCTGGGTCTGGATTACCGAACCTAGCATCTGCGTTCCCGCGCGCCAGGTTTCAACCTTGGCGGCGAGCACACCGAGTGCGCACAGCAACGCTGCCATGAAACACAAATGCGTTTTGCGCCATGACCGCGTGACCGCTGCACACAATGCCGTGAGGACCACGACGGCGATGGGTTGGGGAAAGCCCGGTTCCACGGCAAGCGAAAAATAGACGATCACGCCGGATGCCAGGAAAACCGGCACCAGCAGGAAGGCGACGCCGCGGTCGAGTTCCATGCCGGCCGCCGAAACAACGCTGTTGCGGACAGCGGATGGTGCGAGGCGACGGAACTGTCGGCGGAAGCCAACGACAGGCCCGGGTGTTGGACTGGGTATTGGCGCGGAGCGGCCTGGCGAAAGAGGCTGGATGCCCGGGTGCGACCCAGGCAACGAAACGGGTAGCGGCTCGGCGTGAGGAACGTCGGCAAACAGCGATCGTTCGCTGACGCTTGCGACCGCGCCCTCGCTCTCGTTCACGCCGCGGCCTGGTCCAGCCATCGGGTCTGCCCCTTGCGCCCTTGACCTCCTATGCTACATGAACGCGCGACGCGCGAAAGTCCGCGCAACCACATCCGTTTCCTGCGCCTGCCCGAGAGTTCCATGTCCGACAAGGTCGTCACCCGTTTTGCCCCCTCGCCCACCGGCTTCCTGCATATTGGCGGGGCGCGCACGGCGCTGTTCAACTGGCTGTATTCGAAACACACCGGCGGCACGATGCTGCTGCGCATCGAGGACACCGATCGTGAGCGTTCGACGGCTGCGGCAACCGCTGCCATCCTCGACGGGCTCTCCTGGCTCGGCCTCACCTGGGACGGCGAGCCGGTATCGCAGTTCGAGCGCGCGCCGCGCCACCGCGAGGTAGCCGAGGAGTTGGTGCGCATGGGCAAGGCCTATTATTGCTATGCGACGCCAACCGAGCTGGAGGCGATGCGCGAGAGCGCGCGGGCCAAGGGGCTCCCTCCCCGCTATGATGGACGCTGGCGCGATCGCGACCCGTCGGAGGCGCCTGCGGGCGGTAAGGGCGCCATCCGCATCAAGGCGCCGACCGAGGGCGAGACGGTGGTGGATGATCTCGTGCAGGGTGAAGTGCGCTTCCCCAACAAGGATCTCGACGATTTCATCATCCTGCGCTCGGACGGCAATCCGACCTATATGCATGCTGTCGTCGTCGACGACCATGACATGGGCATCACCCACATCATCCGCGGCGACGATCATCTGACCAACGCCGCCCGCCAGATGGTGATCTATCGAGCCATGGGCTGGGACGTGCCGTCGATGTCGCATATTCCGCTGATCCACGGCGCCGACGGCGCCAAGCTGTCGAAGCGACATGGTGCGCTCGGTGTCGAGGCCTATCGCGCCATGGGCTATCTGCCCGAGGCGCTGCTCAACTACCTGGCGCGGCTTGGCTGGAGCCATGGCGACGACGAAGTGATGTCGATCAAGGACATGATTGCCTGGTTCGATATCGGCGACGTCAACAAGGGCGCCGCCCGTTTCGACTTCGCCAAGCTGGAGGCTTTGAACGGCGTGCATATGCGCCGGATGAGCGACGCCGAATTGCTCGATATCTTCATCGCCACCTTGCCCTATCTCGAAGGCGGCCCGGCGATCGCAACGCGCCTCGACGACACGCGCAAGGCGCAATTGCTTGCCGCCCTGCCAGGCTTGAAGGAGCGTGCCAAGACGCTGGTCGAGCTGGCCGACGGTGCCGGCTTCCTGTTCACCGATCGGCCGCTGCCGATCGACGAGAAGGCGGCGGCGCTGCTCAGCGGTGAGGCGCGCGAGATCCTGCGGGGTGCCCACGCGGTGCTGAAGGCAGTTTCAGGTGACTGGACGGCCGCCGCGGCGGAGGCTGCGATCCGCGAATATGCTCTGGCAGGCGGTCATAAGCTCGGTGCCGTGGCCCAACCTCTGCGTGCCGCGCTGACCGGCAAAAGCACCTCGCCCGGCGTGTTCGATGTGCTTGCCGTGCTTGGCCGCGACGAAAGCCTGGCGCGCATATCCGATCAAATCGATTAGCAAAACTGGCCCAAGAAGATTGGCATTGAAAGGCGGGTTTCGCAGTGCAACATTAGGTCTTGGCCCAATTTGGCACGCAAATCCAAAAGCGGGCGCAAACGCGCGAACTCCGATCCTTTCGACGTGTTGCGTTGCAGATATATTGCCTTGCCGGCAGTGAGAAAACCAAAAGGAGTTTGCAATGTCCGAAGCTGCGACAAAGATGGAATTTGGCGGCAAAACCCAAGCATCGACTGCAAAACTTGAATTCGGCGGCAAAACTCACGAGCTCAAGGTGCGAAGCGGTTCGGTCGGACCAGATGTCATCGACATCGGCTCGCTTTACAGCACCACCGGGGCCTTCACCTACGATCCCGGCTTCACGTCGACGGCAAGCTGCGAGTCGGAAATCACCTTCATCGATGGCGATGCCGGCATTCTTTTGCACCGCGGTTACCCCATCGACCAGCTGGCCGAGCATGGCGACTTCCTCGAAGTCTGCTATCTCTTGCTCTATGGCGAATTGCCGACCAAGGCGCAGAAGGACGATTTCGACTACCGAGTGACGCGCCACACCATGGTGCACGAGCAGATGTCGCGCTTCTTCACCGGCTTTCGCCGCGACGCGCATCCGATGGCGGTGATGTGCGGCGTGGTCGGCGCGCTGTCGGCCTTCTATCACGATTCCACCGACATCTCGGACCCGTATCAGCGCATGGTCGCATCGATGCGGCTGATCGCGAAAATGCCGACGATCGCGGCGATGGCCTACAAATATCACATCGGCCAGCCCTTCATTTACCCGAAGAACGAGCTGAATTTCGCGGCCAACTTCCTGCATATGTGCTTCGCCGTGCCTTGCGAGGAATATAAGATCAACCCGGTGCTGGCGCGTGCGATGGAGCGCATCTTCATCCTGCACGCCGATCACGAGCAGAACGCCTCGACTTCGACCGTCCGCCTCGCCGGCTCGTCGGGCGCCAATCCGTTTGCCTGTATCGCTGCCGGCATTGCTTGCCTGTGGGGCCCGGCGCATGGCGGCGCCAACGAGGCCGCTCTGAACATGCTGGGCGAAATCGGTCATGTCGACCACATCCCGGAATTCATCGCCCGCGCCAAGGATAAGAACGACCCGTTCCGGCTGATGGGTTTTGGCCATCGCGTTTACAAAAACTACGATCCGCGCGCCAAGATCATGCAGAAGACCGCACATGAGGTGCTGGGCGAACTCGGCATTAAGGACGATCCGCTGCTCGACATCGCCATGGAGCTGGAAAAGATCGCGCTGACCGATGCCTATTTCATCGAGAAGAAGCTTTATCCGAACGTCGATTTCTATTCCGGCATCACGCTGAAGGCGCTGGGCTTCCCCACCACCATGTTCACCGTGCTGTTCGCGGTCGCCCGCACAGTCGGCTGGATCGCGCAGTGGAAGGAGATGATCGAGGATCCGCACCAGAAGATCGGCCGCCCGCGCCAGCTCTATACAGGTGCGCCGGAACGGGATTACGTGCCGATTGCGAAGCGGTAGGTGAGTGAATAGCGAATAGTGAGTAGCGAATGGGGAAGAAGACAGCGAACGCTAGACGGCAGCCTGCCCCTACTCGCTATTCGCTACTCCCTATTCGCTTCTTTATGTACTCCATCACCACCCCCGCCGCGATATCGCCGGACGGCCTGTCGGTGGCCATGCGTCTGGCCACTTCGGCAAAACCGTCCTTCTGCCAAGTGCGGTAGGCAGTGTCGGAAAACAGCGCTTCCAGCTGCCGCGCCAGATAGTGTGGCCGCACATATTCATTGTAGTGCTCGGTCACCACCGGACGGTCGGCGATGAGATTGGGCAAGGCGGCGCTCCATACGGTGATCAAGCGTTGGGCCATCCACATGACCGGATCGAGCCGGTAGCAGGAGATCATTGGCACACCCGACAGCGCCAGTTCCAGTGACACCGTTCCCGATGCGATCAGCGCCGCATCGGCCTTGCCGAAAGCCTGCCATTTGCGTTCGGGATCAAGGATGATCTCCGGCTTCTCGTCCCAACTTGCCACCGAAGTCCTGACCAGGTCGGCGACATGCGGAACCGTCGGCAACAGCAGGCGCAAGCGATGCCCCCGCGCGCGCAGGATCGAGACCGTCTTGCCGAACGGGCCAACCAGCCTTCGCACCTCGCCGCGACGCGAGCCGGGCAGCACCAGCAATGTCTTCACGCGATCCTCGGACAGGTCGCGCAGCAGGCTTTGCGCCTTGGCAGCACCGAGCACGCCCGGATCATGCGAGAGGCGATGGCCGACATAGGTGCCGGGCGGACCTCCGAGGCGGGCGAGTTCCTTCACCTCGAAGGGCAGGATGCAAAGGATATGGTCGACATACGGTTTCATCGCCACCGCCCTGCCCGGCCGCCATGCCCAGACGCTCGGGCAGACATAGTGGACGATGGGGATTGCCGGATCGGCGGCACGCACCTTCTTGGCTACGCGGAGTGAAAAATCCGGACTGTCGATGGTGATGAGGCAGTCGGGCTTTTCACCGGCGACCGCGCCGGCCGTCTGGCTGATCCGCCGCATCAGGCGCGGCAGGTCACGCAGGACGGCGCTCAGCCCTGTCAGCGCGATCTCGCTGCCCTCGAACAGTGGGATGAGGCCAAGCGCCTGCAGATGGCGCCCGCCAATGCCGACGAGCCTGACCTCGCGGCCGGTCGTGCGCTTAAGCGCCTGGATGAGGTCGGCGCCAAGCAAGTCGCCGGATTCCTCGCCGGCGACGATGGCGATCTTCAGCGGCTTGTCACTGGCCATTGGCCGGCTCCTCGACGGGCAGGCCGACGATGAAAAGGCCGAGCGCATTGGCGCGCGCGATGGTGACGGGGCCCTCCAGAATGAGCGAACGACCAGCTTCGATGGCAATGCCGGCAAGGCCGGCTGCATGCGCCGCATCGACCGTCTGCGGGCCGATCGACGGCAGGTCGGCGCGCAACTCCTGGCCGGGCTTGGCGCATTTGACCAGGACACCACGCGTGCCGCCGGCCAGCCTGCCATGGCCGCGCAACTCTCTTGCCCGCTCCAGCAGCCCGGCAGTGCCCTCGATGCCTTCCAGCGCGATCGCCCGCCCACCGACCGCTATTGCCGCCTGGCCGATATCAAGCGCACCAATGGCCTTGGCGGCGGCGCGCCCTGCCTCGATGTCGCGCCAGTCGGATCGATTTGGTCCTGCCGCGGTCAGTGTTCCCTGGCTCGCCGCCAGTTCGGGAACCACCTCATGCACGCCGACCACTTTGATGCCCCGCTTTTCAAGGCCCCGTGTCAGGACTTTCAGAAGCCCATCATCGCCGCGCGCCAGCGCCAGGACCACCGAAGGCACGATCGCCAGCAATCCGAAACTCGGGCGCATGTCGATCAGCCGCGGCCTGCGCTTGATCTCGCCGGCAAGAACCAGATGGGTGACGCCGTGACGCTTCAGCGTCGCCACCAATGAGCCGATCTGCTCAAGTGCCAAGCTGTCGTGCTCGTACCGGCGGAGCTCCTGCCGGTCGGCCTCGCCTTCCATCAACAGAATGAAAGGCGGATGATCATGCGCGGCCAGCCCTTCGGCGACTTCCACGGGCAAGCTGCCGCTACCGGCAACGATACCGATCCTAGAGCCCGGCGCGAGTTGAAGCTTCGCCCCGGCGATCTCAGCCTTCGTCATCGCCATCGTCACCGTCGCCGCCCTTGAGCGACGGGACGGCGTAGTGCCGCTTGCCGCGACTGGCGATGAAATCGATGATCTTCATGGCCGTCGGCGATGAAGCGAATTCCGCCTTGGCGAACTCGATATTCTCGCCGACGGTTCGGGAGCGATCGAAGATCGTCCTGTAGGCCTTGCGCAACGTAAGGATCTCGGCGCGCGGCAGGCCGGCGCGCTTCAGGCCGATGATGTTGAGGCCGCGAAGGCTGGCGCGATTGCCGACGGCGATGGCGTAGGGAATGACATCGCCGACAATTGCCGAGCAGCCGCCGAGAAAGGCATTCTCGCCGACGCGGACAAACTGATGAACAGCGGCGAGCCCACCGATATAGACGTTGTCGCCGATCTCACAATGGCCGCCCAACGTCGCCTGATTGGCGAAGGTGGCGTTCTTGCCGACGATGCAATCATGCGCGATGTGGGCATAGGCAAGGAAGTTGCCGTTGTCGCCGATAACAGTCTCGCCGCGGCTGGAATCGGTGCCGAGGTGCATGGTCACGCCTTCGCGGATCGTGCAGTTCTCACCGATGACGAGCGTGGTGCGGCCGCCCTTGTGCTTGGTGTTTTGCGGCGGCGCGCCCAATGTCGCCATCGGATAGACCTTGGTCGAGGCGCCGATCGTGGTCGCGCCCATCACCGAGACGTGGCTGACCAGTTCGACGCGGTCGCCGATCACGGCGTCGCCGCTGATATGACAGAACGGCCCGATGCGGACGCCTTCGCCGATTTTAGCGCCTGCCTCGATGACCGAAGATGGATGGATAACTGTCTGGATTTTCATAAGCATTCGATCGTCAGTCGCTCGTAACCATCATCGCTGATATCTCGGCTTCCGCGGCCTTGACGCCGTCGACCAGAGCCTCGCAGGCGAATTTGAGAAGGTTGCCGCGTTTCTTAATTTTCTTCACATGAATCTTCAACTGGTCGCCGGGAACGACCGGTTTGCGGAATTTGGCGTTATCGATGGTCAGGAAATAGACCAGCGATGGTTTTTCGGTGCCAAGGCTGCGGATGCAGATGGCGCCGGCCGTCTGCGCCATCGCCTCGACGATCAGCACGCCGGGCATGACCGGCTGATCCGGGAAATGACCCTGAAAATGCGGCTCGTTTATGGTCACGTTCTTGATGCCGATAGCGGACTCGTCGCCATCGATATCGATGATGCGGTCGATCATCAGGAACGGATAGCGATGCGGCAGGAGCTTCATCAACCCCAATATGTCGACCGCTTCGAGCGTCGTCGCCGCCATCATCTAGCTATTCCCCCCCTCGCCGGATTTGCGCGCCCTGGCCAGTCTTCGCAAAGCTGCGATCTCCCGCATGGCTTCCGCCATCGGCTGTGCCGGATATCCTCCCCAAATCTCGCCCGCAGGAACGTTGCTCATAAACCCGCTTCTCGCAGCAAGTTTGGCCCCGGTCCCTATGGTCAGGTGATCGGCAAGGCCGACACCGCCACCCATGGTGACGTTGTCGCCCACCGTCACGGAACCGGAAATACCTGAAAGACCGGCGATTATGCAGTTGCGGCCGATGCGGACGTTATGAGCGATCTGCACCAGATTATCGATCTTGGTCCCCTGACCGATGATCGTGTCGGACATGGCGCCACGATCGACCGTGGTGTTTGAGCCGATCTCGACATCGTCCTGGATAACGACCCGGCCGATCTGCGGGACGCGCTCCGGGCCCTTCGCTCCGGCCACGAAGCCAAAGCCGTCCTGACCGATGCGGGCACCGCCATGGATGATGACGCGGTTGCCGATCAGCGCGTACTGGATGCTGGCGCCTGGACCGACATAGCCGTCGCGGCCGAACTGGCAGGAGGGACCGATAACGGCATGAGGGGCGATGACGGTTCCGCTGCCGATAGAAGCGCGGGGGCCGATGATCGCGCCGGCCTCGATGATCGCGCCGGCCTCAATATGCGCCGATGGGTCGATATGGGCATGCGGCGAGATGCCGGTTTCGCCGGTCATCGGCGCCGGTGTCGCAGCCGCTGGGAAGAGAAGGCGTCCGACCATCGCGAAAGCCTGTTGCGGGCGCGGATGGACCAGAACCGCGATGCCCGCTGGCGCTTTGCTGGCAAATTCGGCGGGACAGAGAACTGCAGCTGCCCGCAGCGATTGCATCAGCGCGAAGTTGCGCCTGCCATCGACGAAGACGAGGGCATGCTCGCCGCCCTCGCTTGCCGGCGCCAAAGCTTCGATCGATATATCGGAGAGGCCCGAATCGACAAGCACCGAGCCGGTCAGATTCGCGACTTCGCCAGCCGTGTACCGGCGTGAGGGCGCGAAGAACACCGGATCGGTCATTCCAGAAGCTATATCCAGCTAGCGCATGACCCCAAAAATCGGAATCGATCTTCGGAAAGGATCATGTGCAAATCAAAGTGCCACAGTATGCTTTGCGCCTCCGGAGGACACGCGGCGCTGTAGTATCGGATCACTCTCTTCCGGACCCAAACGGCCCGGAAACATCGTTGCCCGCCGATCAGAAGCGGGTCGATATGCCGAAGTTAAATTCCTGCACGTCGTCGGTCTCTTCCTTGAGGACCGGGACCGCATAGTCGATGCGGATCGGGCCGAACGGTGACGCCCACATCAGACCGACGCCGACGGAGGCGCGCCACTGCATGTCGGTTGTCGACTGGTCGACAAAATCTGCCTGAACCTTGCTGCCGTAAAGCGTTGCCGCATCGGCGAAGACTGCGCCACGCAGACCGAAGCTCTCCGGAATGACCGGCATTGGGAACTGGGCCTCCGCCGAGGCATGGAAATAAGTGGTGCCGCCGAGATGGTCGCCCGCGTCGTCGCTGTCGACGGGACCGATGCCACCATAGGCAAAGCCGCGGATCATGCGGTCACTGCTCTGGAAATGATCGAAGATGCGCAGATCGCCGCCGCCGTAGCCTTGGACGTGGCCAGCCCCGCCCGAAATCAACCCGACCAGATCAAGCTGCTCCGACAATGTCTGGTAGACGCTGCCGCGCGCTGTGACCTTGACATACTTGGCGTCACCACCGAGACCGGCGAATTCCGTGCTGACGTTTGCATAGATACCTTCATGCGGATTTTTCATGTCGTCGATGGTGTTGTAGACCAGGCCGAGACTGACTGACGACTTGAGCCACGGGCTCTCTTCGATACCCTGAAGGATCGCCCGAGATATGTCGTCGACGCAGTCGGGGGCGGGGATACCATCATTGTCCGAGGGCTCGTCGATGCCATCGTTATCATCGTCGCAGTCTTCGTCGAGCTTATACTTCTCCTGCGAGATATTATAGGCAAGCTGCGTCGAGATGTTGTCGGTGATCGGCAGGCCGAAGCGCACTGTCGCGCCTATCGTCTCGCTCTCGTATTCGTCATAGTTCCTGGTCCGGTTGAAGACATCGAAACCGGCGGCGATACGCCGCCCGAGGAAATAGGGCTCGGTGAAGGAAAAGTTATAATCGCGCGAATTTCTGCCGCCGCCCGCCGATATCCTGATGAACTGACCGCGTCCGAGGAAGTTGCGCTCGGTGATCGATCCTTCGATGGACGGGCCTGCCGTATCGCCGCCAGTCGAATAGCCGGCGCCAACCGAGAACTCGCCGGTCGACTTCTCGACCACGTCGACCACCAGCACCACTTGGTCCGGCTCAGAGCCGGGAACGGTGGAAACCTCGACTTTTTCAAAGTAATCGAGCGCTTCCAGCCGCTTCTTCGCGCGCTGGATGAGAACCTGGTTGAAGGCGTCGCCCTCGCTCACGTCGAATTCGCGACGAATGACATAGTCGCGTGTCCGGTCGTTGCCGCGAATCTCGATGCGTTCGACATAGGCCTTGGTGCCCTGGTCGATCGTATAGACCACCGAAATGGTGTGGTTCTCGAAATTGCGGTCGCCGCGCGGCGTCACCTGGGCGAAGGCATAGCCGGAACCGGCGACCGTCTCGGTCAGCGCGATAATGGTGTCTTCGACGTTCTTGGCGTTGTAGACATCGCCCTTGTGGGTCTCGACCACCGACTGCAGCGATGCGCCGTCGACCTCGGGAATCGTGCTCTCGACGCTGACGTCGCCAAATGTGTAGCGATCCCCCTCCTGCACGGTGATCGTCACCGTGTATTTGTTGGTGGTCTCGTCGAGTTCGCCGACCGCGGAAACGACCTGGAAATCGGCATAGCCGTGATTGTAATAGAAACGGCGCAGCAGCTCCTGGTCGGCGCGCAGCTTGTCTTCGTCATAGACGTCGTCGCGCAGCACGAACGAAAGGTAGGACGAGCGCTTGGTAGAGATGATGTCGGACAGACGACGACTCGAATAGGCGCTGTTGCCGACGAAATTGATCGCGGCGATCTGCGTGCGGCCGCCTTCGTTGATGTTGAAGACCACGTTCACGCGGTTGTCGCCGAGATCCATGATCTCGGTGGTCACGGCGGCGTCGTCGCGGCCGATACGCCTGTAGGCGGCCTTGACCGCCTCGACGTCGGCATCGAGCGCCTGCTGCGAGAACGTTCCGCGCGGCTTCAACTGGATCGAGACCGCAAGCGCGTTGTCCTTGAGCTTCTTGTTGCCCTGGAACAGCACCTGGTTCACGACCTGATATTCGGAAACCTTGATGACCAGCGAAGAACCGACCTGGTTGATCTGGACGTCCGAGAACAGCCCGGTGCCGAACAGCGCCTTGACCGCGTCGTCGATATCGGCGCTGGAGAAGACCTTGCCGGGCTTGATCGTGACGTAGTTGCGGATCGTGTCGGCGTCGACACGCTGATTGCCGCTGACTTCGACTCTTGAGACAACAGCGGCCTCGACCGCCGATGTGGCAACGAATTGCACTGCGAGCGCACCTGGCACGACCAGAGCGGCGGACATGGCCACCGCGGACGCGGCGCTCAGAAACTTGGAAGTTGCCTTCATCGGGCTTTTGTACCTTTTCTCGAAGTCCCCACGGCGAGAAAACCGGACGTGCGGTAATTTCCCCTACCGTATTAACCGGATTTTCCCTACACGCAAGGCTCCTGGTTAATTTGTATTTACTTAACCCTGTTGCGTGGCTTTCGCGTCACGCATATCCCCACGCATGGTAAACGGCGTCTCAACATTGGCTCTGTCGAAGCCAAATTTCTTCATGATTTCAGCATCCAAACAGATCGTTCCAGAAAACGAACCCCATGAAGCCCAACACGAGCATGAAGCCAGCCCTGTAACCCATTTCCATCATCCGTTCCGACACCGGCCGCCGAATGACTGCCTCCACGCCGTAGAACAACAGATGGCCGCCGTCGAGGGGGGGAATCGGCAAAAGGTTGAGAATACCGATCCCGACCGACAGCAAAGCAACAAGTTGTACAAGCCAGTCGAAGCCCAGTTTTGCCGCCTGCCCTGACATCTTTGCGATCTTGATTGGCCCGCCCAGCTGGCATTTGTCTTCGCGGCCGACGACGAAACGCTGCAGGAACTGACCGGTGCGCTGAATGATATATCCCGTCTCCTCGACCGCCGCCCCTACCGCTTCGATCGGGTTGTAACTGACTAGCCTGGGTTGGCCGAATTCCTGATTGTTGACGACGCCGATCACGGCCACTTTGACCTTGTTGCCCAGCCCGTCTTGCTGCTCCATCAGCTCCGGCGTCGCAGTGGCGGTGATCTCCTTGCCGTCCCGCAGCATGACGAAGGTAATGGCATCGCCGCCGCGGCCCGAAACCAGGCGCTGGACGTCGGAGAAGGTCTGGACCTTGCTGCCGTTGACGCTGACGAATCGGTCGCCCGGCAGGATGCCGGCCCTGGCCGCAGGACTGCCGGCGGTGACTTCAGCCACCATCGGCTCCATCACAGGGCGGCCATAGACGGAAAACAGCACCGCAAAGACGGCGATCGTCAGCAGGAAGTTGAACAGCGGGCCGGCAACCACAGTCGCCGCGCGCTTCCAGACCGGCTGCGTATGGAAAGCAATCTTGCGTTCGGCGTTGGTCAGCGATTCAAGCTCCTCCGAGCTGGGCTGGCTCGAGGTGGCATTCATGTCGCCGACAAATTTGACATAGCCGCCAAGCGGAATGGCGCAGAGCTTCCAACGCGTGCCATGGCTGTCATTAAAGCCGAACAGCTCCGGGCCGAAGCCGATCGAAAAGGCTTTTACGCCGATGCCGCACCAGCGGCCGACCAGGTAATGGCCCATCTCGTGCACGAACACGACCACGGTCAGCACGAACAGGAAAGGCACCAGCGTGCCGAGGAAAAAGCCCTCCGTGCTGAAAACCGCGTGAAGAATCTCGTTCAACTCATGTCCTCAAAATTCGTCCGCAGCACGCTCGTACCGCGACTGTGACATCAATCCAGGCGAATCCATGGCGCATCCTGCGCAGGTGAAGAAACCGGGCAAGGAACAATGCCGATCAAGCTGGAAACAGCCCCTGCGCCGGATGGTCGGCGGTCGCCGAAATCCACCCGATGACGTATAGGGCGAAGGCCGCCGCGACAAGCCCGTCGACTCGGTCCATCACACCGCCATGGCCCGGTATCAGCGTGCCCGAATCCTTGCGGTCGTGACGGCGCTTCACCCATGATTCGAAAAGGTCGCCGGCCTGGGCCACGATCGAAAGCACGAGCGCAACGACACCGAGAATTGCGAGATTGCCGGCCCCGGCCAAGGCGGCCAAAAGCAGCCCGGCAACAACCCCGCCAACGGCCCCACCGAGCGCCCCGCTCTGCGTCTTGCCGGGCGAGATCGATGGCGCCAGCTTCGGACCGCCAACAGCGCGACCGACAAAATAGGCCGATATGTCGGTCGCCCAAACCACCGCGAACAGGAAGAGAATGGCGACTAGGCCGGATCGGTCGCCGTCGCGCAAAAGAGCAAGCGACAGGCCGGAAATGGCGGCATAGGCAAGGCCGGACGCGTCCCACGGCCCTGTCTGGTGCACCGAAGTCTGGTGCATCGAAGACACGAGGACGGTGACAACGGCCATCGCGGCCACAAGAAGCAGCAGCCAGGACGCCGGCAGGCCGGCGACCAAGGCGACGACGAAGACCAGAAGCAGCGCTTCAGGCAGCAAACCAAGGCTCGTGGCTGCAACCGGGCGGCACATCCGCGTCCATTCATAGAAGATCAGGATCGTCATGGCGGCGCAAAGCAGCCGGAAGGGCAGTCCGCCGAGCCAGGTCAGGCCAAGCGTGATGACGGCAAGCACGACGGCAGAAATCACGCGAAGCTGGAGGTTGCTCATCCCTTGGCAGTCACGGCGACGTCTTGAGCGCCAAGCCCGCCGAAACGGCGCTCGCGTCCGGCGAAATCGCGCAATGCGTCGGCCAAATGCTCGCGGCTGAAATCGGGCCAGTAGCAAGGCAGGAAGACGAGCTCGCTATAGGCGGCCTGCCACAGAAGGAAATTCGACAACCTGAGTTCGCCGCTGGTGCGGATGACCAGCTCAGGGTCCGGAATACCCTGGGTATCGAGGGAGCCGGCGAAGGATTCGGCCGTGATCGCCTCGCTGTCGAGCTCGCCGCGCGCCACTGCCGAGGCAAGCTTGCGCGCCGTGCGCACGATCTCGTCACGCCCGCCATAGTTGAAGGCGATGACCAGCGTCAGCGCATCGTTGCGCATAGTCAGCGTTTCGGCCTCTTCCAGCAGGCTCCTGATATCAGGCTGCAACCCTGCCCTGTCGCCGATTATCCTGACCCGCACGCCGCTCTGGTGCAGTTCGGCGAGATCGCGGCGGATGAAGATTTTCAGGAGGCCCATCAGGTCGCTGACTTCGGACTTCGGTCGCGACCAGTTTTCCGACGAGAAGGCGTAGACGGTCAGGAAGGAGATGCCGAGGCCAGGAGCGGCGCGCACCGTGTTGCGCAACGCCTCGACGCCGGCACGATGGCCGGCAAGCCGTGGCATGCCGCGCGCCTTGGCCCAGCGTCCGTTTCCGTCCATGATGATCGCGACATGCGCGGGGCTTGTCATAGTTTCGCTTTCGGGTCGGACCCTTAAACCTGCATGATTTCAGCTTCCTTATCGGAAAGCAGATGGTCGATGGTGCCGATCATCTCATCGGTGAGCTTCTGGACCTGGTCGGACCGCTTACGCTGATCATCCTCGCTGATGTCGCCGTCCTTTTCCGCCTTTTTGAGAAATTCCATGCCATCCCGGCGCACGTGGCGCACGGCGATGCGGGCATTCTCGGCATAACCATGCGAGATCTTGACCAGCTCCTTGCGGCGCTGTTCGTTGAGCTCGGGCAGCGGAATTCTGAGATTGGTGCCGTCGACGATCGGATTGAAGCCGAGATTGGATTCGCGGATGGCGCGATCGACCGCGCCGACCATCGACTTGTCCCAGACCGAAACCGAAATCATGCGCGGCTCCGGCACCGACACGTTCGCCACCTGGTTGATCGGCATGGTGGTGCCGTAGGCCTGCACCTGGATCGCGTCGAGCAGGTTGCTCGAGGCGCGGCCGGTCCGCAGCGAAGCCAGATCGTGCTTGAACGCAGCGATCGCCCCGTCCATGCGCCGTTTGAGATCATCGTATTCGCCACTCATCATCGTCTCCTCGACCCGTTAGCCCGGGTTCACTGTTCAGGGGTAACCCCGTGTTCGAGCCTCAATCCGAAAACCGGTTCCCGCTTTTCGCTTACGCGGACCCTCGGCTCGGCATCGGGCTCCCGATCAGTCGTCCGCGACGACCGTGCAACGGCCACCGCCCCTCAGAATATCACCGAAACCACCCTTCTCGTGGATCGAATAGACGATTATCGGAATGTTGTTTTCGCGCGCAAGTGCAATCGCGGCCGTATCCATGATCGAAAGACCGCGTTTTATCACTTCGCCATGGCTGATGCGCTCGAAGCGAGTCGCGTTCGGGTCCTTCTTGGGATCGGCCGAATAGACGCCGTCGACCTGAGTACCCTTGAACAGTGCATCGGCGCCGATTTCCGCCGCACGAAGCGCCGCGGCCGAATCGGTGGTGAAGAACGGATTGCCGGTGCCGCCGGCGAAGATGACGACCTTGCCCTGGTTCATGTAGGCGGTCGCCTGGCGCTGCGAAAAGCTCTCGCAAAGTTCAGGCATGGCGATTGCCGACAGCACCACCGCGTCGACGCCTATCTTGTTCAACGAGGTGCGCAGCGCCAGCGAGTTGATGACGGTGGCGAGCATGCCCATGTGGTCGCCAGTGACGCGATCTCCGCCCTTGGACGCAACCGCCACGCCGCGAAAGATGTTGCCGCCGCCGATGACGACACCGACCTCGATGTCCAGGGCGCGGGCCTCGGCGATGTCTGCTGCGATACGATCGACGACCGACACGTCGATGCCGAAATGCTGCTCGCCCATCAACGCTTCGCCTGACGCTTTCAGCAAGACACGTCGGTAGAGGGGCTTCACCGTCATCTGGTCCTCATCGTTGTGCGTGTGACGCGCCTGGAGCGGCTCCCCCGCGCAGGCGCTGCCCCGAAACATTGGCGTTCCGATACACGAAGGGCCCCGCCCGGTCACCCGGCGCCCCCCCCCGGAAACAAGCATACCCACATTTTATAAGTATATTTTAAACAAAAACCAGCCCCCCCGCCCCGCGCCGATATGGGTTTGCGGGGTGTGGTTGTAA